>NZ_PVWG01000045.1:0-35445 GCF_003003695.1 Phormidesmis priestleyi ULC007
CTCATACTCACCCCTCTTGGTTGCATCACTGAGGTAATATCATGATTGAATGATTAAATCAAGTAGAGGTCGCACCCAAAGTGAAGGGTGAAAGATCAATTCAGGTCTAATAATTCTTGAATTCTCAGGTTTCAAATGGTGGGTCTAATTTAGAGCTATATCGATGCGTTAAGAAATGAACTGTTCAGGGCAACTTAGAAAATAGTTGTCTAGCAGTTCACTATTTACAACATGACAAGCATTTTCACAGAAGCTCTATCAACCGTTGACGGCAGCGTTACGGGAATTTTGGAACTTACTTACGACCCAGATCGTTTTAAGCAGTATGCGCGTGAGACATTAAAAGCAAAAGGATATAACAAAGAGGATGCTTCTAATGAGGTAATCTGGCATGCCACCTCTAAAGTAACGACTGAAGGGGCAATCTCTGGCTTTCTTTCTAGCATTTCCCTCGGTGCCTGGGGTCTCGCTTCATTGCCCGGAGACATTGTTTGATGTATCACTTGATTGAAATGGGCGGTGTACTCGCAGAGATTCACGGATTAGATACAAATGACGAGTATGTCAAAACTTTTGTATTGTCTGGTGCAGCAAATGATGGCAGCCTTCGTAAAAAGGCGAGGCAAGCAGTGTCTAAAGGTGCTAACGACGTAGCCGCCAAAGAGTTTGCCAAAGCAGTTTTGATTCCAGTCTTAAAGGCACTCGGAATCAAGGTCAGCGTCAAGGGTGGTTTCAAGATTGCAGAAATTATTCCATTTGCGGGCGGATTACTAGGTAGTGGTGTCAACTTTTTTATGATTGATGGAGCAGGTCACAACTTTCTAGACGAGGTGAAAACGAGCAGACGATGACCGTTCAGTTCTAGAATTGGCTTACCATGACGGAAAGTAATAAGTGCCTCGCAATGATATTGACCGCATCAAAGAGAAGATTCGACTTCGGCGATATGTCAGCCCATGCAATGGAAGAAATGGCTGAGGATTTTCTGACCATTTTGGATGTTGAGGAAGCTGTTTTGAGCGGTCAAATTATTCGAGTTGAAAAAGATGACCCTAGAGGCACAAAATATATAGTAGTAGGAACCGCGCTCGATCGACAAACACCTGTCGGAGTCGTTGGACGGTTCGCAAGTAGTGAGCGTTATTTGATCATTACCGTTTACGAAGTCACTGAGCTTGAGGGCTAATTGTATGTACGGATATCGATGTGAGTATTGCGAAGGAACTGTTCAACCGCGTTTCGTCAAGCGTGAGGCGTTTAAGCACCGGGATGGATTTGTCATTCTTGAAGATGTGACGATCGGGGTTTGCGATACTTGTGGCAATCGTTATTACTCAGCCGATATTCTTCATACTGTTCATGCGGTTGCAACTGGAGAAAAGTCGCCTGAACGAACTGAGCAAATTCCGGTCACTCATCTTGAATCTGCATAGACTAATAGGTATAACGATACAGTTGTTGAAGCGAACGTGGAAAGGCTTTTGGTCTATCGTTAAAGCCTTCGCGTCGCCGATAAACAGTGAGCGTTTTAACTTTACATGATAGAGATATTACTGTGCAATATGTTTTGATTATTCATGAAGTAGAAGACTATCCAGCATGGAAAACTATCTTTGATGGAGCCATCAACATCAGAAAAGATGCTGGAGAAATCAGTTATCAACTATTAAAATACGATCGTGATCCAAATAGCATTGTTCACCTTTATAGATGGTTGTCTTTAGAGAATGCAAGAACGTTTTTTGAGTCGCCAACGTTAGTAGAAATCAGAAAAAAAGCAGGTGTAAAAGCGCCTAAATTTATCTATCTAGAAGAGATAGAAAATGGGGTTTTATAGTTTAGGTATCTGGCTCAACTCCGAGCGATCGTAGCTGGGCAGCTAATTGTTCTGATCTTCGTTGTGCTTCTAGTGCAGCCTCTTCAGGCGACATTAAAAGCTCACCTTGTAAATCAAAATATCGTAATTTTTGGTTGTAAATTCCTAAATATAAATCTAGACTTTCGCTCCAAAAAAGACCTTGATGATTGGGAGCGATCGGCTGATAGACCCGACTCACAAGCCTCAATCCTTTCAGCTCCAAGGTGTCAGGTGAAAACCAGAAATATTCTGGTGTCCGAAAACGATCTTGATAGAGTGATTTCTTCAAGGTGCGATCGACATCCGCCGTTGAATCTGATAGTAGCTCAATAATTAAATCGGGGTATCTCCCATCTTCTTCCCAGACGACCCAAGACTTGCGGGGATGCTTTTGGGTTTGCTTGACTAAGAAGAAATCAGGCCCTCGAAAATCGCGATTTTTAAGCTGTTGGCGACTGAAATAAATCGTCAGATTCGCCCCAATAAAAAAGTCAGTTTGATCTCGCCAAAACCACTCTAAACAAGCCACCAACAAAGCCAGTTGGATGTAATGCAAAGAACTTTCCATCTCTGGCTCGTTGCTCTCAAGTTGTGTAGCATCGGGCATTAAGTCTGCCACCTGCTGTGCGGTTAGAGACATAAAATTTGCCTCGTAAGACTATCTCTAGAGTACAAGGAATTAGGGGCTAGAAGCCAGAGACTCTTCGACCAAGACTGGCTCGACAGCAAGATTGACTAACGGACGGGTGACTTGACGCAGCAAAATAGTTTCAACCCGATCGTCAGTGACGCGAACCGCCTCTAGTTCTAACTCGCTCCACTGAATGCGATCGCCCTGAGACGGAACCCGCCCCAACTGATGGATCATAAATCCTGCCAGCGTCGTATAAGCCTCCTGAAGCGGCAAACTCAACCCTAATTTCTCGTTAATAGTGGGCAAGTCTAAAGAGCCAGCAATCAACGCAGAGTGAGCATCGTTTTGAACTAAAGGAGCCTCAGAAGCAGATAGAAATGCTGTTTTTGGTTTGCGGGCAACTCCCCATGTCAGCAGTCGCACATTGGCATTGAGAACGACCAGCGCCGGAAAAAATAGCCGAGAGCAAAACTCTAACGGACGAATTAGCAAGAGAGCCGTTTGTTCAGGAGCGTTTGCTGCCAAGACTTTGGGGACTAACTCACCTAAAAGAATTTCGACATAGGTGACGAGGAGAAAGGCAACCGTCGCCGCGATCGCATGAGACGTGATCATTACAGGCAAATGATCGATCGGAATTCGACTAATCCAAGGCTCAATCCAGTGAACGGTTGCCCCCTCGCCTAACCAGCCCAGGAGTAGGCTTCCCGCAGTCGTGCCCGTTTGCGTCACCGATAGATAGTGCTCTAGATTATTTTGAGCGTGATGAATCAACTCAGCCGCTTTGCTAGTGCTTGGATCGTCCGTTTTTTGAGACAGACTATAAATCTCGCTCTTTGAGGCAGAGACGATCGCCAACTCAGCCGCCACAAAAAAACCAACCACCACCACTAAAATCAGCAAAATTGACAATCGCACCAGCGTCTCGGCCGTCTCAAGTTCAAACATCTGCAAACTGCTCAAAGTCATTTCTCCGATCTATGTAGATCTCTACACGGCTGCCTCTTCAGTCTAGTGAAGAACGTCCCCGATCTGCTTCTGTCTAAATTTGTAATTGCAGGTGAGTAATCCGTACGACGAACGACCTATCTTGAAGAGTGATACTGTGAAGAAAACGCCTCATAGCTCCCTTAGGAGGTCGATTCGCTCATGTTTCAGCGCCCTCTAATTTGCACCGATTTAACAGATGGTTTACAGCGATTGGTTGAGTTTGTTCCTAGTCTGGTGGCAGGTGGCATGACTCATCTTGTGTTTCTACACACCGTTCCCCTTCGGGAGGAGGCAACCATTCCTAAAGCAGATGCTGAGAAGATCGATCGCGCTCAAGACGTGCTTTCGGCTGCTTTAAAGCAAGTGCCTGCTGGGGCAGACGTTAAAGTTGAAGTGCAGGCAGGCAGACCTCTAGACGTAATTTTAAAGATGGTCACGACTCACCAAGCCGACGTGATCATTTTAGGCACCCAACCTCGCAATCTATTGACCGAAAAACTGTTTGGCAGCACCACGACCGAGCTATCTCAACGCACGACCATTCCTTTGCTAACGCTGCGCCCGCAAATGATTTCAACTTACACCTCTGAAGAACTGAGTTTGCGCTGTCAGCATCTGTTGCGCTATTTGCTGTTGCCCTATGACGATAGCAGTGCTTCAAAGCATACGATCGAGCAGATCAAGCACTTCGTTCAAACCCAGAGCGCTCAAGCCCTTAAAGGAGTGATTCTCTGTTGGGTTGTTGAAGAAGGGGGCAGACACGAACTGACACTAGCGCAGCAGCAGCAAGTGGTTTGCGAGACGCTAGAGCCTGTAAGAGATGACTTAGTAAGCTGCGGAGTCGAGGTGACGCTGGATGTAAGACGAGGAAACCCGATCGCCCAAGTGTTGGCGGCTGCTCAAGAATCAGACACGAGCGCGATCGTCCTTTCGACCGATAACAGAAACAACCTGCTTGACTGGTCAGCCCCAAGCTTTACGGGGGAGATTCTTCGGCGAAGCTGGCACCCGGTGTTGTTCTTCCCGCCTAAACGTTAGACAGATCATCAAGTCTCTAAATATTTCTCGTAGCCCACTGTGTCTAGCTTGGCTTGTTTTTCCATCACGAGATCAGCGAGACTTTGACGATAGCGCTGCACTCTTGCCAGCAGATCGGGGTTATGACTCGCGAGAATCTGCACCGCCAACAAACCCGCATTGGTCGCATTTCCGATCGCCACCGTTGCCACCGGAATTCCAGCAGGCATTTGCACGATCGAGTACAAAGAGTCCACGCCTTGCAGGTGCCGACTCGCCACAGGCACGCCGATCACAGGCAGAGGCGTTAACGCAGCTACCATTCCTGGCAAGTGTGCCGCACCGCCTGCGCCCGCAATAATCACTTTGATGCCGCGCAGATGGGCTTGCTTGGCGTAGTCCACCATGCGATCGGGGGTGCGGTGGGCTGAGACGATCGCCACTTCGCAAGGCACTTCAAATTCTTTGCAGATGACGATCGCGCCTTGCATCGTCGGCAGATCGGAGTCGCTGCCCATAATAATTCCAATTAGCGGTTGAGTCATGGGCTATTCTTTTTCGTCCTTGACGCTTTTGATGATGCGAGACAGATCCGTCTTTTCGTCAACGGCAATGCGAGTCGGTGAACCGCTAATAATTCCCTCAAAGTT
The DNA here is from genome assembly GCF_003003695.1 of Phormidesmis priestleyi ULC007. NCBI lineage: Bacteria > Bacillati > Cyanobacteriota > Cyanophyceae > Leptolyngbyales > Leptolyngbyaceae > Phormidesmis > Phormidesmis priestleyi. The sequence goes on from NZ_PVWG01000045.1 coordinate 5,150, forward strand.
GCGGAACGAACCTTTGATATCGGGGCCCTGAGCGCTGATCGTATATTCACGAATGCCTTTATCGTGCCAAGAACCGCGCATCTTAAAGACGTTGAGCGCACGAGACATCTCCCCGCGAATCTCCACATATTGCAGCATGATGATCGTGTCAGTGATCGTCGAGATGTGGGAGTCAGTAATTGAATGCGACCCCATAAACTGATCGGTCGTATTGGTGAAGAACCCTGTGATTTCTTCTTGTTTGGCAAAGCCTGTCACGCCAATCACAAACTGACGAAAGGCGTTATTGCTGACTCCACGGGCGAGGGCAGAGAGAGAATCGATCGCAATTCGCGAGGGTTTAAATTCGGCAATTTCTGACTTGATAATCTGTAAGTGATCTTCTAACCCTGCCGACTCAGGATAGGCGCAGATAATTTTGAGTAACCCTTTTTGCTCTAAATCCTCAAAGTCGATGCCCCACGAATAGGCGTTTCGGGAGAGTTGAGCGCGAGACTCTTCGTAGGCAAATAAGATGGCGCGATCGCCCCGATGACACGCTTCTTGCAAAAATTTGCTGACTAGCAGAGTTTTTCCAGTTCCGGTGGCCCCGGTTGTCAAAATAATCGAGTCTTTAAAGAAGCCGCCACCGCACATGGTATCCAAGGTTGTCACACCAGACGAGACTCGGATGTTGGACGATCGCTGAGTCAGACGCATCGCACCCAACGGGAAGATGTTGACTCCCTGATTGGTAATCGTGAATGGGTATTCGCCCTTCATGTGAGTCGTGCCGCGCAGCTTGAGGACTTCGACGGTTCTTCTGCGCCGCTCACCCTCTAAAACGTTTCGCACGATCACCACATTGTCTGAGACAAACTCTTCGACCCCAAATCGGGCAACTGGGCCATATTCATCAATGCGTTCGGTGGTCATGATGGTGGTTACGCCGACTTGTTTGAGCCGCGCCACCAGCCGAAAAATCTCTCGACGCACGACCCCTGCCGCCTCATATTGTTGAAACACCGCCGTTACGGAGTCGATCGACACTCGCCGCGCTTTATATTTCCGAATTGCGTATTGAATCCGCTCAATTAAGGCGGAGAGATCAAAGTTGCCAACGACATCTTGCCCTTCGGGATCGGGCGATGCGTCGAGAATAAATAGCTTCCCTTCGCCGATAAATTTTTGAAGATCCCACCCAAAGCTCAGAGCGTTTTTGATGATGTCTGCTGGAGATTCTTCAAAGGTGACAAAGATTCCTGGCTCGTCAAATTGAGTGATCCCGTTATAGAGAAACTGAGATGCAAACAGAGTTTTCCCCGTTCCAGAGGTGCCGCTGATCAGCGTGGTGCGTCCGACGGGCAATCCGCCATGACTGATGTCATCGAAGCCCTCGATTAGGGTGCGAATTTTTTGAACGCCTGACATTTCTACTTGATTGCGTGATTCGCTTTGATTCGTTTGAGTCATAAAAATTGTTTTTTAAACCGGAGCAACGATCGTCCGAAATTAGGAGTAACTCTGCTAAATTTGTTCACCAAATAGCGACTTGTCAAAAGTCTTTTACGCGCTGCGATCGCGGATTTTCTAACCATCAATTTCCTCTTCGCGCAGTTCTTCATAAAGCAGATCAAGCCCGATCAAGACTTTTTCTCGATCGGAAAGGTCGCCAATAATTTTACGAACGGGCGGCGGCAAAATTTTGGCGAGTGTGGGCGTTGCTAAGATCTTATCCTCCTCGGCTAACTGCGGATTTTTAAGCACATCAATCACTTTCAGCGCGTAAACTCCTTGAAACTCTTTTTCTAAAATATTGTTCAATGTCTTAATCGCCCGAATCGAGTTGGGCGTGTTTCCGGCAACATAGAGCTTGAGAACGTAAGTTTTTTTTAATGGACTCATGATTTAGCCGTGAGCAATAACCAATTAGCAACTTGCAATTAAGACTCTCTGGGAACCGATCGACGATACATTTCGCACAGGTGCGCGATCGTATCAATCAGAGTCAATCGATAATCGAGCAAAATTTCTTCACTGCGCCCCTCTAATTTTAGCTGTTTCGCAAATTCATCCATCAACTCCATGTGCGTTTCAACAATCTGAGCGACGGGGATATCAGCAAAAAAAATGGTATTCACAAAGTCATCGATTCTTTGATTTAATCCACTGTCGTCTACAAAATAATTAAGGATGATGACTCGATAACTGTCGCGCAATTGAGCTAAAAGCTCTTCTCGTTCAGCTTGAGGCAAATATCGCAAAAACGCTTTAGGATTGCGCTTGTAATAGACTCCTAGATAGCCCAATCGCTCTTTTAGCTTCTCGGTCAACCGTCGTTGGTGCAGCAGCAAGAAGTTTTGAGTGCTGAGATCCGGTTCTGATGAAGCATTGGGCAAACGACACGAAGGAGAAAGATTGAGAAACTGATCGATCGCGCGATCGACAAACTCCGCCATCTCCTCTACCTTGTTAAGCGCTAACCGAACTTCTGCTGAATGGTATAGAAAGATTGACGCTTCTAGGTCTGCGACTCCAGCCTCCGGATCTGGCGTTGCGTCCAGAATCACGATCGGCAGCAGCGTCGCCTGGTTGTGCAGCCAAGTAATGAGAGCGGGCAACTGAGAGCCGTCTTGCAAAATCAAACAGTCAAGCTGCTGTCTCTGTTGCTCAACCAGCGAAAAAAATGCCTGATCAGATTCTGGACTGACAACGGTGTAGCGTTCTTTTTGAGGTGCGCCCGGTGCATCATCGATCAGAGCTTGCTGAACCGATCGAGCCAACTCTCTCGAATTGAGAAAAACGCAAACAAACAGCTTAGGACGTTGAACGTTGAAGAGTGAGGCTGTCAAGGCTAAATAGAAAAGACGGCAAGGTGAGTTTTTGACAGAATTGAATGCGATCGCAGGGTTGAAAACCGATCGCTAAGGTGTCAAGAGTCTTTATAGCAGGATTCCTGACCAGTTTTAATATTTATTTAACAATACGGCTTTTCGTTAAAAAAGGTTACGGAATGCTGAATTTAATAAGATGAGCGGCGGCGTAACCAGGCTCTGCACTTTTATAATTCAGGTTCTCAATATACGGGTTGATTGCTGTTTGTTGCAGCCTCGCAACAATTTAGTTTTTCCTAAAACCTGCTTATAAGATGAAATATCAAATCTGGGTTTCGTTTCCCGCTTCGATGTTAGTACAAAGCTGTCGAACCTTTAATCTGTAGGCATTTAGTGCTGTTTTTCGGTCTACCTCACAGTTCGGCGGGTGTTTCATGGCGATGCATAATGCTTCCCTCAGCGACTTTCTTGAATCGGCTCCGATCTGTCCTCAGACCGCTACGCTGGCGATCGCTGTAGAAATTTTGGGTGAGAGCGCTTGTGGTCACTTAGTGGTCGTCAATCGGCAGCAATACCCGATCGGGCTGATTCAAGCTCGCAAGTTGATGTCACTCTTGGCGGCGCAAGACAAAACTGCTGCAAGTGCGCTCAAAAAGTCACTTTCTGACCTGAGTTCCTTGCTGATCGAGCCACTGCCTACCTTACTCATTGATCAACCTCTGAACGAATGTAAACCAAGATTTAAAGATAGCTCTCAGCGATTTTGGGCAGTGGTCGATGGCGATCGTCACTTGAAAGGACTGGTCGATAGCCTCTATATCTTGAAGCTCATTGACATTGCCACAAGGCAACAGAAACCAGAAGAACCCGATCGGTTGCCCCTCGATACTCAGCCCCTGCCGACAGAAACAGATCACTTGCTCAAACAGCAGCTAAGAGGGCAAATTGCCAAGCTCCGATTTGCGTCTCGGCGATCGGACAGTTTGCCGCTTCAGCCTCAACTTGCGCTGTCGCTTTCATCTACTGAGCAATTGCCTGCCTCAATTCAGTCTCTCATGCAGGTTTTAGAGCGGTTGCCCATGCCGATGATGCTGCAATCAAACACTGGGCGAGTCGTTGCTGAAAACACTTTCTGGCAGCAGCAGTTTGACGAGTTGGCTGACCCCGATTGGGTGCAGCACGATGCCGATGCTGTTTTAGAGTTTACCACGCATTCTAAACTGCCGACCCAATCGCCTGATGCCTGGAACCCATCTGCCGAGTCTCCGATCGAGATGCCGCTGACCAGCTTTTGTCGGCTCGGCTCAACTTCTAACACTTGCATCTGCGTTTGCCCACTTAAAAACGGGCAAGAGCGAATCTTGCATCTGATCAAAATTCCGATCGGCACTATTTCGCCCAATACTGAGTTAGATCTCACGTCTGGGTGGCAAGTGCCCACTATTCACCCAGATCTAAAGCTGCGTGAATCTCAGCGAAGTTCTTCCTCCACTGACTCTTATTCAACTGCATTAGAGACTGAGCTAGAGGCGGCGGGGGTCGCGTGTCCGCTGCCTTTGATCGAAGAAAGTTTATGGCTCGTTTTAGCTCAAGATGTCACCGAGCAGCAGCAGATTGCCAGAGAATTAGCAGCCAAAAACGCCGATCTCGTGCAGCTTAATCGCCTCAAAGACGAGTTTCTTGCCTGCATCAGCCACGAATTGAGAACTCCACTCACCGCAGTTTTAGGCTTATCAAGTCTGCTTAAAGATCAGCTTCTAGGCACCTTGAATGAGCGTCAAGTTCGCTATGCTCAACTGATTCATCGCAGTGGGCGGCACTTGATGACGATCGTCAATGACATTCTTGACCTGACCCGCATGGAGACGGGTCAATTAGAAATCACGCTAGAACCTGTGAACATCGAGACGGTCTGCAACCGCGCCTTTGAGCAAGCGCAGCAGTCTCGCCTTGAAGAAGCCAAACCAGAAGCCGGACAGGAACTGCCTTCTGCCCCACCCACCTTTACGCTAGAGATTGAGCCAGGTCTTGCAACCCTGATTGCCGACGAGATGCGGCTGCGTCAAATGTTGCTAAACCTGCTCTCAAATGCGCTGAAGTTTACCAACACTGGCGGCAAAATTGGGCTGCGAGTCAATCGTTGGGAAGGCTGGATCGCTTTCACCGTCTGGGACACCGGGATTGGAATCCCGGCTGAAAAACAGCATTTGATCTTCCAAAAATTTCAGCAGTTAGAAAATCCTCTGACGCGGCGATTTGAAGGCACTGGGCTAGGATTGGTACTCACTCAACGTTTGGCACGACTGCACGGTGGCGATGTCACCTTCGTCTCAAAAGAGCATCAGGGCAGTCAGTTTACTTTGCTGTTGCCGCCCACGCATCCACAATCCACGATCGACCACCCTGATCAATCCGGGGTGTTTACACCCATTTCTCGCTCGCCTCACAATCGTCTCGTGCTGGTCGTCGAAGCGGTGGTGCGCTCGATCGAGCATCTCTCTGAGCAGTTGAGCGACCTTGGCTATCGCGTGATTATTGCCCGATCGGGCACCGAAGCGGTCGAGAAAGCGCGCCGCCTCCAGCCCTGCACAGTTTTACTCAATCCGCTACTGCCTACTTTGTCAGGCTGGGACGTGCTGACGTTGCTCAAAGCTGATCCGCAAACGAGGCATATTCCAGTCACGGTGATGGCGACTAGGGGCGATCGAGAGCAAGCACAGCGCCATCATGCCGATGAGTTTCTCAGTTTGCCGATCACCAATCAGGCACTCAAGCAAATGCTAGACCAGGTGACTGAAGAATCGACCTCGACTCAAACAACCAAGCCGATCGGCGAAAGTTTGGTGATTTTGCGGTTAAGCCCCATTCGCTATGGTGAGCAGACCGAAACGGCAGCAGAAGCCACGACCGACCTCAATCACCTCTTACACAGCCGCAACTGTCGAGTTTTAGAAGCCGATGACTTAGAGCAAGCAGAGCTATTGGCACAGGTTTGGAAGCCCCATGTGGTTTTGCTCGATGCGGCGATGCCTGACCCGATCGCTTATCTCAGGCATTTGTCTGAGCAAACATTTCTCGCCTCTCTGCCCCTGGTTACTTTGGATCAAGCCACGACTCAAGCCGCAAATCAAATTCACGGGCTATCGGTGTTTCCGTGTTTAACGCCTTTAGTTGAGCAGTCTTCTAGATCAGAGAAAGTGGACTCGGCACTCTTGCAGGTGATTCAAGTCGCGGCGGGCTTTGCATGGCGACCGTTGGTGATGGCGATCGACCCAGCAAATCTGGCTGAAGCACTGGCAGGTAACACTTCAGAACTGCCCAAAGAATCAGAATGGCTGTCTGCGATGACTCACTATATTCAGGCGGCAGGGTTTAGAGGCACGATCGGACGATCGTGGGCAGAAGTTGCTCAAAAACTGCAATCAGATAGCGTAGATTTGGTTCTGTTCTACTGGCACGATGCAGTACCTCAAAGCGCTACCTTAGAAGGGCTGTCTGCTCTAAAATCTCTGGTCGGTGCTCCTCCGATTCTGGTTCTCGATCATCGTGCAACTAAAGAAAATTCTGATCAGCAAGCGGTTTCAGCCCTATTGCAAGAAATGGCGACTCCCGTAGTATTGCATTCACCATCAATGGAAGAGTTATTGAGTCAGATCAACCAAATCTTGACGTGACAAATCTAGCAATTCATCTTTGATGATTTAGGTAGGGGCAATCCCCCTGCGGTTGCCCTCCGTCGGGGGTAGGCGCGGGGGCGTTACCCCTACAGCCCTTCCATCCCTGATTCTGCAACGCCAGAATTTAGACATTGGTTAACTCTAAGGTGATGGGATCTTGATTTACGACAAAGCTCTCAGCCTCTTCAGCCCAAACCAGTTTAAATTTAAATCCAGAAACCCCTACGCTCCGCTGGAAAAGATTGACTTCATGACTTTAGACATTATTGAACTTGATGGCAGAAAATTTGTCCCTGCCGATCAGTTACCTCTCCCAGAATGGGCGGGTGTTTTAAACGATCGTCCGCAGCCTGTGCTAACGCTCAAAGACGATGATATGTTTTTGCTGACCGACACCTTTGGCAACATTGGTGGCTCTGCTGATGATGGTCGCAACAGCAGCATGGGGCTATTTTGCAACGACACCCGCTTTTTAAGCCGTTTAGAATTGCAGATTGATGGACGATCGCCGATTCTCTTAAGCAGCACGGCTGAAAAGGGCTTTGCGCTCTCAGTGCTGTGCACCAACCCGCGTTTAGATGAAAAAGTCTCTGCCGAAAACATTGGCATCAAACGTGAACTGGTGCTCAACGGCGGCTTATTTGAAGAAATCGAGATCTCTAACTACAGCACTGAAGCCGTTAGTTTTGAACTTAGTGTCAGCTTTGATGCCGACTTTATTGATCTGTTTGAGGTGCGAGGGTGCGATCGTCCGCAACGCGGTCAACTTCTCCGGCAATTGCCCCACGATCTCGCCAGCCCCGACCTCGACCCAGAACATCGATCGACTTCACGAGCCTCTGAGGGAGCGCCTGTTGAGCTAGTGCTGGCCTACTTGGGTTTAGACAATGCCCTGCTAGAATCGCGCATTCAATTTCTCCACCATCAGCCTGACTTTCTCAAAGGCTATACGGCGATCTGGCATCTTCAGCTAGAATCTCATGAGACTAAACTTCTCAGCTATCGATTGCAGATGTTGAGCAATGGACGATCGGTGTCAAATGTCGATGCGCCCCGCACCCTCGGTCAAGCAAAAGCGGCAGAGTTTATGGAGGAGCAAGCCTGGCAGCAGCAGGTGACTCAGATTCGCTCAGACAAAAGCACCTTCGACCGAGTTATTGAGCGCTCCGAGCAAGATGTTTATCTACTGCGGCAAACGTTTGGCAAAGGCAAAGCCCTCTCAGCCGGAGTTCCGTGGTTCTCAACGCTGTTTGGTCGTGACTCGATCATTGCGGCTTCTCAAACGCTATTACTCGACCCGCAAATTGCCCGTGAAACGTTGACGATCTTGGCTTATTACCAGGGCAAAGTCGAAGACGAATGGCGCGAAGAACAACCGGGTAAAATTCTGCACGAGATTCGCTTTGGGGAGATGGCGCGTTGTCAAGAAGTTCCCCATACGCCCTATTACGGAACGGTGGATGCGACACCGCTCTGGCTGATGCTCTACGCCGAGTATTTTTCTTGGACTGCCGATTATGAAACCCTCGATCGCCTGTGGGGAAATGCGATCGCCGCGATGGATTGGGTCGATTGCAATCTCAAAGAAACCGGATATCTCAGCTATGCCCGCAAGTCTAAAAGAGGGCTAGACAACCAGGGCTGGAAGGACTCTGGCAACTGCATCGTCAATCGTAAGGGGCAGCTAGCACTGGGGGCGATCACCCTCTGTGAGGTGCAAGGTTATGTCTATGCGGCAAAAGTGCGGTTGAGTCAAATTGCCCGCATGAAAAAGCGCATTGACCTCGCTGATCGCTGGGAGGAAGAAGCCAGAGATCTCAAAATCCGGTTTAACCGAGATTTTTGGATGGATGACCAGGATTTTTGTGCGCTGGCGTTAGATGGAGACGGCAAGCACGTAGACAGCATTACCTCTAATCCGGGGCACTGTCTAAACTTGGGAATCTTCACGCCCGAACGAGCCTATAGTGTCGCCGAGCGGCTGCGCGCTCCAGATATGTTTAATGGCTGGGGCATTCGCACCCTCAGCAAGTCGTCACCTGCTTACAATCCGATGGGTTATCATATCGGGTCGGTGTGGCCGCATGATAATGCGATGATTGCGATCGGGCTGCGTTCTCTCGGTCTGATCGATCAGGCGTTAGAAGTGTGTAAGGGTTTGCTCGATATGACGCGCTACCAGCCTTATCAGCGCCCGCCAGAGTTGTTTTGCGGCTACGATCGCACCGACGATAACGAACCTGTTCAATATCCAGTTGCGTGTTCGCCGCAGGCATGGGCAACGGGCAGCATTTTCCAACTCGTTCACATGATTGTGAATTTAGTCCCCGATGCGCCAGGCAACAATCTGCGAATTATCGATCCAGCGTTGCCTGAGTCGATTAATCGTTTAGGGTTGCGAAATTTGCGAGTCGGCTCGACGCTGTTGGATTTAGAGTTTGAGCGATCGGGTTCTTCAACGGCCTGTCGTGTCTCTAAAAAACGGGGTAACTTGCGAGTGGTGATCGAAGCCTAGATTAAGACGATCGCTGGATCGTGGATTTTTCCAGATTCAGCGTTCAGTCTCATGAACTGCGGACTGCTGCTAAAAAGAACTCGATCGCCACTTCTTTTAACGTGAATTCGACGACTTCGGTACAGTTCATCGCGCCCCCTAAATCCCCCAAGTTTGGGGGACTTCGAGCCAAAATTTCCGGTTCAAAGTCCCCCAGAATGGGGGATTTAGGGGGCAGAAGCCGCTGACAACGAAGCGGAAAAACTCGTCGAACTGACGTTTTGTTAGTCGGCTCCTTCAATGGGAGCAAAGCCCTGCCGCTGGACGTTTTCGGTGACGACGCGAGGCTCTAAAAATTGCAGCAGATAGTCCCGTCCGCCTGCTTTTGAGCCAACCCCTGAGAGCTTAAACCCGCCAAACGGTTGCCGTGCCACGATCGCACCTGTAATACCGCGATTGATATATAAATTGCCGACTTCAAACTCGGCTTGGGCTTGTTGAATGTGAGACGGTGTGCGGGAATATAATCCGCCAGTCAGCCCATAAGGAGTGCCATTGGCGATCGTCAGCGACTCCTCAAATGTTTTGGCTTTGATCACCGCTAAAACCGGACCGAAGATCTCTTCTTGAGCGATTTTGGCATCGGGTGAAACGTCGGCAAAAATCACAGGACTAACGAAGTAACCCGAATCGGGGACGGGCATCTCTAAGGCAATTTCTGCCTCAGTTCGACCTTGCTCAATATAGCTCTGGATGCGGCTTTGAGATTCGCCATCAATCACCGGCCCAATCTGAGTGCTGGGCAATTCTGCGGCACCGATGTTGAGCGATCGGGTCGCCTCAATCAATCGATTTAAGAACGTCTCATAAATCGACTCAAGCACGATGACTCGCGAACACGCCGAGCATTTTTGTCCGCTATAGCCAAATGCCGAATGCACCACGCCCTGAATTGCCTGATCTAAATCAGCGCTTTCATCGACAATAATGGCATTTTTGCCGCCCATCTCAGCGACAACCCGCTTCAGGTGTCTCTGCCCCGGTTGCAAAACGGCAGCCTCAGCATAAATCTGACACCCCACCGCTTGAGAACCCGTAAAGACAATCATGTGAGTGTCGCGATGCTTAACCAGGTGTGCGCCTACCGTTGAGCCGTCTCCGGGCACAAATTGAAACACCCCACGCGGAAATCCAGCGTCAATCAGCACTTCTGCGAGTTTTGCAGCGATCACCGACGAGGTTTCGGCAGGTTTGAGCAGGGCACAATTGCCCGTAACAAGCGCGGCAACTGTCATCCCCAGCGGGATTGCTAGCGGGAAGTTCCAGGGAGAAATGACGACGACGATGCCTTTGGCGTGATAGCGATAGTGATTGGTTTCTCCGGGCAGGTCATAGCGATCGCCAAGATCTAATCGCTCCATCTCGTCGGCATAATAGTTGCAGAAGTCGATCGCTTCTGAGACTTCGCCATCGGCTTCGCGAACGGGTTTGCCAGTTTCTAGCACCATCCAGGCGATCAGATCGTTACGTCTTTGAGTTAGCAGATCCGCCGCCTTGCGAAGCATGGCCGATCGCTGCGCTGCGGGCGTTTTTTGCCACGCCGGAAACGCCGCTTTAGCTGCCGCGATCGCTTGTTCTGCCTGGTCGATGCTGATCATACCAATCTGCCCCACCACCTCGCTAAACTGAGACGGATTCACCGAAGGCAGCTTGTCATCGGTTTCGACAAATTGCCCATCGATATAAGGTAGGTAGGTTTTGCCCAACTGCTGACGCACGGTTTGCAAGGCTTGTTGAAGCTGATCGCGTGACTCTCGATCGGCATAGTCAGTATCGGCAACATTGACGAAGTTTTGATTGAGAATTGCGGACTTTGACTCGGAACTTTGAGGTGCAGCAAGTAATTCTTCGATCGGGCGTTCTTCCAAATCTTGTCGCAAAAACGAACTGTTTGCTGTGTTCTCTAACAATCTGCGAATCAGATAAGACATTCCCGGAATCAAGTCGCCGTAGGGACAGTAGACGCGAACTCGATAGCCTTGATCGACAATGGCTTTGGCTAATTTGTCTCCCATTCCATAGAGGGTTTGAAACTCGATGCGACGTGCAGGAATTTTGAGTGCTTTGGCAATCGCGATCGCGTGTGCTTGAGTGCGAACGTTGTGACTGCCGATCGCGGCATAGAGATGTTCGTAGTTTTCTAATAGCAATCGCGTTAGCGTTTCAAAGTTGGCATCGGTTGCAGATTTTTCGTTATAAACAGGCTGATCCCAATCTTTTTGCGCCGCTTTGATGGTTTCTTGATCCCAATAGGCACCTTTGACTAACCGGATGGTTAACGGAGTGCCGCGCTGTTTTGCCCAAGCGATCAGATCTTGCAAATCTCGCTCACTGTCTCGCAGATAAGCTTGCAGCGTCATGCCAACGTCACTGCGATCGCGAAACTCATCCTCTAATAAAATCTGCTTGAGAATCGTCAGCGTCAAATCTTTATAGGCGTACTGCTCCATGTCAAAGTGAACGGCGGTGCCTAATTCTTTTGCCCGTCGCAGCAACACTCGAATACGTTCACTAACGCGTTCTTGACTACCTTGAGCATCTAACGGGTCAAACTGCGAATAAAACGCCGTCAACTTCACCGAAACCTGAACTTTTGGCAGCGGCTGCCCGTCTGCGAGGTCGATCGCCGGAACCGTTGCCCAATTCTTAGAGGCTTCGGTGAGTTGGGTCATCAGGTCGAGATAGCGATCGAGATAAGATTGCGCCTCGGCTTCGGTGATCACCGCCTCACCCAATAGATCGACGGTGAAGCCCATTTTCTCTTTTCGCAATCGCTCTAGCGTTTTAAGAACTTGCTTCGTACTTTCTCCAGAAATATATTTGTGTGCCAGAGCTTCGACCGCTGTTGAAACCGTTGTAGCAGCAACCTGCCCCGGCATTGAGTCCGCGTTGGCGAAATTGAGCAATCCCTTTAAGGCTGAGGGTAGCTCGACGCTGGCATCGGTGAGATATTCTTGCAAGTGGCGGGCGATCTCAGCTTTGCTGCGGAGAGAAGGCAGACAGTCAATAAAACGAAATAACTGCACTCTCAAGCCAGGATTCTCCATCGTCCAACCTAAGAGTTTGTCATCCCAGCGCATCTGATCGCGCATTTGGGCAAAGAACGATCGAGACTCGCGAGTGGCTCCGAGCAGTTGACGCGCGATCGCTTGGGTTTGAGTTTCATAAATGCGGTCAGATACTTGGGCAACCATAAGTTCCTATCTCAAAAAATTGTCTAGTCAATCAAAAGCTTCTGACTACCATTGTCGCCATAGAACGTCCCTACAGACGGCAACTCTGCAATTTAGCCTCTACAAACCACGATCGTTTGTCAAGCAAATTTAACGCAATGTGCGACTCAGAACTCTCACCCTAGCCCTCTCCTCTGGGAGAGAGAACTAGAAATCGCTTCAAAGCTCCTCTCCCTGGGGAGAGGGGTTTGGGGTGAGGGTTCTTAATCCACATCAGATGGTCTAATCTTCAGGGAATCGATCGCCTCAGATTGGTATTCGAGGCGACAATCCTCAAAACAGAAATTCTCTTAAAGTAACCTGAGTTCGGGATAAGTTACTGCTCCGTTTCAGTTCCCTTCGCCCCCTAAATCCCCCAAACTTGGGGGACTTTGAAGCAGAAAGATCGACCGCGTTCAAGAAATTGTGCCCATTCCAAGTCCCCCATCATGGGGGATTTAGGGGGCGAGACGCTCGGCATTGGACGATCAAACTATCGCAGGCTGCACAGGAGACCAGGTTCAATCGCTAGGCAGGCAATGATTAACCCGAACTGACGTTAAAGTAGTTACTATGATTGTTCTCAGAAGCCAATAGAACTTTAAATGACCGTCCGATCGTCAGGGAATCTGCCCTCCAATCACTGAGGATACGATCGCGATTGTCCTTTGCTTTAAGGTCGTCGAGGTCGCCCTAGTGTGGTGATATACAACACGGCTTCATCTGCGGGGATGCCCAACACTTCGTTTACTTGATCGTCAAAGAAGCCAGCAATGCCACTTACCCCTAAACCGAGATGAATGGCGGCGAGGTTGAGGCGCTGACCCAAATGTCCGGCATCCATGTGCAGGTAGCGGTAAGCTCGATCGCCGTATCGCTTGATCGCCGCTTTTAGATCTGCTGTGTGAAATAAAACTGCACTCGCATCGCGTCCTAAGTCTTGCCCTAAACAGAGATAGTGCAACTCTCGTCGAAAGTTTTTAAAGCGAATTTGCCGTAACTCTTGGGCTTTAGGGGCGTAGTAATAGCAGCCTTCTTCAAGCCCGGTGACTGACGAAACGGCGATAAAGGTTTCGACTAAACTCAAATCAAAATAGTCTGGAGAGCCGTCTAGATCTTGCTCGACGTAATGCTGAGGCTGATAGGTGAAGTCGAGTAAAGCCTTCAATTCATCCAATGTAAGAGCGGCACCATTATATGCACGGGTCGATCGTCGCCGCAAAATTGTCTGCTCAAGATCTATTAGCTGGTCGCCCCACGCGATCGCCTCTGAAACGGTGGACATCTTGAGACAGAAGGGAAAATTGTATTTGTCTTGCTCTTCGGCGGGTGACAGCTTCCAATTTACTTTAGCCGTCGGGTTAAGCAGAATCTGAGTTGTTTGATGAAAATAATCAAGCAGCGCTCCGTCGTCAAGGTCAGGATATTCTCGCTGAGTGCTAGAGGGGAGTGCAGTCTGCGTCAGCGGTAGATTTTGGTTGACTTCTCGCACATCGGCTAAAGGCATCACCGCGATCGTGCCTTCTTGCTGAGAGTCTAAATAAAGCAATTGATTGACCGCTTCATCGGCAAAGCCCCCGATCAGATGAGGACGAAAATCATTGAGAGAACTGGCAAGCTCTAGATTTCCGAGCAGGTGCCCGGTGTCGAGAAAAATTCTGCGGTAAGCGCGGTCTTCATAGCGCCAAAACGATCGATAAAAAACGGCTGAGAGGATGATCGCGAGTTGCGTACCTTCTAGCACTGGGTTCCAAAAACACGCCGATTGCAGCGATGTCCAAACGTCACTTTCCCAAAATTGCAAGAGAGAATGCGTCTTTGCCTGATAGTTGTAGAGTCCGGCGGGTAAGAAGGGTGTGCCGCGAGAGATCAAATAAATTTCAGCCGGATATAGCCCTCCAGCCGAGGGTGCCGCTCTCACATAATGGGGTTCTGCATCGGTCGGAATCATGCCCGTCAGCCCATAGCTGCAAAAGAGCAGTTTTGATAACCGTTGCCACCATTCTGCGGTTGGATCTGGGGGCGGGTTGTTGAGATAGGGCTTGAGATCAAAGGAAACCCCAATTTTGTAATCTTTGAAAGGAACGGGTTGCTGGCTCCAATTGAGAGACTTACTCTTGGCGCGAATCGTCTCTGGGTCATATTTGGTGCGCTCGTGGTAGTGAACGGCGATCGACGCTTTCAAGTCAGACATAGAAATCGAGTCAGGTAGGCTGTGCCTTTGATCTTGACACGGGTTTGAGCTAATTTAACGAGAACCTCGATCGCAATAAAAACTATTTTAGAATCACATGAGAGCATCAATTTTTAATGGAATCAATAAAAACTTAAATCACTATCCTTACCCGTCGGGACGAAGAATAATCATGGGCACTCAAGCCGCTGTCGCAACGAGCCAACCCTTAGCAACCTTAGCGGGATTGGAAATGCTGCGATCGGGCGGCAATGCGATCGATGCGGCGTTAGCAATGGCGATCGCGCTCACGGTCGTCGAACCAACCTCAAACGGCATTGGCTCAGATGCTTTTGCGCTGGTTTGGGATGGTACGCTTCACGGCTTAAATGCGTCGGGCAAAAGTCCGCAAATGATGCTAGACCCCTTGGCTGAATGGTTAGAGATGCCCACTTTGGGCTGGTCAACCGTGACCGTTCCGGGAGCGGTTTCAGCGTGGCAAACCCTCTCAAAACGCTGGGGGAAATTGCCCTTCGATCGCTTGTTTGAGCCTGCGATTCACTATGCGGAGTCGGGGTTTCCGGTTTCTCCTGAGACAGCCCGCGCCTGGAAACGAGCCGAGCGAGTCTATTTGCCGCTCACAGGCGAAGAGTTTCAGCCTTTTCAGCAGGTGTTTTTTCCAGACGGACGGGCACCGAATGCGGGCGAGATTTGGCGGAGTCCTGCTCATGCAGAGACGCTGAGAGCGATCGCCCACAGTCACGGCGAATCTTTTTATCACGGAGAATTGGCGGCAGCGATCGCGCAATTTGCGGCTCAAACTAACGGGCTGATCACTCAAGCAGATTTGGCACTCCATCAAGCCGAGTGGGTTGATCCGATCTCGACCGATTATCGGGGTGTCACCGTCTGGGAAATGCCGCCCAATGGTCAGGGCATCGCGACCTTGATGGCATTGAATATTCTGGAAGGGTTTGATTTATCTAACTATGCGCGCGACTCGGTAGAGAGTTTTCATCTACAAATTGAGGCGATGAAATTAGGGTTTGCCGATGCTCACCAGCACGTATCTGACTCACGATTTATGGAGGTTGAAATCGCTCATTTAGTCAGCAAATCTTATGCGGCAGAGCGGCGGCAAATGATCAGCGATCGGGCACTCGCGATCGCCCCCGCCGGACTTCCCAAAGGAGGCACCGTTTATCTAGCGGCATCCGACAATGACTTAATGGTGTCGTTTATTCAGTCAAACTTTATGGGCTTTGGCAGCGGCATTCTGATTCCAGGAACGGGTATCGCTTTGCAAAACCGCGCTACAGGTTTCTCTTTAGAAACTGGTCATCCTAATCGAATCGCTGCCGGAAAACGCCCCTTCCACACGATTATTCCGGGGTTTCTCAGTCAAGATGGGCACCCGATCGGGCCATTTGGGGTGATGGGCGGCCCGATGCAGCCGCAGGGTCACTTGCAAATGGTGGTCAATCTGGTGGATTACGGCATGAATCCGCAGGCGGCGTTAGATGCTCCTCGCTGGCAGTGGATGGCAGGAAATCGAGTGCTTTTGGAACAAACGGTTCCGCGTGGAGTGGCAGTCGGATTGAGCGATCGTGACCACAAAATTCAACTCAGTGCAGAACCGAGTGCCTTTGGTCGAGGACAAATGATTTTGCGCCAGGGCAAGGTTTTTATGGCTGCCTCAGAGCCGCGCGCCGATGGCATCGCATTAGCCTATTAAAGAAACGTCAGTCTGATGAGTTCTTTCGCTTCGTTCTTCAGCGCTTCAGCCCCCTAAATCCCCCAATTTGGAGGACTTCTAGCCCAGAATTGAGGTTCAAAGTCCCCCAATTTTGGGGGATTTAGGGGGCAACCCGGATTTGCAACCGCAGCGAAAAGCTTCATCGCATTAGCCTATTAAAGAAATGCGGTAGGATTTGGGCAAACCTAGACGATTCTGACTATGAAGCTTCTCAGCAAACGGTTTGTTCGTCGATTAATCGGCAGACAGCAATCTCAAGAATCAACGCCGTCTGCGCCACAGCGAATGTTAGATGAGAAAGGACACGCCAATGTCGTGCGGATGGGCATTGAGCGTTCTCCTTGGGATGATCTCTACTATTTGCTGTTGACTATCTCTTGGTCTCGGTTTTTTGCCCTGACGATGCTGCTTTACGGCGTGGTGAATACGCTGTTCGCGCTGTTTTATCTAGTGGGCGGTGACAATCTTGCCAATGCTCAACCTGGCTCGTTTTGGGACGCATTCTTCTTTAGTGTGCAGACGATGGCTACGATCGGATATGGTGCCATCTCACCCAAAACGTTTTATGGCAACGTGGTTGTGTCGATCGAGGCCATGCTAGGTCTATTAGGCGTAGCTGTGATTACTGGGTTGGCATTTGCCCGCCTCGCTCGACCGACAGCACGAATTTTGTTTAGTCGTGTTGCCATCATTGCCCAATATAACGGGGTGCCAACGCTGATGTTTAGGACGGCCAACCAGCGAGGCAACCAGATTTTAGAAGCTCGACTTTGGGTATTTTTGGTGCGCGATGAAGTTACCGAAGAAGGTCAATCAATCCGGCGCTTTTATGACTTGAGCCTCAGTCGCCAACTGTCTCCAGTCTTTAACTTGACTTGGACTGCAATGCACCCGATCGACGAAAATAGCCCCTTGTATGGTGAAACTCCAGAATCGTTGAGAGACCGTGCAACTGAGATTGTGGTGTCATTAACCGGAATCGATGAAACCGTTGCCCAAACGGTTCACGCTCGCTATTCTTATCTGACTCAAGAGATTTTATGGGACATGCAGTTTGCCGATCTGTTAACTCAAACCTCAGACGGGCGACGCGCGATCGATTTCACTCGGTTTCACGATGTCCTGTAGAGATATTTTGGTTTTAGATGACACACTACTAGTATTGATTCCGTTCACTCTCTACTACAATGGCTAAAGAATTTTCGATCGGATCTAAAGTTCGCGTGGTCTCGCTGCCGCCCTACGTCAAAACGGCTGACCCGATGCCGATGCTGCGTCCGCCCGATGTGATTCACCTCAACGAGGAGGGAATTGTGATCGATCGTCGCCCTGGCGGTTATTGGGGGGTGAAATTTGCGCGCGGTGCGTTTCTATTAGAGGCTGACTATCTCGAACCTGCTTAAGCAACGGGCAGCAAAATCTCAAATTCTGTCCTGGCTTGCACTTCTGTGCGATCGTCAGTCGGGTGGATGCGAGAATAGACTTTAAATTTTCCACCATGCCTAGCCGTGATAATGCGACAACTGGTGATTAAGCTGGTTTCTTTCGCAAAAGGTTGATTGGTCGAAAACGCTTCTGTCAATTGCTGTTGAGTTTCAGCAGACATACCCAGCCCATTGTCAGAAATGCGAATCGAAACCCACCGAGTATCACTCTCTCGTAACGTACATAAATCGGTGACGATCGTAATCCGCGGACGAATTCTAGATTCACGGATTGGCAAGTTTAACTCTGAGCTAAGACGATCGCTCACGGCTTGATTAAGCAAAACGTCGAGCGATCGACTGATAATATTCATAAAAACCTGACTCAGTTGCCCGATAAAACACGGCACAGGCGGCAACTGAGCATAGTGCTTAACAATCTCAATCTCAGTGCTGACACGGCTTTTGAGCAGCAACAATATGCCATCTAGACAATCATGTAAATCCGCAGGCTTGGGATAGACCTCATCAATGTGACAAAAATTTTGCAACCCATTGACGAGTTTAGATAGGCGTTCTGCTCCTGTTTTGATGCTCTTGAGAGTTTTTGGTAGGTCTTCTCTGAGATAGTCGAGTTCGATCGTTTCCTGAATATGGGCAATCTCTTGAGTGCGCTGCGGCAGAGCTTTTTCGTAGGCAGACACCAGCGTTAATAGATTTTGACTATAGTCAGACACGTGGCTGAGATTGCCCCAAATAAAACTTACCGGGTCTAAAATCTCATGCGCCACGCCATTGACTAACCGTCCCAAACTTGCCATCTTTTCGCTTTGCAGCATTTGCAATTGCAGCCGCTCATATCTAACCTGCGTTTCAATGCCTCGAATTTGCCAGTAAGCGATATTGAGAGCGTGAATGTCTAGCAGTTGATAACCCGATGACTGTTGAACCACGATCGGATCTGCCAAACACTCAGGCGATCGCCGTAATGCCTGCGGTGCTGCGCTCAAAATTGAAGTGTTGCTTGCTAACATCAGCCAAGATTTGGGCGCATAGCTCGATAAAACCCGCAAAGGGCGCTTTAGAAATAACTCGATGCCGTGAGGACGCAGCAAATACTCTAGCAATTGCTGCCGCGAAATCATCCCGACAAATTGCCCTTGCTCAACCAAAATCACCCCCGGCACGAGAGGATGGCGCTCAAAAACTTGCGCGACTTCAATGCCTAAGCAACTTAGTTCTGCCTGAAACTGATAGAGAGGCAGTGCTTGCAGGGTAGATTCAAGATTTAATGCCTCGCCCCCTTCAGAGAGTATGGGCAGCATCAGATTGAGATGAAAATCATCGGCGGCTTCAGAAAACACAGAGGCACTCGTCCAGCTTGCGATCGTCTATGGCAATCTTATTTCAGTTGTCAGAGTGGGACAGGCTTCCAGCTTGTACGGGCAAGATGCCCATCCCACCATTCACTTAGGATTGCTATAGACCTACACTGCCCAAATTTGTCGATGGTTGCTCAAAATTCGGACGTTAGACTTTAGACTGAAACAGGTTTCAGAACTGACTCTCGACCCCTGACCCTTGACCCTGAATGAAATTACTCCTCTTCTTACTACAATCTTCTCGCGGCAGGATGGCGATCGCCATTTTTACAGGCTTCGTCAGCGGGGCGAGTAGTGCGGCTCTGATTGCGCTAGCGAGCCGCGCGCTGGGGTCAGGTGGAGATATCGGCTCGATCGCGAGCATTTTTATCCTGCTGGCAGTCGTCTCGCTGGTCACTAGCGTAGTTTCGCAGGTGGTGCTGGTGCAACTGTCACAAGATGCCGTCTTTAACTTGCGGTTAGTCTTGAGTCGGCAAATTCTCTCTTCAGAGTTGAGCCATTTAGAACAGTTGGGCAACGCTCGAATTTTGGCAACCCTGACTGAAGACGTAAATGCGGTTGCCAATGCAGTCGCGCTCTTTCCCTATTTATGTATCGATTTAGCCACGATCGTGGGTTCTTTTGCTTATATCCTTTGGCTATCGTGGCAAGGGTTTCTCATGGTGATGGGGCTGTTTGTGTTAGCCATGGTCACGACTCAGTTGTTGCTAAGACGCGGCTATCAATTTCTAAAGCTGGCTCGTGAAGATCAAGATCAACTGTTCAAACACTTTCGCACGATTACTGACGGCATTAAGGAGCTAAAGCTGCACTACGATCGCCGCCAAACCTTCTTATCAGATGATTTAGAAGTCGCCTCTGCCAGCTATCGTCGTCACAATGTCAATGCGTTGATTTTGTTAGCGATGACGAGCAGTTTGGGGCGACTGATCTTTTTCTTTGCGATCGGGTTTGTCTTATTTGCGCTGCCTCAAATCTTGGCAGTGCCGCTGCAAACGCTTTCTGGTTACGTCTTGATCTTTACTTACACCACGTTGCCCTTAGAGAAGCTGGTCGCAAAGCTGCCTGTGCTGGGTCAAGCCAGTGTCTCTCTGCAAAAGATTGATCTTTTGGGGTTGGCGCTTCGCAGCAAAGCCGAGGTGAATACGTTGCCTGTCGCGGTTGACCCTGACTGGCAGCGCTTAGAGTTGCGGGGCATCACTCACCACTATGAGCGACCGGGAGAAGAGAGCAGCTTCGTTTTAGGCCCGATCGATCTGGCTTTCCGTCCTGGAGAATTGGTGTTTATTGTTGGAGGTAACGGCAGTGGCAAGTCTACGTTATCCAAACTGATAACGGGGCTTTACGTTCCTGATCAGGGTGAAATCTGGCTAGACGGACAGCGAATCACCTCAGAAAATCGAGAGTGGTATCGACAACATTTTTCTGCGATTTATGCCGATTTTTATTTGTTTGATCGGCTTCTGGGCATCAACAATCCCAACCTTGATAATCAGGCGCAGGCTTATCTCAAGCAGTTGCACCTTGATCACAAAGTCACCATCAGCAACGGCAGACTTTCGACGATCGAGCTTTCTCAAGGGCAGCGCAAACGGTTAAGTCTTCTGACTGCTTATTTAGAAGACCGACCGATTTATCTATTTGATGAATGGGCATCGGATCAAGATCCGACGTTTCGAGAGCTTTTCTACACTGAGTTTTTGCCGAAATTAAAGCGTCAGGGAAAAACCATTTTTGTGATCAGTCACGATGATCATTATTTTCACGTTGCCGATCGCATGATCAAACTCGATTATGGAACGATCGAATATGACAAATCGGTGGGCGATCTTTAGAAAGTGTTTGTAAATATAAATGAAGGAGTAGTCCAGGGAGCGAATAGATCAGCGATACCTAAAAGAATCGACTATTTCTCAGTTGAGACCCTGAGTGAGCCTTATTACGACAGCGACTTAACCGCCCCAGAATGGCAGCAGATAGCGCCATTACTGCCGCCTGAAAAGCCCGTGGGCAACCTCCGAGAGGTCGATTTACGAAAAGTGTTAAACGCCATTTTTATCGGGCTGACAAGGGCACAAAATGGCGCAACCTGGGTATCGCGTAGCGGCATCTGATTGACATAGCGATAGCGATAAATCTCTTTCGTGCGCTTGTTCCAGTGTTGGGTTTCTAGGGTCTTGACTTCGCCGTTGGCTTCCAAGTAGCCGAGCCAGTCATAGAACGCAACATGAGACTCCGGCAAGCAAGTAAAGATAAAACTGAGTTGATGCGCCAAGCAGTGTTCACACATCGGTTGATGAGTGTAGAGGTCGTCTCCGAGGAACGTCACTGGCTGGAGGGTGCGTTGAGCCGCATAAGTGCTGATCCACCGTTTGGCTGCTGCCACTTCACAATCTTGCTTCTCGTGACCGTCTTGAGGCGTGACCAATTCCGGGGCTAATGCCATCACCTGCCGTTGGGTCGGTGACACAATCACGGGCAAAATGGCGCGATGAAAGTAAGTGACGCTGCTATTCTTGTGAGTCCGACTCGAACAGCACTCACAGTGAATCTTCTGCGACTTGAAATACTCTGTGCCATCGAATGCGACCAACAGATGTCCATTCCAATGCTGATCAGGCTGCAACCACCCCGCCTCAAAGCCGCATACACCTTGAAAAACACCTCGAACAATCCGACTGCTTCCACTTCATCCAATAGAGTGCGGATTTGAGGTGAACTCGGTATTGCTCCCAATCCAAACAGACTTTGAGCGTTGTCCTTGCCCCGCCGACTTTGCATCTGCCGCTGATGTTCCAAAAACGATTCGCATTGTATGAAGAACACCGAAAAGGCTCCCAGAATCACATCGCTCAAACCCTAGCGCGTCGCATTACTCGCTTGGCGCGGGTCTGGGATCTTACTCACCGCTTGGGAAAGATCGACTCTAATCACCAGGCTGCTTCTCAATCTTGAATGTTTATGAAGAAAAGTAACGGAGGAATTCTCGTCAAAAAACATAGGACGAACCGCCACTTTACGATCGTCCTATGTTTTTCGACTAAGCGAACCCCTCTAACCGTCAGATGCGCCTGCCGAGATCAGCCAAACAACGAACTTTGCATCCCGGCTGAAACCTGCACTGACATCAACGCACTTCTAAGCAATTGCAGCGCCAAGATCGCCAGAATTGCAGAGAAGTCAAGCCCGCCGAGGGGGGGGATGAACGATCGAAAAATGTTGAGGTAAGGATCGGTCAGTTGGCTCAAAATCGAGAAGGGAGGATTAAGCCAGTCAATATTGGGAAACCAACTGAGCAAGATCCGAATAAACAAAAGCACCAGATAGATGCCGACAAAGCCGCTAATAGTGCTGATGAGCAGTTGCAAAGGATTCATAGATTTGCAGATTCCTTGGTGAGGTCTAGGGGTTTTTATGTTTTGCAGATGATTTAAGCGATCTTCGCCCGATCGCGATCACTCTCACGAAGCATTCTAGCGCTATGGCTCTTCGGTGAATGATCGTTCTCGAGCGATCTCGGTTGCCCGCCCGTTAACGCTGCCTAGCTGTTGGCGCACATCGTCGATCGAGTCGTTAAGTTGAGCGATCTTATCTTCTAGGCTCCGCCGAGCTATTTCGATATCTTGCTCAGTCGAGCCATGAATCGATCGCTTTTTGGTTTTGTTATTTTTGCCGTCTTCGGACTTTAACAAAGGGTCTTCGGTCGTGCCTTCTAGTCGTTGAGCCGTCAGCAGAGAGCCTAGCACGCCCCCAATGACACCGCCCACGATCGCGCCTAAAACAAAGCCACCCGAAAAGTTATCTTGTTGACTCATCACTCATATTGCTCATTTCAATCAACTGAGTCTCACCTATAGTTTAACGCCGTTCGACCTAAACGATAACTCTAGTTTTAGGTTCCAAACGTACGATCGCCTGCATCTCCTAACCCTGGCACGATGAAGCCTTTTTCATTGAGGCCTTCATCGATCGCGGCCGTGTAAATATTTAAACCGGGATAAGCCGTACTCAACTTTTGCAGCGCTGGAGGAGCCGCCACCACTGACACAATTCTCACGAGGGCTGGGTTAACGCCTCGCTGCGTCAATTCTTTCATGGCGGCGATCGTCGTTCCTCCAGTCGCCAGCATCGGGTCGGTGATCAGCACATGGGTTTGCGAGTCGATCTGGTCAGGAAGCCGATTGAGATAACAACTTGCCTCTAAAGTTTCCTCGTTTCTCACTAGCCCTAGATGATAGATAGACGCTAAGGGAAGAATGCCTTGGGCGCCGTCTAGAAGCCCAAGCCCAGCGCGGAGAATGGGCACCACGACGATCGGCACCTCTGGGTTAATAAACGTCGCCGGACAAGGTGACAGCGGAGTCTCTACCGTAGTCTCGACAGTAGGGAGCCACTCACGAATGGCTTCATAGGTGAGCCAGCGCCCCAACTCGGTCATAGCACTGCGAAATAGGGCGGAAGGCGTGGCGGCATCGCGGGCTACGCCCAGCCAGTGCTTGATCAGGGGATGGGGTGGAACGTAAACACGCAGTTGAAGAGTCATAAGCGATCGAGGGAAGCCGTCCGGTCAAAAGGTTGACTCATCATACTCTGTTCCTGTTTTTGTTTGAGATGATTTCGTTGTTTTGTAGGTAAAAAAATACCGTTGAATCTGACGAGAACGATCGTCCTGAAAATTTGTTGAGATTATTTGCAATAGTGTTGACAATAATTCTCAATAAATTTATAGTGTTTTACAGTGTTCTCCTCTCTAGAGGAATCGGTTTTAGCCCAACTTAAGAGATGATTCTTGAGCTGGGCTATTCTTTTCTTCTACTTGCTGACCCGCGATCGGAATAGTGCCACCTTTTTGATAGCCCAGTCGCACCAAACTAGCTTGACTTTGACTACTAACAGGTGCAAGAGCAGTTGTAGAACCGGATGGAGCACCTGCGGTTTTAGTTTGCGAACAGCTAACTAGGGCAGAACTGAGAAACCATCCGATCGCTAGAATGAAACCTGTCTGTTTAGTCGATCGCCCCGTTGTTCTAGTTGTGATTCATGTAGAACTGGCTCAATTGAGCGCTCTTTGTTTTCAAGATTTGCGAGTGCCGATTGCGGTTGCAACTGTGGCTCCTACGATAATTAATGCTGCGAGTTGAAACGTGCCTTGAAAGCCTGCCACGAGCGCGGCTTTGGGTGCGGCGTTAACGATATCGGTTCTGGGGGCAACGCTGGCGCTGATTGCTGCAACCACGGCTCCCATCAGGGGCACTCCGACCGTCACGCCAGAAGTTCGGGATAGTGAACAGGAGAAAACAGCTTAATGATTAGTTTAGAAACGCGCTCTAAAGTTATGCATCTACACAAGTGATATGGCTCCCTGCGATCGTCGCATGCCAATCTGCATAGGGCGTATTTTTGACGAGCTTACGATTAAAGTCAGGTGCGCCATCAGTCCACCAAACGGCACCTCGTTCACCGAGCGCAACTTTGGCGGTGTTGACCTGTTCACGGGCGGTTTTTAGAGCAAGTTCATCTTCACTGTTTAGGGCGTGTCGGACGGCTCGGCGGGCGTTCATCAGATCTTTGACGAGGCTCGATCGTTCTTCCGGGTCTAACCCAGGATTAGAACATCGCCACAGCCGCCCCTTGACCACAAAATATCGCTCATCAGGAGTTGTGGGATAGTGCATGAGTCTAAATTCTAAGGTGAGGAAAGATTTTCGCAGGTTTCTCCGGATTGCATCTCTCCTTTGAGGAATAGAGGAATGGTAGATGCACCCTGATTATTCACCCCCGCTTCACGGCTGGGGTTTTTTGTTTTTAAAGCGAATTGGACGACTTCGTTACCAGTCCATCGCGCTCCCTCAATGGGTAGGGACGATTCATGGTCGATAGAGAAAATCTAGAAGTATTGAACTTCCGTTGAACGGCTGATCAGCCGTGAACGAGTTAATCAGGCTTACAGCTTTTCTCTCATGACCTTGAATTGACCCTACCCAGAATGGGGGATTTAGGGGGCAGAAGCCGCTGACAACGAAGCGAAAAAACTCGTCGAACTGACGTTAGGAAAAAGTTGCCCATCGCCCGATCGGTTGGCATAAAAGACAAAAAAGGGCAAACTCGAAAGCTTGCCCTCAACACATCACAAGGAATTTTGCAGAAACTGACGTTAGACCTTCGCGTCTTTGACCAATTTGCCCCAACCGAGATCTTTAAGTGAGTTGTTGCGACGCAACGGACGAGTCACCAACTCTAAAACGTCACGAGCATTGGTAAAGCCGTGAATTTGAGCAAAAGTAAACTCGACCGACCATTTGGTATTGATGCCACGCGCTTCTAGCGGGTTAGCGTGAGCCATGCCCGTGATCACGAGATCAATATCCTGGGCATAAATGCGCTGAATCTGGTTGTAGTTGTCGGGCTTCTCGACGATCGTCGGAGTCGGAACGCCCATCTCTCGACAAGTCTTCTCTAGCAGTGCCAGTTCGGCGGCTTGATAGCGCTTGTCCATATAGGGAATGCCGATTTCGGGGCAGGTCATGCCGCAGCGAATCAGGAATCGCGCCAGCGAGATTTCGAGCAGGTTGTCGCCCATAAAAAAGACCGACTTGCCGCGAATCAGTTTCACATACTCTTCGAGGCTTTCCCAGATTTGCGCTTCTCGTTCGGCGAGTCCTTTTGGCTCAACGCCGAGAGCAGAGCAGATTTTCTCGATCCAAGCGCGAGTGCCATCGGGCCCGATCGGAAACGGTGCCCCAATCAGCTTGGTTTTACGACGACGCATCAAAGTCGTGGCGGTTCTCGATAGAAAGGGATTCACACCCGACACAAAATAGCCTTCTTCGATCACAGGCAATTCGGTATAGCGTTTTGAAGGCAGCCACCCAGACACTTTAATGCCCTGCTTTTTCAATTCCAGCGTCAGTTGAGTCACCACTGGGTCAGGCAGCGAACCAAACATTACCAACGGTGTGTGCTTGGCGTATTCGGATTCCGTGACGGCAACGTCTTCTTTTTTGCGTCCAAAGTTCAGCAGTTTAGAGATTGAGTTGCGCTCTTCTTTCTCAACTTCGCCCACGGGCTTATCGGGGCAGCGTTGCACCATTGCCGCCAAAACGGTGTCTTCGCCTTGCGTAAATGCGTAATCTAAACCATTGGCGCGAGCGGTGACGATCGGAATTCCCAACTCAGCTTCTAGCTTGGGTGCCAGCCCTTCCAAGTCCATTTTGATGATCTCGGTGGTGCAGGTGCCAATCCAGACAATCACGCTGGGGTTACGATCGCGTTTAATTTGCGTACACAGCCGCTTCAGTTCTTCATAGTCGTTGAGTTGAGCAGAGATATCGCCTTCTTCGAGTTCTGCCATTGCATAGCGGGGTTCGGCGAAGATCATCACACCCATTGCGTTTTGCAGAAAATAGCCACAGGTTTTGGTGCCAATGACGAGAAAGAAGCTATCTTCAATTTTTTGGTAGAGCCACGCGACGCAGCTAATTGGGCAAAACGTATGATAGTTGCCCGTTTCGCACTCAAAATTTAGCGCTTGAGGTTGAGTATCGGCAATCATGGATGAATAATCCTCTCAAAAATCGATGATTAGAAGAAACGCGATCGAGACGCATTATGTCAGACAAAAAATCATTTTCGACCTGACCCGCCGCAGTCTTCGTCTCGCTTGGCGTAGACGCGGCTGACAGGTTCAGAGCCAGGAATCACTTTAGCCCTAGCAGGCAATAGTTTGGCTTCGTTGATGATGGCATTGCCTTTATCCATCGAGTCGAGGGCGCGATCGGGGTTAAAGTTTAGCCCTAGCGCCATCACAATGCGATCGGGATTGCTGTTGAGATCCACCACCAAAGGCAGAAAGGCAGTCAGTTCTGGCTCTAAAACAGAAAGCGTTGCCAAAATAAAGCTGGAAGAGGGTCGTCTTTGCCCATTGCAGTTGACCCAGACAGCCAGACGAGCTAACCAAGGGCGGTTGTCTCGATAATAGACAAGCCATTTGTCTTTAAGAGATTGGCGGAGTTGCTCGATATTCACAAATCACCTGAGAGAGTTTTGAGGGTTGAATTTTGAGTTCTCAGCTATTCTCTAACAACTCAGAACTCAAACCTCGAAACTCAATGCTCTCTTTAGACCATCATCAGATCAACTTTTTCGCCTTCGGCTTTGGGAGGGGTTGGGTTGAGATAGAAATCAGACAACAGCGAGAACAACTCACGATCGGGCGAGTCGTTAGGCACCACCCCTTCGGGATTGGCCAGAATCTGATCCGCGATGTTGAGATAGTAATCGCAAACGTAGTTCAGCGACGGGTCAGACTCTGCCATCTCAAACAGAGTTTTGCCTTTGACACGAGAGACACGAATGTCTTCAATTAAAGGCAGCACTTCAAGCACAGGCATCGGCACTGTATCAATATATTTATCGATCAGGTCACGTTTAGAGGTGCGGTTGCCGATCAAACCTGCCAGACGTAACGGATGAGTCCGAGCTTTTTCGCGCACGGAGGCAGCGATGCGGTTGGCGGCAAACAGTGCGTCAAAGCCGTTGTCAGTGACGATTAGGCAATAGTCGGCATAGTTAAGCGGGGCAGCAAAGCCACCGCACACCACGTCGCCCAACACGTCAAATAAAATCACGTCATATTCGTCGAAAGCGTTTAACTCTTTAAGCAGTTTGACGGTTTCGCCCACAACATAGCCGCCACAGCCTGCCCCAGCCGGAGGCCCGCCTGCTTCTACGCAGTCAACGCCGCCATAGCCTTTGTAGATTACATCTTCGGGCCAGACATCTTCGTAGTGATAGTCTTTTTCTTGCAGCGTATCGATGATCGTCGGAATCAGGAAGCCCGTGAGGGTAAAAGTGCTGTCGTGCTTGGGATCGCAGCCAATTTGCAGAACTTTTTTGCCGCGCCGTGCTAAGGCAACCGAAATATTGCAACTGGTGGTCGATTTGCCGATGCCACCTTTTCCGTAAACTGCGAGTTTCACTAGTTGTTTCTCCTAATCTCTGCTCAAAAGGGGTGAGTGGGAGCTTAAAACAGGCGATCAGCCTTGATTTTTATGACTGCTAAGGGGTGTCAGCCTTTCTTCTCTCGTCTCTGAATGCATTATTGACGATGTTGCGGACGATTGGAAGAGGCATTTTAAGTAAAGAGGGCACTAAAAAAGAGCTAGAGAGTCCTAAAATTAGCCTAAACTCCTTCAAGCTCTCAGAATCGTTATCAGTTCCAAATCTAAACATATTTAGAGTTTTATGTGCCGATTTATATAAAAATAAGAACAATAGACAAAAAAGTGGGGAGCCTAAGTTTGAGCAAACCATCTTGCTTCGCGCCTCACGCAGCTTACCGATCGGACTCAATTTGCTCAAATTCTCGATCGAACTGGTTTAAAAGCGGTGGATTCTCGCGATTAACCACCGTTGACTCTGCATTTACTCGCCTTTTGGGATCAGAGGGATGAGAGGCGATCGAGCTACCCAACATTTTTATTAAGAATGGTGAAACTTTTGGGCTGCTACCCATTTCAAAAACAATTGCGATGGGTTGAACGATCGCGGTAGAGATCCGACAGGTCGGGTCTCTAGAAAAAAGAAAAGGCACCTCGAAAGGTGCCTGATAGCGATCGTGAAAACTGTTGTCTATTGAGCAGGTTTCACGCGGCGTTGGCTTTTATATTGCTGCATTTGGCTGCGTTGCTCAGGAGTCAACACACTCTCCATCTGACTGCGAGAGCTTTCTCTGATTTGCTTGATTCTGGCTTTTTGATCATCGCTCAAATTGAGAGACTTCCAGCCCTGACCTCGCTTCATGCCTTGACCGCGATCGGCTTGCAGTTTTGCTCGTTGTTCAGAGGTGAGCACCCCTTCAATCTGCTGACGCACGCTGTCACGAATCGTCTTGAGTCTAGCTTTTTGGTCGGCGGTCAAATTCAGCCGATTTTGCATTCTCTGACCCGCTCTCGGTGCGGTCGGTGCAGAAGACTGAGCGTGAGCGGTTAAAACAGGAGCAGCCGAGATGAATAGCGCGATCGCACCGGGTAGGAGCAGAAAAAGTTTGTTCTTCATAGAGATTGAGTGTCCTAAAACGTCAACAAGCCAATCGAGTGATTGCTTCATGACATTAGACGCTGGCTCGATCGAGAAGGTTCAAACCATACTTTTATTTTCCACAGATAGCGCCATTACTGCCGCCTGAAAAGCCCGTGGGCAACCTCCGAGAGGTCGATTTACTTTTTATCGGGCTGACAAGGGCACAAAATGGCGCAACCTGGGCAGCGATTTTCCGGCTTGGCAGACGGTCTATGGCTACTTTCGCCTGTGGGTCAGGTTAGGCGTTTGGGAGCAGAGGAATGCAGCTTTAGTGCCACAAGTGCGGGTTCGGGAAGGGCGAGAGTCCCAACCGCGCTTAGGGATCATCGATAGTCAGTCCGTCAAACTCGGACCAAAAGGGGGAAGAACACGGGGTTGATGGACCCAAAAAGGTGAAAGGGTGCAAGCACCATCTTGTTGTAGAGGGATTGGGACTCGTGTTGGGCGGTTATGTCACTGCTGCGAATACCGCCGATGTCAAGGCGGCTCCTGCGGTTTTGGTCTGGGTGTGGGAGCAGTTTGAACGGATTGCTAAAGTGCTGGCAGACCAAGGAGATCGGGAAGTCTTAAGCGCATTAATCACCCGCTACTTTGCCGAGCCAGAGCGACAAGTGAGCGTTGAGATGAGTCAGCGTCCAACTGAGACCAAAGGTTGCCAGGTCGAACCCAAACGATGGATTGTTGAGCGGACTTGGACTTGGTTGGAGAATGCCCAAATCCTGACTCGCGTTTCTCGACAAACCTAATTAAGCTCTTGCCCCTGTAAATAATTCAAAGCTGCGATCGCAAGCAAACCGAGTAGGGCGTACACAATGTTTGCTGCAAGCATGATGGGGTATGGATCTTTCTTTGACTTGCTGTAAATAGTAGATTCAAAATATATAAATCTGATATGAAAACCTCGTTTTAGAAAACAAAGCAAAGTCTCTAAAGGGTGCGGTGAAAAAGCCGATGCAACAGCCGGGGAAAGCGACCTCATGCCCATCTAGCAGGGATAAGTCGCTTCTTTTTTAACGTCAGTTCGACAGAAATGGTTTGCTCCGAACAGCTTTGCTGAGCCGAAGGCAGTGTGAATTCGGGAGAGCTACCTACATCCCCCAATTTTGGGACTTCAAGCCAAAAATTCCAATTCAAAGTCCCTCAGAATGGCAGGGCTGATCCATTAATCAAAGAAAATAGATACTAGAGAAATCCCCTAGCTTGAACTCCAAGCTTTATGAGCCTA
>NZ_PVWG01000046.1:0-35251 GCF_003003695.1 Phormidesmis priestleyi ULC007
ACTTCTATTAGATTGTCCAATTGAATGGCGAGGTTGGCACTGAGTATGAATACTCATCGCAAAGGTGGGATGCTCCCAGGAATCAGCCACAATATTGATATTGCCACCATTTCCTGTAGAGCCAGTATCAATAAAGTTCGAAACAAAGCTTCGGTCTCTAACCTGAATCTCACCTATAGCATCCAGAATAATATCTCCGGCTTGACTTTCCTGATTTCCTAGTGCTTCACGAATCCCAGCAAATAGATAACTATTGCGAGATATTCCTAAGTTGTGGGCATAAATGGAGATATTGCCACCATTTGCAGCCTGAACATCAATGAAAGCTTGATTGGTAACGGATACATCCGATCTTGCTATTCCATCCGGAAATCGCAAACTCCAGTTTTCATTCAGACCAATAATTCCTGGCTTTGCCAATCCCCCCAACTCAACTCGTCCTCCCCACGCATTCAACTGTCCACCATCGATCGTGACATTTCCCCCCAACAGCAAAAGCGACTCCCCATTTGGAACCTGCAATCCCAAAGTGTCGCTATCAGGCGAAATCGGCTGATTAGCCTGCACCACAATATTCCCAGCCGGAATCTGATTGAACAGAAATGCCGAAGGATCGATCGTCAGTAAGGCTGAAGGTATCTCTGGTTGTGTCGCACTGAATATCCCCCGATCGCCAAATTTCACCCCATTTGCCGTCGTCGCCACAAACGACCCTTGTACGTTCAAACTCGCATTGGCACCAAAGATCATGCCATTGGGATTAATCAAAAACAAGTTTGGACTACCCTGCCCAAATGTGCCGAGCGTGCCCAGAATTGTCGAAGCATTGCTACCTGTCACCCGTGCCAGAATATTTTGGATTGTCGCATCTGGATTAAAGAAATAGGCACCGCGCCCCGCACTGACATTGAACTCGCGAAAACTGTGGAATAAGTTCTGTCCGCGTTGGGCACCGCCGATGATCGCATCTACTGGAAATCCATTCGCATCCAGCGGCAAAACCACCGATCGTTCATTCCCCAACGTCTCATCTGGCACAATCACACTTTGGGCAACAGCGGGAAGTATGGAAATCACGATCGCCCCACTCATGCCCAAACCGATCGCGACTGCCATCTGCCAGGGTTGAGTTTTCATGCGATCGCCCTCCTTACCTCAATCCGGTGAATTGCTGCCATCGTACCAGTAGAACAGGCGATTGTATAATAGGCTCAGATCGATATAATGTTACATTTCACCAGGCATTGATCATGGCAACCATTGAAACGGCGATCGTGCTACAACAATCACTTTTGGAAGATGCAGAAGCGATTGCCCATCAGATGAATATTTCCCGCAGCCAACTATTAGAAATGGCTATAGCAGAGTTTGTCCAGCGCTATCAAGTTCGCCAATCGCTAAACCTGGAAAAAGTTAACGAGGCCTATACTGACGCTCCTGATCCAGATGATCAGCGGCTTCTGGCGGGAATGCGCCGTCTACATCGACAAGTATTGGAGAATGACGTTTGATTCAGCAAGGAGATATTTTTTGGATTGACCTGGAAGAACCAGTTGGCTCCAGTCCTGGCTATCGCCGTCCGCACGTTGTGATTCAAAATGATCGAATGAATTATAGCCAGGTTAACACTGTGATTGTTTGTGCATTAACAACAAATCTGAGACGTGCAAAGGCTCCAGGAAACGTTTTGCTTGAACTAGGAGAGGCAGATTTGCCAGATCAAAGCGTTGTCAACGTTTCCCAGATTTTTACTGTTGATAAGTCACAACTTGAAGAGAAAATTGGTACGCTTTCGATCGAGCGCATCCGTCAAATTCTGGAAGGAATTCGGCTATTGACAGACCCCTTGGAACCTGAATAAGCGATCTATTGAATACTGCCCGATCGCCCCACTTATGCCCAAACCGATCGCGGCTGCCATCTGCCAGGGTTGAGTTTTCATGCGATCGTTCCTGCGTTCAACCTACCCCTAATTTGTCCTGCTGACAAAAATTGGTACTCTCAGCTTTCTACAAGTTTTGCCAACTCTGAAGGAATCGCCCGATTGCGTACAATGAGTAATGGCCGGCCGCAGGGTTTGAGAATGGCAGACAGACTATTCCCTTGCTTGGGGCAGTTTCTAAACTATACCCACGATCATACCCATCCCAAAATTCTTGAACTGCTGCACGATCGAGCCACACAAACAGAAGAAAATTGACTAACTGTCGATCGCCACAGTTTTCGAGCCATTTTTGCGTGATTGACATAGGATCGCTATAGTTTTTGACGTTAGGCGATTTTCTATGTCCATTAAAAAGATTTTATCGATCGGACTCCTCATCTTCGTCCCGATCTCGATCGCGGCCGAGAAATTAGAATGGGGAACCCTGACGGTTTTCGTGACTTCGGCACTGGCGATCGTGCCTCTTGCCATTTGGTTAAGCACCGCGACTGAAGAAGTTGCTGTAGTCACAGGCCCGTCGGTTGGCGGGTTGCTCAATGCTGTGTTTGGCAACGCCACCGAACTGATTATTGGTTTAGTGGCCCTCAGAGCCGGGCTGATCGACATCGTAAAAGCTAGCATTACCGGAACCATTATTAGCAACTTGCTGCTAGCGATGGGGATGTCAATGTTTTTTGGCGGACTGCGATTTAAAGAGCAAGAATTTAAGCCGATCGTGGCGCGAGTCAATGGCTCGTCAATGACGCTGGCGGTGATTGCGATTTTGCTGCCATCAATGGCGTTTTATTTTGCTGGAGAAGTCGATACCTTGCCCGTTAAAGAACTCTCAACCACCGTCGCGATCGTGTTGATTGCGGTTTATGTGATGACGCTGATTTTCTCGCTCAAAACGCACAACTATTTATATGAGGTCGGCATCTCTGAACTCGAAGCAGACAGTGACGGCACCCTACACCAGCCTAATTTGCGGCTCTGGCTCGGCGTTTTACTCGCTTCGACGGTGGCAGTTGCTTATGAGTCTGAGATTTTTGTAGGTGTGGTTGAAGAAGCGACCAAAGGGTTAGGATTAACGCCTTTGTTTACTGGAGTGATTCTCTTACCATTGGTAGGAGGTGCCGCCGAGTATGTGACGGCTGTTGGCGTTGCGGTTAAAAATAATATGGATTTATCGGTATCGGTTGCAATGGGTTCTAGTTTGCTTGTTGCATTGTTAATGGCACCGATGTTGGTGTTAGTGGGGCAAGCGATCGGACAACCGATGGATCTCAGCTTTAACCCGTTTGAGGTGGTGGCTGTCACTGTTGCAGTGGTGGTTGCCAATCTGATTAGTTTAGACGGACGATCGAACTGGTTAGAAGGCGTACTTTTGTTGGCAACCTACGTGATCTTGGGCGCGGCGTTTTATTTTCAACCTGCTTAGGATCGTGGATTAAACAATATCGGTTACTTGCTAATGCCTACGGGCACAGCAGTGCCATGCCCCTACAACGACTTGACACCCCGAACCCGATCTCGATCGCGCTCACTCGCTACAATAAAGTCATGTCCCCTTTCGATCGTTCTGTGACAAAGCTTCCCAAAATCGTTCTTGTTGATGGTCACTCGCTGGCGTTTCGGGCCTATTTTGCCTTTGCTAAAGGGCGAGACGGCGGGCTTCGCACCTCAACGGGCGTTCCGACGAGCGTGTCTTATGGGTTTCTCAAAGCGCTGTTAGAAACGGTGGAGTTAGAAAAGCCAGACTATCTTGCGATCGCGTTCGATCTGGGCGGGCCGACGTTTCGCCATGAGGCAGACGACACTTATAAAGCCGATCGCCCCGAAACACCCGAAGATTTTATGCCCGACTTAGAAAATCTTCAAGAGTTGCTCAGGGCGATGAATTTGTCGATCGTCGTCACTCCCGGCTATGAAGCAGATGATGTGATCGGCACTTTGGCACACAAAGCGCGACGGGCTGGGTTTGATGTCAAGATTTTGAGCGGCGATCGTGATTTATTTCAGCTAGTTGATGCCGAAAATCACATCAAAATTCTCTATCTCAGCACCGTTTATGGCAAAGGGGTTCAGCCTCCCAGAGAGTTTGGGGTGCAAGAAGTCAAAGACAAAATGGGCGTGTTGCCTTCGCAAGTCGTTGACTTTAAGGCGCTGTGCGGCGATCCGTCTGACAATATTCCCGGTGTGAAAGGCATTGGTGAAAAGACGGCGGTGCAACTGCTTACCACTTACGGATCGTTAGAGAAAGTTTATGAATCGATCACTGACATTAAAGGTGCGGTCAAGAAAAAACTCGAAGACGGACGCGATGCTGCCTGTCATTCGCAGTGGATGGCGCAAATTCATTTGGATGTGCCGATCGACATTGATCCGGCTGCCTGCAAGCTTCAGGGCTTTGATGAAGAACACGTCACCGCACTGCTAGAAAAGTTTGAGTTTCGATCGTTCCTCAACAAAGTTAAAAAATGGCGTTCTCAACTCACCAGCGATGGCACCGAGTTGTCTGACGAAGGTGCGAAGGCGGCAGAAACCACTCCCACCCAAAAACCAGTTCCTCGCTATGGTGAAAGTGATGATCTGTGGTTTTTTAGTGCCGAAGACACCGCCAATGCTGAAAAAATTCAGCCCGTCATTCTCGCGCCGCGGATCATCAACACGCCTCAAAAACTCAGCGAACTGGTCGCCATTCTGCAAACCTGCACCGATGCAAAAACCCCCGTTGCTTGGGACACTGAAACCACTTCTTTAGAGCCACGAGATGCAGATTTAGTTGGCATCGGCTGCTGCTGGGCACCCGAAAAAGATACGGTGGCGTATATTCCGATCGGACACTTATCCGGCAAGAATTTAGACAAAGCTCTCGTGTTAGAAACGCTGCGTCCAATTCTAGAAAGTGCTGACTATCCCAAATCATTGCAGAATGCCAAGTTCGATCGCTTAGTGCTGCGATTCCAAGGCATTCACCTCGCGGGTGTGGTCTTTGACACCATGCTGGCGAGTTATGTCATTAATCCCGAAGGCAGTCACAAACTTGGCGATCTCAGTCAAACTTATTTAGGCATTCGAGCGCTTGACTATACTGACCTTGTGACTAAAGGCAAAACCCTGCCAGAGATTGACATTGCTGCGGTCGCCGACTATTGCGGCATGGATGTTTATAGCACGTTTCATCTCGTGCCCAAGCTGCGATCGCTCCTTGAACCCATTCCTCAATTACACCGTTTATTATTAGAAATCGAACAGCCATTAGAACCCGTTTTAGCTGAGGCTGAAGCCTGTGGAGTGCGGATCGATGAACAGTATTTGAATGACTTTTCAAAAACGTTAGAACACGATTTGCAATCACTTGAGCAACGCGCCTATGAAGCTGCCCAAGAAAAATTTAGTCTCGCTTCTCCTAAACAATTGAGTGAGTTGTTATTTGATCGGCTAGGACTCGATCGCAAGAAATCTCGCAAAATTAAAACCGGATTCTCAACCGATGCGGCAACGCTAGAAAAACTACAAGGCGATCATCCTGTAGTTGATTTAATTCTCGAACATCGGACGCTCTCAAAGTTAAAATCTACCTACGTGGATGCGTTGCCAAACCTGGTACGCCCCGATACGCATCGGGTTCACACCGACTTTAACCAAGCGGCAACTTCGACGGGTCGGCTGTCATCGTCTAGCCCCAACTTGCAAAACATCCCGATTCGGACTGCATTTAGCCGTCAGATTCGCAAAGCATTTATCCCTGCTGAAGGCTGGCTGATGGTAGCGGCAGATTATTCACAAATTGAGTTGAGAATTCTGGCACATCTCAGTCAAGAACCTATTCTGATCGAGACTTATCGAAATAATCAAGACGTGCACACGCTGACGGCGAAATTATTGCTCGAAAAAGATGACATCAGTTCTGAAGAACGGCGGTTAGCCAAAATTATCAACTTCGGCGTAATCTATGGCATGGGTGCCCAACGTTTTGCTAGAGAAGCTGGGGTTAGATCATCAGTCGCCAAAGAATTTATTGAGCGGTTTAACGATCGCTACTCCCGCGTTTTTGCTTATTTGCAGCAAATGCAGCGAGAAGCGATCGCCAATGGCTATGTCGAAACGATTCGCGGTCGTCGTCGTTATTTCAACTTTGCCAGCGATTCGCTGAAGCAGTTGCGCGGCGTTGATCCAAGCTCGATCGACCTGAGCAAAGTCAAAACTCGTGACCAGTTCGACGCGCAGCTTTTAAGAGCTGCCGCCAATGCTCCAATTCAGGGTTCTAGCGCCGACATTATCAAGATTGCGATGGTGACGCTGCACGAGTTGTTAAAGCAATATGAGGCGCGACTGCTGCTGCAAGTTCATGACGAACTGGTGTTTGAAGTTGCCCCCGACGCGTGGGAAGAATTGCAGCCTCAAATCAAATCTCAAATGGAAACCGCAGTTCAGTTAAGTGTGCCGTTGCTGGTCGAAATCCGCGCAGGTCAAAATTGGATGGACACTAAATAGAGCGTTGCTAAACTGCGGGATTTCTGGTTAAAAAGCTACCAGAAATCCCCATCCCCAATTCAGGCTGCAGAATTCAACCCCACTAACCTAACGTCAGTTCGACGAGGTTCTTCACTTCGTTTTGAGCGGCTTCAGCCCCCTAAATCCCCCATTCTGAGGCACTTTGAATCGGAACTCTTGGCTCAAAGTCCCCCAATTTTGGGGGATTTAGGGGGCTTCCCGGATTCACAACCGTAGCCAATCACTTCTGTCGAACTGACGTTAACCTAGCTATTGCCAAGTCGCTACCGGGCGCAAAACTGCCGGAATCTCTTCGGTGTCTGCCGGAAACTCTAATATCGTCTCCGACAACCCCAAATAACCCGATTCCGAAAACGAAAGCAGCATTCGTTGCAGGGCAAGCCAAACCTCTGGTTCATATTCCCAATCCCTCCCCCGGCTGGCTCGTCCTGCGATCGATTTCAGCGCCCAAAAATAGCTATTTCGCACCACCGATCCACCCTTTTTAAACGGGGGAACGTCTTCGTGATGCAGCAAAACAATCTCGTCTTCAAGTCTGGCTCTCATGATTTAAATCAGAAAGACCCTGAACTAGCAGACTGCTGTCGCCTAAGCTCAAGGTCTCATACTCAATAAAGATTGCTTTAGTAGCGCTCAGAGAAACTACTCCGCCCACCGCCACGATTGTCTTCACGGGGCTTCGCTTTGTTGACTCTTAAATCACGACCCATCCATTCTGCACCGTCTAATGCTTCGATCGCAGCCGCTTCTTGAGCGTCTGTTTCCATTTCAACAAACCCAAACCCACGCATACGACCCGTTTCACGATCGGTCGGAAGCTGAACCCGCTTTACTGCGCCATATTCCGAAAAGATAGTAGAAAGATCTTCTTGCGTAACCTCGTAAGAAAGGTTACCAACATAAATCGACATCGAAGGAAATCTCCAGAACCAGAAATTGCAGAGACGTTAGATTCGGAGATGC
Organism: Phormidesmis priestleyi ULC007; assembly: GCF_003003695.1. Lineage (NCBI taxonomy): Bacteria > Bacillati > Cyanobacteriota > Cyanophyceae > Leptolyngbyales > Leptolyngbyaceae > Phormidesmis > Phormidesmis priestleyi. Next base: position 7,409 of record NZ_PVWG01000046.1, read on the forward strand.
GCTTGTTAAGGAAAACAAGGCTGTCAACCGGATTTAACACCCTTCTTGACTTTAACACAAATCACCTAATCGCAATAGTACAGATTTTCAACGAATTCGATATAAATCTGTACTCTTTGTGCCTGTGCTTTTGAGATGATTCTGATCTAGAATCCTGAGCTGGTCTAGGTTTCCAGAACAACGACTAAGTACAGAATCAAACACAGTATTACGAGGTGAAAAATCTCCGCAGTTTAGGTCGATGTAGTTGCCATACATATAATAACTTCCCCACATTTCAACCTCGACATTCTTTTTGAGGAAATGCCACTTCTTCGTGTATGTTCCATCTGAATCAATTGTGATGGTCATAATTACTGAAGATGCCATTTGCGCTCTCCATGTACCAGCCACTAGGCGTATCGGAGCAGGAGAGGGTTGAACGGAGGGCCGAGTAGAAATGGGAGTAGGAACTGAAAGAGAGAGTCGAACGGAGGGCGTAGTAGGAATGGGAGTAGGAACTGGAGGAGGAGAGTTCCAAGTTTTTGGATCAGATCGCTGCCTCGTCATGTCAGTTATGCTAGAAGCCCCGATTCCAATGACAGTGATGATAAAAGCCCCAATTCCCATCAGGAAAAAGACTGCAATCCTCGTCCACTCAGACGATCGACGAAAAAAGAAGAAGCTAATAAACGAAAGTGCGGCTACGGTTAAAGCACTGATGCCTAATGGGGATTTTGACGCTGCTGCAATAATGTCTGGGAGATTTGTGAAAAAGGCTACCATTGTGATTCCCTCGCTGATGGTGTTGTAACCGTGCCATAGCTGGTAGTTTCATAGCCAGCGATCGCGACAAGCGCAGAAAGATCATGGGCGATCGCTAGGTGCAAGATGAAAATTAATTCGCCTTAACCCATCGACAGTAGAGCTTGGAATTCTCATCTAGCAGCCATTGAGCCACTAATTTGCCTTGAACTGCTGATTCATGAGCGCGATCAATCGACGAAGTGTTTGCTGATTGAGCTTGACTATCGGGAGCAGCGATCGCAGGAGATTGAACGATGAGTTGAGACATGGTTAGACTCCGTGTGGAATAGACGACTGAAGCGGTGTTAGCCTATTTCACACTTGGGCATCGGAGATTATGCAACCTGTCTGAAGTATTACTAATCGAACGTCTAAAGTTAAATCACGCGCTCCGTGGCACACTACTAAGAGAGACTCTAGAAAAGCTTATGACTGCCCCACAAATTTCCCCTTATGGATCTTGGAAATCGCCAATCACCTCAGATTTGATTGTCGCTGGCTCGATCGGGCTAGGGCAAATCAAGCTCGATCGTCAAGACATTTATTGGAGCGAGTCACGCCCTAGTGAAGGCGGACGCAATGTAATCATGCACCGCTCACCAGAAGGAATCACCACTGAGAAAACGCCGCTCCCCTTCAACGCCCGGACTCGTGTGCATGAATATGGAGGCGGAGCGTTTTTAGCTGCCGATGGCGTAGTCTATTTCTCTAACTTCTCCGATCAGCGTCTCTATCGTCAATCTGGTGATGCCGCTCCTCTGCCTTTAACGTCGGCTGAATCGTTACGCTATGCAGATGCCGTGTTCGATCGCGCTCACAATCGCTTAATTTGCGTGAGAGAAGATCATCAAGTTGCTGATCGCGAAGCTGTTAATACGATCGTTGCTATTCCGCTGGGCGAAGCCGAAGCCGAGCAGACGATTCTCGCATCTGGACATGATTTCTACGCCTCTCCGCGCCTCAGCCCTGATGGTTTATCTCTCGCTTGGATTTCGTGGAATCACCCCAACATGCCGTGGGATGGCACTGACTTATGGGTGGCTCACGTTCAGTCAGATGGCAGTCTGAGCGACCCTCAACATATTGCAGGCGGCAAACAAGAATCAATTTTTCAGCCTGAATGGTCGCCCGATGGTGTGCTTTATTTTGTCAGCGATCGCGCAGGTTGGTGGAACTTCGATCGCTGGCATCCTCAAGGTGAAGTCGAGTCTGTCCTGACGTTAGAAGCAGAATTTGGCTTGCCCCAGTGGGTGTTTGGCATGTCTACTTATGGGTTTGCTGACAGCGATAAAATTCTCTGCACCTACACTCAAAACGGTATCAGCCACTTAGCAATTCTGGACTTAACCACTCGTGAGCTTGCACCCCTTGATTGTCCTTATACCAGCATTGCAGGGCTGCAAGTTAATCAAGGTCAAGCTGCTTTTGTGGGCGGGTCAGCGACAGAACCGTCTGCGATCGTGCAGTTGGATCTCACCGCTAAAACCTTTAAAGTCTTGCAGCGCGCCAGCGAGTTGTCGATCGATGCCAGTTATCTCTCGGCTCCTGAAGCGATCGAATTTCCGACTGAAAACGGCTTAACCGCTTACGCCCTTTACTATGCGCCTAAAAATCGTGACTACACCGCTCCAAACGGCGAACGTCCTCCACTTTTGGTCAAAAGTCACGGCGGCCCTACGGCATCTACGTCTGCCTCTTTAAACTTAGGCATTCAATATTGGACAAGTCGCGGATTTGCCGTGCTTGATGTCAACTATGGCGGTAGCACAGGCTATGGTCGCGCTTATCGGCAACGCCTCAACAACCAATGGGGCATTGTCGATGTTGACGACTGCGCCAACGGTGCCAAATATTTAACAGCGCAAGGCAAAGTTGACGGCGATCGCTTAGTCATTGCAGGCGGCAGTGCAGGCGGCTACACAACCCTTTGTGCCCTCACCTTCCGCAACACTTTTAAGGCAGGAGCGAGCTATTATGGGGTGAGCGATCTCAAAGCATTAGCAGAAGACACCCACAAGTTTGAGTCGCGCTATTTAGATAGTTTGATAGGTGCCTATCCTGCACAAAAGGACTTGTATGATCAGCGATCGCCCATCAGCGCTGTCGATCGTCTCGCCTGCCCGGTAATCTTCTTCCAGGGTGACGAAGACAAGATCGTGCCGCCCAACCAAGCCGAAATGATGGTGAATGCACTTCGTGACAAAGGGATTCCCGTCGCTTATGTGCTGTTTGAAGGAGAGCAGCACGGCTTTCGCAAGGCTGAGAACATCAAGCGGGCACTAGATGGGGAGTTTTACTTTTACTCGCGAGTGTTTAAGTTTTACCCAGCCGAACACATTGATGCGGTGACGATCGACAACCTTCCCTGAGTTTTAGGGTTGTTCACAGAGAGAATCGATATCTGTTTCAGTGGGGTTTTTGGCATGTAGTTCAACCAAAGCATCCCGCTGAAACCGCAACACGCGAGACAGTGAATTTCGCGAACTCTCAGAGGTAAAGACGGATAGGGTGATGTTACTCAGATCCGGATCTATAACCCGTTTCACTGTACAAATTTGCATCTTGTTATTGCAGTAAGCAATGATGCGATCGCCCGACTGGATATCATTTGCTTGAATTTTCAATGGAAACTCAACCTTTGTAGTGAATTACTCCAGGCAGTTGCATTTAGAGCTTCTGCTGGGAGGCTTATGTAATGGGCTAGTTGCTTTTTCTGAGCGTCACTCAATGTGTAGCTAATTTCTTCTGACGCTCAAAAACTGACACTGGATATTGCATTGAGTTAAGTAACATATTCTTTACTATACCTCAAAAAAGTGCGGATTCTACCAAACTCGATGTCTTACTGTCAAGGCAGCTTTTAATGAAAGTTGCTCTAAGCATTACAAGCACCCAAACTTAGACCCAATCAAGCCAATTTTTAAAACTAAAAACTGATGAGTTAACGCGATGTGCGACTTTCCTAAAATTGCCCAAAAGCATCCCTCACCCTAGCCCTCTCCCACAGGAGAGGGAACCAGAGACTACTTGAAAGTCCCTCTCCTGGGAGAGGGGTTTGGGGTGAGGGTTCTTAGTCGCACATCACATGAGTTGTGAATTGTTTTAACTCACAATTCCTCAGCTTTTTTAAACCTCAACTAGCTGGTTGTCTTGCCGCAAACACGCCTCAATAAAGACATCTAATTCTCCATTCATCACATCTTGAATGGCGGTGGTTTCGACCCCTGTGCGGAGATCTTTTACCATCTGATAGGGGTGAAACACATAGTTGCGAATCTGGTTGCCCCAAGCTGCTTCTACAATGTCTCCGCGAATGTCAGCGACTTCTTTGGCTTTCTGTTCTTGAGCGATGATCAACAGCTTGGCTTTGAGAATGACGAGGGCTTTTTCTTTGTTTTGAAGCTGCGATCGCTCCTCAGTACACCTCACTGCAATCCCCGTCGGCAGGTGAGTAATTCGCACAGCAGTTTCAACTTTGTTGACGTTTTGTCCGCCCTTGCCGCCAGCGCGAGAAGTCGTAATCTCCAAATCTTTATCGGGGATGTCTAACTTCACAGATGTATCGATCATCGGCATCACTTCCACCCCAGCAAAGCTGGTTTGCCGCTTGTCATTGGCGTTAAATGGCGAAATTCGCACGAGGCGATGGGTGCCCTTTTCGACCTTGAGATAACCGTAGGCATAGTTGCCGTCAATCTCTAATGTGGCGGACTTAATGCCTGCTTCGTCGCCCTCTGATTCTTCAGTAAGATGCACTTTATAGCCGTGAGATTCACCCCAGCGGGTATACATTCGCAGCAGCATCTCTGCCCAATCTTGAGCGTCAGTGCCGCCAGCCCCCGCATTAATCGTGAGAATGGCACCCTTAGCATCGTAGGTGCCTGAGAGCATTTGCTGAAGCTCCCACTGATCGAGTTCTTGCTTGAGTTGGCGAGTTTTTTGCTGGCCTTCTTCGAGCAGCGAGTCATCCATTTCTAGCTCCAGCAATTCTAGAATCGTCTGGGCATCGACGAGGTGAGTTTGCCATTGCTGAAACTGCTGAAGATGCGATTTATAGTCGTTGAGTTCTTGCAAAATCTGTTGAGCTTTTGTCTGGTCTTCCCACAGTTCGGGTTGGGCGGCGACTTGCTCTAAATCTTGAATTTTTGCGGTCAGGGCAGGAACGTCAAAGATACTCCTGAGTTTTACCCAGGCGCTCAGATAACACTTCAACGTCACGCTTTAGTTCTACAGTATCCATACGATCGATCGTTTCCTTGAACAGTATTGTTTATTTTAGCGGCAGTTCGATTAGAGTTGTGTCATTAATCAGCACTCAGCCACAAACATGGGAGATCTAGAACACCCATTTCAGTCGTTCCTCAACGCGCTTTACCTCAAATATAAGCCTTTAACCGACGGGGCGCTTGCCAGCTATATTCCTGAATTGGCGAAGGTTGATCCTGACTGCTTCAGCATTTGTGTCGTCACAGTAGACGGTCGGATCTTTGAAGTTGGAGACGCTGATCAGCTATTCACGATTCAGTCGATCTCAAAGGTGTTTGTTTATGGCATGGCGCTGGCAGAACACGGGCGCGACAAAGTGCTGGCTAAAGTGGGCGTTGAGCCTACGGGCGACCCGTTTAACTCGCTGATTCGACTGGATGAATCGTCGAAGCGACCCGATAACCCAATGGTGAATGCGGGCGCGATCGCCACCACCAGTCTGATCAAAGGCACCGGAGCCACAGAGCGTTTAAACCGAATGCTCGATATGTTTCGGCACTATATCGGGCGGGATGTCTATATCGATATGTCGGTGTTTATGTCGGAGCGATCGACGGGGCACCGTAACCGAGCCATGGCCCACTTGATGCGGCATTTTGGCATGATCGACGAGAAAATCGACGAAGCGCTCGATCTCTATTTTCAGCAATGTTCGCTGATGGTCAACTGTCGCGATCTGGCAGTGATGGCGGCAACCTTAGCCAACAAAGGCGTGAATCCGATGACGGGCGATCGCGCCATCCCGTCTCACTACATTCGAGATGTGTTGTCGGTGATGTACACCTGCGGAATGTATAACTTTGCAGGTGAATGGGCGTATAAAGTTGGAATTCCTGCCAAGAGTGGGGTTTCGGGCGGCATTATCGCAGTGGTTCCTAATCAAGTCGGCATCGCGGTTTTTTCGCCGCCGTTGGATGCACACGGCAGTAGCGTCCGTGGACTTAAAGTCTGCGAAGACTTGGCGCGTGAGTTTGAGTTGCACATGTTTGACTTGCCGATGGGCTGCTCTCACTTTCGGCAGACATTGGCAAACGAACCGTAACAAATCTATTTTTTGTGTCAGCCAACACGCTATAGTCACGGCAGAGGCGTTTGCCTCGCAGTTTTTTACTGGGCAATCGTCTAGGAGAGAGTAATGGTCAGAAGACAACCCGCCGCTAATTCCCGCAAGACAACTCCTCGCAAGCCGCCCCAGACTCCTGTCGTAGATGCGGAATTGCTGCCTGAAGACGCGAAGACAGTCATCAAGCCAGATGATCTGGAGTTGAAAGATGAGTGGGCGAGCGCACCCGTTGATGTTGAAGTTTCTGAAGTCATTGCATCTGAGCCAGCCCCTTCGACCCCAGCAGAGCCTGAGCTTGAAACCACTGTCGTCCCTGCGTTAGAAGCAAATCTGATGGCGCTCAAAGAGTCTTTAGAGCAGTCAAATCAAAAAGAGCAGCTTCTGCAAAAAAGCGTTGAAGACCTGCGATCGCAGCTTGATGAGCAAAAAATGCTGGTGCAAAATCTGCAAACCAATCTAGACAAGGCAAATAAAATTCAGTCAGAGCTAGATAAAACTCAAAAAGAAGCGCTGAAATTAGCCGAATCGAATCAAGCACTGATTGACGAAAATAAAGCCCTCAAGCAAGAACAGCAAACGCTGAAAGTAGAACTCGCAACCAAAGCAAAATCTGCACAGCTAACGGTTCAGCCTAGCCCTGCACAGCCTGCCGCTGAGAGCAGACAAGACAGTCTTCGCAGACATCAGGCAGCGACCCTTGCCCGTCCGGTTTTCCCCAATGATCCGATGCAAAACAGTTTCTCAGATCAAGATATTGGCTGGTTTGATTAGGATCGTGAATTAGATCATGTCGGTCACTTGCAAGGTTAATGGGCACTGCCGTGCTATGGCCATACGCAAATTCTGATCTTAATTTAACGTCAGTTCGCTGAGTTCTTTCGCTTCGTTCTTCAGCGCTTCAACCCCCTAAATCCCCCAGTTCTGGGAGACTTTAAGCCCAGAATTTAGGTTCAAAGTTCCCAATCTTGGGGGATTTGGGGGGCAACCCGGATTGGCAACCGCAGCGAAAAGCTTCATCGAATTCACGTTAATTTAATTCACAATTTTCAGTGAGTTAGCTGCAAAAATAAGTAGTGGTGCAGAACAAACGACAGAGGGTGAAAACGGTGGTGAGAACGCTAGCGATCGACATTGGCGGAAGTGGGATTAAAACCCTGGTGCTAGATGAATCAGGGCAGCCTCAGACCGAACGTTCTCGCACCGAAACGCCTCAACCTGCAAAGCCTGATCTCGTCGTTAACGCGATCGTGTCTCTGGCAAATCAGCAAGGCGAGTTCGATCGCGTTTCGGCAGGGTTTCCGGGTGTGGTGCGGGCAGGAGTCACCGAAACGGCAGTCAATCTTGACCCCGATTGGGTTGGGTTTGATCTGGCAAAGGCGTTAAGCGATCGCTTAAAAAAGCCTGTCCGGGTGGTAAACGATGCTGATATGCAAGGTATGGGCGCGATTGCAGGGCACGGCGTTGAGCTGGTGATCACGCTGGGCACGGGCTTTGGGTCTGCCTTATTTCTCAACGGCAAACTTGTGCCCAATTTAGAAATGGGACACCACGAGTTTCGCAATAAGGAAACCTATGAGCAGCAATTAGGACGAGCCGCTTTAGACCGCGTCGGTCAAAAAAAGTGGAGCCGACGATTAGGACAATCGATCGAGTCTCTGAGAAAACTCTTCAACTACGATCGGCTCTATATCGGGGGCGGCAACACCAACAAAATCACGATCGAGTTGCCGCCCAATGTCAAAATTGTTCCCAATATATCGGGGTTGTTAGGCGGAATTGTACTCTGGCGAGATTAGTTAAAATCGATTGCGATCGTGCTTTTCGTCAAAGTTGATGATCGGGCCTTTGGGCACAATTCGATTGGGGTTAATCTCTATCATACTCATGTGATACCCGCGTTTGATGTGATCTAAATTGCAGGTTTCTTGAATGCCTGGATATTGATAAACATCTTTCAGATAGTTCCAGAGGTTGGGGTAATCTACAATCCGACGAAGATTGCATTTGAAATGCCCATAATACACGGAGTCAAATCGGAGTAGTGTTACAAACAGACAAACCTCCGCTTCGGTGAGTTGATTACTACAGAGATAGCGCTGTGAACTTAAAACAGATTCCCAGCGATCGAGGTTCTCAAACAGTTCGGTAACCGCTTCCTCATACGCTGCTTGAGTGGTGGCGAATCCGGCTCCATACACGCCAGCGTTAATCGGCACATAAATCGCATCGATCGTCTCGTCAATCTTTGTCCGCAATTCCTGTGGGTAAAAGTCTGTCTGGGATTTAGCAAGACTGTCAAACTCTACATCAAACATCCGAATGATTTCGCGAGACTCATTGTTAACGATCGTGCCTTTCTCTTTGTCCCACAGCACCGGAACGGTAATTCGCCCGGTGAATTTTGGGTCGGCTTTGAGATAGATTTCTTGCAGATATTCAGCGTGGTTCACCGCGTCAGGAATTGCGCCCGGTTCCTCAGAAAACGCCCAACCTTTGTCGCTCATTATGGGATCGACGATCGACAGCCCGATCGCTTCTTGCAATCCTTTCAGACTTCGCATAATCAGCGTCCGATGCGCCCAAGGACACCCCAAACAAATATAGAGGTGATAGCGCCCCGCCTCTGCCTTAAAGCCACTCGAACCATCGGCGGTGACGCGATCGCGAAACGTAGTCGGGATTGACTTAAACTTGCCGCTGCGATCGTGCTCAGTCCGTTCAGTTGCCCACTTACCATCCACCATCATTCCTGCTGCCATTTTGACCTCCAAGAGTTTTGAATAATAAGTTACACGTTCTAAATTTTGGGCTTAAGCGTCTGTTATTCAAAACTCATATAGCAATCCTAAGTAAATTGTGGGATGGGCATCTTGCCCGTATAGGCTGGAAACTTGTCCCACTCTCACAACTGAAATAGGATTGCTATAAAAGATCTATGCGGCAAAGCCATCGCGATCGTGCTTCTCTTCAAAGTTAATGATTGGGCCTTTGGGCACAATGCGATTAGGGTTGATCTGTGTCTGACTCATATAATAGTGTCGCTTGATATGATCGAGATTGCAGGTTTCTTTAATGGGTGGATGCTGGTATAAATCTTTGAGATAATTCCAGAGATTGGGATAGTCAACAATGCGTTTGAGATTGCATTTGAAGTGACCGTGATAAACCGAGTCGAATCGCAATAGTGTTGTAAACAGACAAATATCAGCTTCGGTGAGTTGATCACCACAGAGATAGCGCTGTGAACTCAAAACAGATTCCCAGCGATCGAGATTTTCAAACAGGTCTGTAACGGCTTCCTCATACGCTGCTTGAGTGGTAGCGAACCCCGATCGGTAGACACCGTTATTAATCGGCATATAAATTGCATCGATCGTCTGATCAATCGTTTCGCGCAAATCTGCTGGATAGAGATCAAGCTCTGACTGAGCGATCGCGTCAAACTCGACATCAAACATCCGAATAATTTCGCGAGACTCATTATTGACGATCGTCTGTTTTTCTTTATCCCACAGCACCGGAACGGTAATTCGCCCGGTATATTTTGGATCGGCTTTGAGATAAATCTCTTGCAGATATTCAGCGTGATTTACCGAGTCAGGAATCGCCCCCGGTGCTTCCGAAAATATCCAGCCTTTGTCGCTGAGAACGGCATCGACGATCGACAGCCCGATCGCCTCATCTAGTCCCTTAAGTTGGCGCATAATTAGGGTTCGGTGCGCCCAAGGGCACGCCAGCGAGATATAGAGGTGATAGCGTCCTGCTTCAGCTTTAAAGCCGCTTGACCCGTCGGCGGTGACGCGATCGCGAAAGTGAGTCGGCATTCGATTAAACTGACCTTTTTCGTCTCGCTCTGTCCAATCGGTTGTCCATTTGCCTTCGACCATCATTCCCAGTGCCATTGTGATCTCCTTGAAAGAATTTTAAGGTTTGAATTTGTGAGTTTTGAGTGTATGCGTTCTTGATGTAAAACTCATCACTCAAAACTCATAGTTTTTGTTTAAGGATCGTGAATTAAATAACTCCGAAAACTTTGTGGGTCAGGCATCTTGCCTGACTTAAACAGCCGAGACGGCTGTCCCCCATTATTTAATCCAGAATCCTAAGGATCGTGGATTGAATAATATTGGTTCTTTGCAGAGGCAAGGGGCACTGCCGTGCCATGCCCGGACGCAGATTTGGGTATTGATTTAATTCACGATCCTAAACAAGGTCAAATACCAGAACTTCGGCGAGTTCTTTACCTGTTAGATCGAGTAAGGTTTCTTGACTAACGGCGGCTGCGTCACCTGGCGCTAAAAGTTGACCGTTGAGCATCACAGAGCCACGCGCAACCTGAACCCAGATCTGACGATCGTCCTTAACTGAGAAATTCACCTGCTCACCTTCACCTAACACCGTGGCGTAAAGGTTGAGATCTTGATGCACTTTAACCGAGCCATCGCGACCATCTTGAGACGCAATCAGGCAAAGCTTTCCGCGCTTTTCTGCGTCTGAATATGCCTTTTGTTCGTATCCAGGCTTTAACCCTTGCGTCTCAGGCAAAATCCAGATTTGCAGCAGATGAGTGGCTTCTCGATCGAAGTGATTATATTCGCTGTGACTCACCCCAGTTCCCGCCGTCATGCGCTGCACCTCTCCTGGACGCATCACCGATCGATTGCCCAGGCTGTCCTGATGCTCTAACGCACCTTCTAACACATAGGTAATGATCTCCATATCTCGGTGAGAATGGGTGCCAAACCCGCGCTTTGCTGCAATCTGATCTTCGTTGATCACTCGCAAACTGCGAAAGCCCATAAACTTGGGGTCATAGTAGTCAGCGAAGGAAAAGGTGTGATAAGAGTCTAGCCAGCCATGATTGGCGTGTCCGCGATCGTTCGCCTTACGAATCGTAATCATAATTTCCTCTGAGCAACCCCTCGTAGAAAAACTTGTTTGAGTGAAGAATGTTCTAACTCGTACTTTATGAATCTAAGATAACACATCGATTGTTTACATGCAAACAATCTGCGATCGCGGTAAGCTCATACCGATTTCAACAATAATTGCGACGGCTTGAACGATCGCGAGAGGGCACGACGTGTCATGCCCCTACTGCGAATCTGTCATCACAAATCAAATCAATATGACCTTGATCTATCAATACCCTTAATGATTGCTAGATGAAAGCTTACTCTCTAGACCTGCGTCAGAAAGTTGTGGATGCCTATGAACAACAAGAAGGATCGCAGCGGGAATTAGCCAAACGGTTCAAGGTCAGTCCTAATTTTGTGCGACTGTTGCTCAAACAGCATCAAACAGAAGAGACGATTGAGCCAAAGCCTCATACCGGTGGATTTGACAGCAAGTTGGCGAATCATCTCGACCGGGTTCAGCAGTTGGTGGAACAAGATAATGAGGCAACGCTAGAAGAATTGTGTGTTCAACTCGAACAACAAGTTAAGATTCGGGTCAGTCCAAGTACGCTTTGCCGTACCTTACAACAGTTGAATTTGACTCGAAAAAAACCGTTGCAGGCCAGTCAAGCTGAAACAGACCGAGTTCAGTTGTTGCGACGGGAGTATCGGGAAGAGATTTGAGACATCTGTCCAGAAGACTTGGTTTTCATTGATGAGACCGGTGTGAATTTAATGATGGTGCGGTTATCTGCGCCCGGTGAGCTTGGTCGTTGGGCTGCTCCAGATTGGCGTTCTGAAACTACGCCTCAAAATTAAACTGAAGTAACGATAATTTCTCTACGCAGATTGCATGAACCCGAAGCGAGTCATCTCGATTTGCTGACTGCATTTTTGCCTGCTGCGATCGTGCAACAAACATACACGGATGCCGTCGATCGGCGCTATCTCTGGCATGAGTTTGGCGATTTGAATCTCATTCGTATCAACAGCGTTCATGCAATCCATCTCGTGTAAAGCGAGGCGCATTTTGTGGGATTGGGTTTTGTTGCATCCGATCGACCAACAACTCTAGAAACTGCTTCTTCGTCTCCGCATCGGAAATGGGCGGAGAGATAATTTGAGGTGCTTGAATCAATAATTCAACCTCCGATCCTTCGGGCAAGTCGCAAGCTGTTTGTAGGATAAATGCTCCGTTACGATAAATCGCCTTCAGTGCATAAGACATTGGGGAACTCTAACGTGGAAAGGGGTTTCATTCTCAAACATAGCCGATTCACTCGGCACCCACTGACCGTCTTAAAACTGTTGCTAATGCGATCGCGGCTCTCTCGGATGGCTATCTTTCTGCGCTAGAGATTGTACAGTTGTTTACTGCGTCGTTCTTTTTTGGTAGCTGGTTTTGAAGCCTGCAAAAGCTTGAGCAACCATCTAACAAGACACGAGTTCTTTTCCTAGCAACAGGCGATCGCTCCAAACACTTGTTGAACAGAGTGTTATTATTTGAACAAGATGACCCAATAGATATTAAGCAATGACTGTGGTAAAGCAGGCTAATTCCAAACGTAAAGTGCTGCTATACCCTGGCGAAGACGGCTATTTTGTTGTTGAAGTACCAAGTTTGCCAGGTTGTATCAGTCAGGGAAAAACTCGCGACGAAGCTCTAGCGAATATTGAAGAAGCAATTACTCTCTATATTGAGGTTCTGCACGATCGGGGTGAGTCTATTCCAGACGATCAGGTCGAGGTTGTGCTGGTATGAGAAAGCTGCCTGTTATCTCAGGCGCAGAATGTGTTAGAACACTTGAGCAAATAGGCTTTGTCGTCGATCAACAGCGTGGAAGCCACATCATTTTAGTTCGTGAAGAACCTAGAGCAACTGTCTCGATACCAGATCACAAAGAGCTAGACCGAGGGACTTTGCGTGCGAGCGTTCGGCAAATAGGCTTGACCGTTGACGAGTTCGCTGACTTGCTATGATATGGACACTTTAAGATACAGCGTTCTAAAACCGATCGCTACTCAAAAACTCCACACATCATCCCTCGATCGAGGTGCCATAATCCTGATCTTTGTTCTTGAAGGTGCGTCTAAATACCCACTGCATCAGATCGGGAAACAGCCGATTAGAAGCGATCGATAAATTGGCAGAGCCGACGATCGTCTCAGCGCGTTTGTGTTTTACAGCATCCCAAATTGCTTTGGCAACATCATCGGGCTTTTCAACTACTGGCACGCTGAGAACTTGCTCAAGCTGTTGACGACGCGCCGCTACATCGTCCTCAGTTTTGCCTCTAAAAATTGCCCGCTCCATCAAATCACTTCTAATCAGATTGGGATAGATGCCACACACGCTAATTCCTTTGGGCGCAAGCTCTGATTGCAGCGATTGGGTCAAGCCAGTAACGGCATATTTGCTAGTATTGTAAGCCACCAAATAAGGCACAGGAACTTTGCCGCCAATCGAACTGAGGTTAACGATCGTGCCACTCTTTCGCTCGATAAAATGTGGCAACAATTCATGAATGGTGTGAATATAACCCCAGAGATTGGTGTCGATCGTTTGATGCCAATCTTCTAATGAGAAGCTATCGACCGGGCCAGACGCATAAATTCCGGCGTTGTTGATCAGCACCTCGATCGAGCCATATTCTGCCAATCCTTGCTGCACTAAATTTTTGACCTGTTGCGGATCTCTAACGTCTGTAGGAATGGCGATCGCTGAATAGCTGAGGCTTTTAAGTTCTTGGACAAAAGCTTCTAGACGATCGGGTTGACGCGCGGCTAGGACAAGATTGTAACCATTACGAGCAAACAAAAGCGCGGTTGCTCTGCCGATGCCTTGAGAGGCACCTGTGATCAAAACGGTGGGAGCCATCAGTTTTGCCGTTTGAGAGGGACTGTCTTTTAGTGTGCGCGATCGAGTTTGAAAGTCGTCTGACTTTTGTTGGATATTCGCGGCATACTTCGCCGACTTGGCAAAGGTGTTGAAAAGTAGCTCTCCTCAGATCTTGCACCAGTCTCAACGATTTCCCAATCACCCACCCTGAATTAAAATTCGGGCTGATCGCCAAAGTCCTCTGAAGAGGACTGAGAAGAGGTTTCAACCCATTTCAATGGGTTTGAGCGATCAGCCAGGAACTTCAGTTCTGGGCGGTTGTTGCGAGAGGTGCAAGATCTAAGTCTCACCTAAATGTTCATTTTGAAGGAGTCTATTTGTCAAACTCACTAAAACATCAGTCTTTAGAATCGCAAATAGATTAGTTCTAGAGATGGATAGCGAGGAACAATGAACTCCCTAGTATGAAAGCTGTAAAAGAACAAGTGAGTTTAAAGAAATCGTAACTGAATGATTACACGAAAACTATCGATGATTTTCAAGCGATAGCTATAAGCCTCTAGAGAGGTGTATAGTAACGAAGCGTTTGTTAAAATTTGTAAAGGTTTCAAGATCAGAGTTACTGAATCTTGCTCATATCCGTTTGCCGTTTTGTGGAGTAACTGCGTGACTCAATTTAGCCAAACTTTTGCGCCATCAGCGCACATCTCTAACACCACTGTCAAACGAGGTGAAGGAATCTTATCCCGCAATCGAGGAGTTTTGGTTGCTTTTGGCATTATCGGAACTTGGGCTATCAGCTTAATTGTCTTGTTGTTGATCGATATCTCTCAGCTTGCGATCGGGTGGCGAATCGCGGCAACCATTTGGCAAACATTCTTATACACTGGACTTTTTATCACTGCACACGATGCCATGCACGGAGCAATTGCTCCTAGCAATCCAAAACTCAATCAAAGGATTGGATCGTTTGCGTTGCTTGTGTATGCGCTGTTTGATTATAAAAAGATGATGAGAACTCATTGGTTACATCATCAACAGCCTGCAAGTGAAGTTGATCCAGACTTTCACAATGGCAAGTTTAAAAACTTTTTCGCTTGGTATGGCTACTTCATGTTTCGCTACTGGAGTTGGGTGCGTTTGTTTGGGTTGATGGCAATTTACAACATCATTAGCCTTGTTCTAAAGGTGCCAGAAGTGAATTTAAACTGGTTTTGGGTTGCACCTGCGATCGCTAGTTCTCTGCAACTGTTTTTCTTTGGCACTTACCTACCTCACCGCGAACCTGAAGGTGGCTATGTCAATGAAAATCGTGCCCAGAGCAGCAATTGGTCTGTGTTTTGGTCATTTGTCACCTGTTATCACTTTGGCTATCACGAAGAGCACCACGAGCAGCCAAACGTGCCTTGGTGGAGGTTGCCTGAGCTTCATCAGCGCAAACTAAATGCGGACTAGCGTCAAGCAACCTTTTGCAGTGTTTACGGATAAGTTAAACCTTCACTAACTCAGGAGATTTAGCTCGATCCCAAACTGACTGACCTGTCACCAGTTCAGCCACATCCATGCCGTTGCCGATCACGCCCGGAACGCTGGGATATCCTGCACTTGCCCCCACAAAAAACAGGTTGGGCAACTCAGTCATATAGCCCAAGCGATTGAGTCCGACTTGAGAGGGCACCAGCTTGGCACCATAAATGTTTCCTTGAGGTTGTCCCAGATAATATTCGCTGGTGGTGGGTGTGCCATAAACCTTCATGCGAGTGTAGCGATCGACATCAGGAATCAAATCTCGCACACTAGTCATAACGTTCTGATAGATCTGCCGCTTTTTAGCTTTGTAAGCTTTAGGATCAGACTCATGCAATTGCTTAAAGGATTTATAAGAACACACGGTGGCAATTTCTAAGACGTGGTGCCCTTCTGGAGCCATTCCTGGCTGATCAGATTTGGTGGTTGGGCAAGATATAAAAACCCACGGGTGGTCTAAGTTATCGCGTAGCTGTTGCTGATATTCTTGATTGAGATCTCCGGTTGGATAGTACCAGATATTCCAGTTTCCGATTCCATAGCTTTTGGGATCGAAACGCTGATCTAAACCCAAATAAATATTGAATGCACTCGCTGAATATTCGTAATGGGTTAGACGATGCTGTTCCAATTCGCTTAACGATTGAGAACCGTGCATCAACTGAACAGTCAATTTGGGATCTAAATCACTAATATAAGCCTTGCTTGCAAGATAAATTTGATTGTCCGACGTGACACTTTGAATCTTACCATCGCTGACCTCGATATGCTCAACAGGCGTTGATAACTGAACAATGCCGCCATTGTCAGTAATGGCATCGACGATCGTATCAACAAAGTGCTTAAAGTGATGTTTGGGATAGTAAGCCCCCTCAGAATAGTCCCACACCAGTGAGGTATGAGTCATCAATGCAATCTCGTTAGGCGGCAGGGCATAGTCACCACTTTGACCCGCCAACACAGCCTGAACTTTGGGCGACAGTCCAACTCGATCGTAAAGATCTTGCAGCGTCCAACCGCGTTTGACAAACAGGTTCCAATATTTTGGCAGCTTGAACCAATCTGACCATTTTTGATCATACCAACGCACATCTCGCACCAGGTCGTGCATTTCTTGATGCAAGTGCTTGATCTCATCACAATAGCGACGAATCGGCTGCGCGTCTTCTGGAAACGTCGAGATCAACCGATCGCGAAATGTTTCCCACCCTAACGGAATTTTGAAGTCTGCTTCTGGCGTAATCACTCGATCGATGCAGTCAGGATCGAGGGAATTAAAGGACACTTCGCGATCGATATACTTTAGGAATCGCCCGATCGTTCCATTGGCGTTGCACTGCGAAATGTAGTGCACATCAGCACAAAAGCGATAGTCACCATAGTCAAATGTATGACAACAGCCGCCCGGCAAATAGTGTTTTTCGAGCACAGCAACTCGATATCCCTGACGAGATAAACAGGCGGCGGCAGAGAGTCCGCCGAGTCCTGCACCTAAAATCACATAGTCAAAACTTTTCATCGCAAGCCTCCAAACATTTGTAGATTCAGAAGAGAAGCAGATGAGAAAGAAGCGATCGCCTAATCACTGTTTAGCTATAGGTTGGAGCTTTCAAATTTAGTAAAGCCGCAGAGTGAATAGATCGACCCACAGAATGATTAATATCTGGCATTTCTGACCAGCAAGTACGGCAAAACCAATACAGCGATCCGTGTCGAACGTGTCGCAGCATTGAATTAGAACAACAAGGGCATGTAGTCATCGTTTTTAAATTTCCAACTTATTAACGAACGGTTGTTATTAGCGATCCAGCTTGTGTAACCGTTTCGTTATCCTTGACGATAGAATTGAAATATGAGGAAGTTGTGAGGAAGTTTTCAATCGGTAATCTTTCGCAATATTTAAATATGTTTTGCAACATCGCATCAAATTGCAATCTTCATCGTCGCAAAACCACCGAAAGATTATTGGCTGGCATTTCATAGGTTTTTAAGAGCGCCAAATTTTGCGCCTGAGCGATCGCGATCACCGCATCAAGATCTCGAATTCCCCATTCTGGGTTCTGTGCCTGCAAACTCTGATCAAACGCCGCATTGCTGGGTGCCGTGTGTCTGCCATTCTGCTTAAACGGGCCATACAGATACAAAACTCCACCCACCGGAAGCAGTCTTCTGGCTCCGCTCATCAACCCCAAACAAGCTGTCCAGGGGGCAATATGAATCATGTTGATATTGACGATCGCCGTAATCGAGTTTTGCTGATCGGGCACGATCGTCCAAATGGGATCACGAGCATCTAGGGCGATCGCGGCGTCTAAATTTTCGGCGGGGCAGTGGTTTCGCCAGGCTGCGATGCTGTCTCGTGCGATCGGGTTAGGGTCAGACGGCAACCACCGACGAGGCGCGAGTCGAGGCGCAAAAAAAACCGCATGCTCTCCGGTGCCGCTGGAAATTTCTAACACGGTGCCTGTCGGCGGCAACACTTGCAAAAGCACGTCAAGAATCGGCTCTCGATTGCGTTGAGTCGCGGGGGCGAACTGGCGATCGTCGGGCGGCTCGTTCATTAAGATCACATTAGGGCTAATGTCAAGGAGTAGCGAGAACGAATTTAGGCTAAACCTAGAGGCGTTCTGACTACTCCTATGAAGGCAAAACATCGGTATGGGAATCGAGGGCAGCGACGGGTGAATGTGCCTGCGCCAGGGCCGTTTCGACTATTTGCCTGGACGTGGGAAAGAGGGTAAGTCAACGGCAGCCAAAGACTTCAGCTTTCTAGACGATCGCAGCGGATAGACGATCGGAGAAGGCCCGTTTGTTAAAAGAGGCACCTCATCCTCTGGCACATTCTGCAAATCAAGATCATTGGCTGTTCTTGATCGCAAGGTGATAAAGGGCGATGAAGGTTGCACTGAGTTGGGTGTCGGATCGATCGCTTCAGGCTCAAATAAGTCAAGCTCTGGCGCTGGATCGGCAAACTCCTCGATCGCATGAATCTCGTTCAGAATCTCTTGATCATCTCGCAGCGAGTCTTCAAGCTCACAGGCGAACGACTCAACCGGATCGCCAAGGGCTTGCAGAGCGGTGTCAAATTTTTGTTCTAAATCTGATTCGATCTCAAGCGAGGTTGGGTCTACGATCGCCCATTCGTTCTCTGCTGAAGTCTCTTCTGCGATCGCAGACATCTCGTCGGGTGTAAATAGCTGAATTTCGGGTAGAGACGCGTCTGATGACTCCTGCGATCGTTGAATCGTGTAGCTCACCATTGGCGGATCGACTTTGGAAGGGACGATTACAGAAGTCTCAAATGGCTCATCGACGATCGCTTCTGTAGAAGTGCTGTCAAAATCTTGGCTTGGGAAGATCAGATCTTCAGACTCCTCAAGCTCAGGATCTTCATCCCAAGGAGACGGAATGTATGAATGCGGGTCTGGCAGAGGGTCGAGTTCTGAAAATTCGGGTTGCGCTGACCAGGGCTGAACGGGTTGAGCTTTAGGCGCTAACAAATCAGAGGCATAGTTGATCACATCCTGCCTGATGACACCTGTACCCGTCTCTAGCAGCAAGTCATCTAAACTATCAGCTTTAGCAGGAACCTCCAGACACTTCTCTAAAGCTGCTTTAAACTGCATGGTGTAGCGCTGTTGACGCAGAAGCCGCGATCGCAGGTCTTTGCAAGCGTTTTCGGTTTGATGAACGAGTTGCGTCTGGTCACTATATCGCTGTTGAGTGTGGGCACAGTCGCGCTCTAGCAGAGCAACTTGTTCTTGACTGGCTTCTAGCTGATGGGTCAGCGTTTCAACCAAGATTTGCTGACGTTGGGCTGTTTGTTGAGCCTGTTCTAACTCTCGAAACAGCTTCACGACCTGTTCTTGAGTGGTGGTCAATTCTTGAGTCTGTTGAGCGATGTGAGCGGTTTGCTCGTACGATCGCTGTTTAATCTGCCGCGATTGTGACTCCCAGTTTCGTCGCTCTAGCCGCAGCATGTTGCGAGTTTGTTGCAGCGCTTTCGTTAAGTTTGCAATCTGCGCGTGAAATTCTTGGTCTTGCTTTTCTAACACGCCAATTAGATCGTCTTTTTGGTGGCGAAGCTCTTGATTTTGCTGGTCTAATTTGCAGACGCGATCGCTCAGAATTTGCAGTGAGTTATCGGGGTCAGAGGTGACAGGCTCCGCATGAGGAATTTCATCAACGGGCAGCGCATTGGGGAAATCGACCGTTGTCCACTCTTCTGCAAGAGAGTCTGGCTCGGCTGGTTCAGACGCAGACTGGGGAATGGACTCAAACAAGCTGGGATTATTGTTTGAATTTTCAGCTTCATTCATCGCGATTTATTTACCCTAGAAGAAAGGAACCTGACGATCGTGTTTTGGCGTTTTTTGACGGAGCGTTTAGAACTCAAGTCAAAGTTTAAGTTCTCTAGACTTAGTTATACCGACAGTTGCTTAAAATTGAACCAACGATTTGAGATTTCTGTCGTGCGATCGGAGCTTGAAGAAACATTGATTCTAGAGAATGTTACTAACAAATCAACCTTATAAAACAACTTTTTACCACATAAAATTGATTCCCTAAACTTGGAAGCTAAAAAAATTCTATTTTTAACGTCAGATTGACGAGTTTTTTCACTTCGTTGTGGGCGGCTTATGCCCCCTAAATCCCCCATTCTGGGGGACTTTGAACCGGAAAGTTTGGCTTGAAGTTCCCCAATTTGGGGGATTTAGGGGCGCGGTGGGCTGTAATGAAGTCGTCGAATTTGCGTATTTTCAAAGCTTTCTCAAGGCTGTTCGCAACACGTCTTGATGCATCAACGCCCGATCGACCAGCGAATGAATTTGATCGGTTGAAAGCGCTTCGCCATTGGCATAAAGCTCTAGCCAGGTTTGACTGATTTGGTGCGAGTCTGGCGGCAGATCGGTCAGTTCCCATCCGGGTATCTCTAGCTCATCCATCAGGTGGGTGACTTTGGGGTCATAGCTCAACGCAAAACACCGACACCCTTCAGCCGCCGCCATAATCAGCCCATGAAATCGCATCGCGATCGCCATCTCTACGCCTCGAAACACCCCTTTTAGTTCCTGCGGGTTTTCTAACATTAGAATTTTGCTAAACCCTGGAAGTTGTGGCTGAATAGTTTGAGCGATCGCCAAATCTTGACTCGCCTGAAATGGCAACAGCAATAAACAGGTCTGAGTCGCTTTTTGGAAATCGATTAGGGCACGAGTCAGAACAGTCAACCGATCGGGCGTTAAAAGCGGATGCGATCGGAGATTCACGGCAACTCTGGGCGCAGGCAAATCCCACAATCCCGGTACGGCTTCCGACTCCATTGCCCAAACGGGATCGGGAGCCAGCACCGACGGAATTCTCCACTGATGCAATAAAGCCGCCGAGCCACGATCGCGCACACTCACCCCAACACAATTCTTAAGCGCTTGTTGAGTCAGCCAGCAAGTCACTGATCGATTCAAGGGCCCGATGCCTTGCGCCCAGGCGATCGTCTTCAACCCCATCACTTGGGCAAGTTTCATCAAGCCCCCATAATAAAAAGCGCTATAGGGACTCGTCGCATCCTGCATTAAGCTGCCGCCACCCCAGATAAAAATATCCGACTGACGCAATGCTTGAACAACGGATGTTAGGGACTTACGATCGCAGCTTGTCACCTTGTAGCGATCGCGGGTCTGCTGAGGATTGCCTGACAAAACGATCGGCTCTATTTGGGGGGGCAACATTTGCAGCAAAGAAGCCAGCAGGGCCTCATCGCCGCCGTTACCCATGCCATAGTAGCCACACAACACTGCTCGAAGCTTGTTCATTTCAGATTTTAGGTTGCAGCCAATTCTATAGCGGCAAGTCAATTTAGACTAGAGCTTGCGATCCGCGATCGCTGCAAATTCAACGTTCATTGGACAAATGATTTTTATGCACGCTCTCTCGATTCCCACTTGGGTGATTCATGTTTCTAGTGTGATTGAATGGGTCGCGGCAATTTGGCTGATTTGGCGCTATGCCGAGGTGAGCGGAAATCTGGCGTGGCGATCGCTCTCGTTGGGAATGTTGCCTGCGTTAGTGAGCGCGATGTGTGCCTGCACCTGGCATTTCTTCGACAATCCCGCCTCGCTGAGTTGGGTCGTGACGGTGCAAGCTGCGATGACACTGGTCGGAAATTTCACATTAGCGATCGCGGGCTGGTGGATTTGGCGATCGTCCAAAATTCCGACACGCGAGTCGGGGCAACCAGAAACGATCGATCCTGATTAAGGATGATCGTAGGGGTAGCGCCCCCGTGCCTACCCATTGCGCGAAGAGGGCAACCACGGGGGGATTGTCACCCCAATTGTTCATTCGTTCAGCACCGCCGCAATCGGTTTGTTTGACGGCGATCGACCCCATCTAATCTTACGCTGCTGTTTGGATTAGCTCTACTTTACGCGATCGCAACAATTGCACAAACGTGTCGCTAACGTTGCCCATCACCCGCCGCAGATAACCTTTGCATCACAACTGAACGACTCTCAGCGGTCGGTGTGCATGGGCGTTGTTAGCTGGCTGGTAGTGAGCAATGCCCACCCTACGATCATTGCCCGGATTCATCCACCCACCCACAATCACCACACCGACACACTCGCCCCGTTGCTGCCAGGAGCGGCAGTTCGCAGTCTGGACAACGCTGGGTAAATATCGGGTGAGTATTAGGGATCGGGTTGGGTATCGGCTGTCCATCGTAGCGGGATGTGTCGTTTTAGATCATGCGGGGACTTCAAGACTGTAACGAGCTGTCTATTTGATTTTTATACTTTTTAAGCGGTCTACAAACTCCTTTGCTTTTTCCAAAGTTTCATATTCTTCGGGATACCTCTCTACTAATAGTTCTGGCAACTTTTCACAGTCACGATTCGAGTCCGGTTTTATATCCTCAGACAAGAAGTGACGATTCGGGTCCAGTACATCGTCAGGCAAGAGGACATTGCACAGGAATGAATGGAATAGCTGTTTGGGGGTTAGTCCTTTGACTGATGATAGATCGACACACCAAAGTATTACCTCGCTGAGGTCGGCATCGGTGAGGTCGGCACCACTGAGGTCGGCACCACTGAGGTCGCGGGGGTGGATGGAGCTGATTTGGGCATCGGCGCGGGGATGCGCGCGGTAGGCACCGCTGAGTTGGACACCCCTGAGTTTGGCAAACATTTGGTCGGCACTCCTGAAGTAGGCACCGCTGAGTAAGACATCGGTGAGGTCGGCGGCACGGGGGAGGTAGGCATTGCTGAGGTTAGCACCCCTGAGGTCGGCACCCCTGAGGTCGGCACCGTGGAGGTAGGCATTGCTGAGGTTAGCACCCCTGAGGTCGGCACTGCTGAGGTCGGCATCGGTGAGGTTAGCACCACCGAGGTGGGCACCCCTGAGGTCGGCACCGCTGAGGTCGGCATTGCTGAGGTCGGCATTGCTGAGGTCGGCACCGGTGAGGTTAGCACCGCTGAGATTAGCAAACCAGAGGTCGGCATTGCTGAGGTCGGCACCGCTGAGGTCGGCACGGCTGAGGTGGACAAGGCTGAGGTTAGCACCGCTGAGATTAGCCCTGTGGAAATCGGCTTTTTCCAAATCAGAAGATGATAGATCTAAGTCTAGCGCCGTTAAAAGTGCAGTATCGCCCAGAAATGAAGAACACTTGATTTACGTGGCATATCCTCGTCAAACAGGCGTAGTAGTGATAGTGTTCTTGCTTTGACAACCTGTAATGCCGCTTGCGGATCAATAGATGGAATTATTGATGTTTCAGATTGCGCTGGTTCTGTATCAGATGCTGTATCACTTGCGTGTTCAGTTTGTGCTTGATGATGATTTTTTTTAGGCAACATGGTCTTCAGTTTTTTGTCTACCAGCAACGCTGAGATCTCAGCTAGGTAGTCTTGTAGAGCCTGATGATGCTGTTGTTCAGTCTCCCGCTTTTGATCGGCTTCCTGCTGTGCCTTCTCCCGATTTTGTTCAGCTTCTGCCTTCTCTGCTTTAGTTTTCTCCTGATTAGATTGAAATAAAAACCCTAATCCTGCCAACGTTGCGGGTGCAAGCAACAAAGTCATCCAGTCCCAAAGACTTTTCCCAGGGGTCAGCTTGTCGGTGGTAGTTATCGTTGTCTTATGCGTTGTCTCACCTCCCTGAGTAATATCCTCTTGCACAGTCAAAACGTTTTGATCCTGACTTCCCCCAAATTCTGACCAGTCCACGCGATAAAGGCTGATCATCACAAAAAACACGCTGCCAGCAACAAGGATTTTTATCAGTACTGGTCTACGTCTTTTCAGTTGCTCAATAAGAGTCGATTGATGTGCAATCTGCTGTGGGGCATTGTTTTCCATAATTGTTTTCCATAATTATCCTCCCAGTACCGATCAAAAAACAAAGCCCTCCGAGGGGATTCTGAGAGGGCATTTTTTCGTTAGGCAGGAATTTCCAGACCGTAGCGATGTGAGATCGCCTCAATTTTCCTGATTTCTTCGTTCACGATCGCCAGCTCCGAGGCAATCCGATATATCCCAATATGATTCACCCACCAACTTACGCCACATCTCAAAAACCATGTCCAGCGTGATAGTGAGAGCTAACGGCTCAAATCAGCGGCGGCAGATAAACTCAAACTCAGCACCAGCGAATTTTTCCGTCCGGTGCATTTGAATTGTGTACGCCCAGCATGGGCGTGATCTGATGGGGTGAAAGTCCCCTGTGGTGGAACCAGCGTCCAAATGAACCCAAAAGTTCCGAGTGACGATAACCACTAGCTTAAGGCAAGGGCGTTCTCGCGAGGGAAGGTCTGGAGGAAGCCAGCGGCAAACCGACGAGCCGACGAACAGAAACGTCATAGAAGGCTGAGACCTCTGGGTGAGTTGGCACAACACAACGAAACCCTTGGTTCAAGGGGTGCAGTAAATGACGCGGTTGCGGCGGGAGAGATCACGGTCTTATCTGGGGAGATCTGTACGGCTGCGGTCTGTCAACCAAGGGAGTCTGATTGAGGTCTCGCGGGAAACGGCGAGGGAGCCACAGAACCCTAAAGTTGATGAGACAGCCCCTTTGGAAGTAATTTCAAGGGTTAATCGTACAGAAGTCAGCCGAGTCCATAGTAGTTCGTTTGAGAACGAAGGGACGAACATGAACGACCTAAGGAGGAGCGATGAACAACTCAGACCTATCGATGAACCCGGACGGGGGAGATACGGTTTGGCGTGCTGACAGAGAGCCAGCCTTAGACAACTTGATGGCGCGAATCTTAGAGCGCAACAATGTTCAAACAGCCTGGAAACGGGTGAAGTCGAACAAAGGTGCTCCCGGCAGTGACGGGATGACTTTAGAAGACTTTCCTGCCCATGCCCGCGAACATTGGCAAGAGATTCGCCAATCCCTGCTTGATGGCAGCTACCAATCGCGCCCAGTGCGACGGGTGTCGATTCCGAAGCCGAGAGGCAAAGGAGAGCGTAAGTTGGGGGTTCCTTGTGTCATTGACCGAGTGATCCAACAAGCCATCTTGCAGGTGCTTACGCCAATCTTTGACCCAGACTTCTCTGAGTCAAGCTATGGCAGTCGACCGCGCCGTTCGGCTCATGGAGCGATCCAACAGGTGAAAACGATGGTCAAAGCAGGGCATCGCATTGCGGTTGACTTAGATTTAGAGAAATTCTTTGATACGGTCAATCACGATGTCTTGATGTCCCGCGTCGCTCGGAAAGTTTCTGACAAGGTGCTTTTGGGGTTAATCGGTCGTTACCTGCGAGCAGGCGTGTTGGTTGGAAGTACTGTTGAACCGACTGCATGGGGGACTCCACAAGGGTCTCCCCTTTCACCTTTGTTGTCCAATATTCTTCTAGATGACTTGGACAAGGAGCTAGAAGCGTGAGGGCATCGTTTTGTTCGCTATGTCGATGACCTCGTAATCTTGGTCAAAAGCAGACGAGCAGGGCGACGAGTGATGGTAAAGATTAGCCGTTACTTAACCCAAGCGCTGAAGCTCAACGTCAATCGAGAAAAGAGCCGAGTGGTCAAGATTGAAGAGTTGAACTATCTCGGTTTTACCTTCCGAGGGATTCGCATCTTCGTCTCTGAGCAAGCTCTGCAAGACTTCAAGCATCGGTTGCGGGGCTTCACGTCGCGCAGTTGGGGAGTCTCAATGGCAGAGCGCTTCGAGCGATTGAACCGATACGTGCAAGGGTGGATGAACTACTTCGGCATCTCTCAGCATTACACCCCAATAGAAGAGCTAGATGGGTGGTTAAGGCGACGAATTCGCATGTGCTACTGGAAACAGTGGCGCAGACCGAGAACGCGCATTGCCAACCTGCTCAGGTTGGGGACAAGTAAGCGTCATGCGATTTTGACCGGCATCAGTCGCAAAGGCTACTGGCGTTTGTCAAAGACACTCGCAACGCAAACGGGAATGACCAATGAGTGGTTAGAACAACAGGGATTGTTATCGATTCGCCAACTCTGGATGAGAGTGCAGGGTTACGCTTAGGTTATCAGTGTTTTGTCTGCGCGTCTTCATGAACCGCCCATTGCGAACCCGCATGATGGGTGGTGTGGGAGGGGAGAGTTAAATGCTCTCCTCGACCCGATTAGACGGGGAGACGAGCACTATTGATTTACCAGTCCTTGCAGTTCGTTAATATCCATGTGGATTCCTTGACGCTTCAGATATTGGCTCAAGTTGATCTGGATGAATAAATCTTTGAGTTCTTCGGCAATCTCTGGGGGCGGATTGCCAGATAATGCGTTTGCGATCAGCCGTTCTGCGGCTCGTAATTCACCGCATTCGATCGCGAGAGATGCTGCGCTGCGGTAGAGTACAGAACGAGTGGGTTCGGCATCAAGAGTGCTAGCGATTAAGGCGACGGCTTGCGTTTCTTGTTCAAAGGCTTGGCGCGTTAATTGTGCAGCCTGTTCTGGAGCGCCTCTTAAACGGGCGACTGCTGCGGCTTCGGCTAAATCCATTGCTTGTTGGTGGAGCACTTGAATCTGGCTCATTGGAGTAGGGTTCCTTCGGGGTTATGTTTCGCACTCATGATGGAAATTGGGCGGCTGAACTCTACCACAATGATATACGCTGGCAATCCCTGTGCATCAGATGCGCGAGTTTGTTCAGTTTTCTGCTTGACTCTGGCATTGATTTGACTGCGATTACCTTTACGAATTCCAGAGACTTCTAGACGTGCCATTCGCTGAAATGGCAGCGTGGCGGTTGAATCTTGACTTCCTAACCAGTAGTCAAATCCAGTTCCTTTGCGAGAACGTTCAATGACCGTGAAATTTGTTAATTGAAGAATTAACAGAAATGCGACTCCATAAGCAGCTTGCTCGGTCGTGTATTCTTCGTCATTCCAACATCGCCGTGTTTGTTCTGTGACTGGCTGCCAATCCAATTTGAATGTGGTAGAAAATTCTCCTTCGACTTCGAGTGCTGCTCCCGGTTTATGAGCTTCCTCGGTTAGACAAATCGCACCTGCTTCTGCGATCGCCGCCCCAAAAGCGGGTGTAATGGCGGGAAGTCCTCGGTCAAGGCTCTGTAAGTTTAAGACTTGAATCTGGCTCAAAACGGCGTTGTCCTATGGAAACTAGAGGCTCAATTTTACTTTCAATCACTACGGTTTGAGTCGTTGCCTTCGGCACAGCGAAGCTGCCCGCCACAATTTTGCCATGATTGCCTGCTTCGATTCCTAATTAGCTCTGTAGCTCTGCCAAAAAGCTAATCGGGAATCAAAGCAGCAACCGTGACTATTTCACACGTACTGCGACTGCGACATAACCGTTACTGATAACCCCTTCCATTGAGCCAATATTGAAACAATCAACGACTTTGCCTGTGTGTAAGATATCCCAAGATTTTGGGACATGAACTCAGCGCCCTTTGGAATAATCCACTCTCTCAGGCTTGCATTATTAATCGTAGCAAGTTGGGTATTAATATCAGCACTGATAGCTCCTCTATCAACAAAAAGGGGTATGAGAGAATCGACGATAAGTTGATACCATTTATCGGCGGAGCGAATTGAGATAGTATTAGCCCTGATTTTGAATCTGTCGCCCACTAAAGCCACGCTAAAGGGTTGTGAGAAGGTTCCACTTACAGATGTCCAGGGTGTGTGCTTGCATTTGCCAGCAATACACCCAATACGCTCACGATGGCATCTGCCAGTTACCATTCACGGTCAGTCCACCATTCTGAAAGGACACACGCAGACCGCTGATGTCAACCCTGTTGAACTCGGTATCTTTTTGCCGACCAGCATAGCCTGCAAGCATTTGATTGACAGATCCCTCAAAGTAAAAAGTTGGAACTCTGAGAGTCAACCAGCGACCCTTTAATTCTAGCTCCGGTTGGAAGTTAGATATATTAACAGCGACTATACTCTAATCGGCTAAGAGCTGGACTTTTTTGAAGGATTGAAACTTCCAACTCATCAGGCTTTTTAGCTTGTCGT
>NZ_PVWG01000047.1:0-33321 GCF_003003695.1 Phormidesmis priestleyi ULC007
AGTTGGTAAGGACCGCCGTTGTAGAGCCACTCGTCTAATGAGGCGGCTTCCCAAATTGGGTAGAAGTGTAAGCCGATGGCGTTGGAGGAGGGGACAACCGCGCCCGAGATGATGTTGTTGCCGTACATCAAGGAGCCAGCCACGGGTTCGCGGATGCCATCAATGTCTACCGGAGGGGCAGCAATGAAGGCGATGATGAAGCAGAGGGTCGCGGAGAGCAGGGTGGGAATCATCAACACGCCGAACCAGCCCACATACAGGCGGTTTTCGGTGGAGGTGACCCAAGAGCAAAACTGCTCCCACAGGTTGGCGCTTTCGCGTCTCTGAATTGTGGTCGTCATGGTGAGTATGAGTGCTAATTGAGGTATGAATTGTGGACTTGCCACACCTCATACAATAAACGAGACTTTAAGCTTTGTAAAGGATTCTCACAATATTTGTAGATGTGTAAAACTCTTGGTTCGCGTCCTTCGCACCTACAAAGGGATGCGGCTTTCTGGTAACACAATGAGGCGCGACAGGCGGAAGCACAGTAGGATGGGGGTAGACGTGAATCACCACTGACCTATGGCTCAACTGCAAATGACTGAACTGGAAGTTTATCAGGGACAGTTTGGAGAGTTTACGATCGACTCCAGCGATCGTCGCGGGGTTATTATCTACCGAGGTGGGCTGCTGGTGGCAGCACTGAGCTTTGCGATCGCAACTGGGCTTGTACTCTGGCAAGGAAGTGACCCCTTCATTCTCAACGTGCTGACCCTGCTTTACTTTGTTTTTTGGGTTGGGTTGGGTGTGAGTTTATTTACGATTCATATCTATCTAAAGCCGCTGCATCAAGCACTTCAAGCGTTTTGGGCGATCGGAGGCATCACCTCTCTGATGTTTGCAGTTAAAAGTTCAGAACCGCTTGCTCTCTATATCTATAGTCACCCGCTGACAATTTTTGGAGTCGGTTTTGGCTTTGCTGCGTTGACCGGAATCTTTTTTAAAGAGGCTTTTTGCTTCGATCGTTTAGAAACGAAGCTACTCACTCCTCTAATTCCTGTCTTACTTTTAGGGCATCTAACAGGTTTCTTGTCGATCCAGTGGGAGCAGATTTTGCTAGGAGCTTGGGCGTTTCTATTTGTGGTGTTTGCAATTCGTAAAGTCATTCAACCCGTTCCGCCTGATATTGGCGATAAGAGCGTGTTTGAATATCTGCACTCGCAACACCTCAGAAACAATGCTTCAAGACTATCGACTCCAAAAAATTAAAATTTGGCTCTTTGGTCGTCGAGAAAAGTGGGCTTTAACGGCTCAAGGCTGACTGGTGAGTTTCATCACTGTCAGATTGAGGGAACACTTAACCGAGAATCACCTTAACGTGAGGACGGGAAATTGGAGGAACGTGCGTTTTGGCTGGCATGGTCGCAAATTTCGGGCATTGGCCCGGTGCTGATTAAGCGACTATATCGGCATTTTGGAAGCTTGGCATTAGCTTGGGAAGCCAGCCCAAAAGAGTTAGTTGAAGTCGAAGGAATTGGGAGCCAAACCGTAGAAGAAATTTTGCCCCAGCGAGTAAAGTGTCAGCCCGATCTTCTGCTGCAACACCATGAACAGAAGAACGAATATTTTTGGACTCCGGCCGAAGCTGACTATCCTCGATTGCTGCGAGAGATTCCTGACCCACCGCCTGTGTTGTATTATTGCGGCGATTCTAAGCTAGTTAAAGATCTGGGAACTCTGCCTGCGATCGCCATTGTAGGAACTCGCGAACCCTCAGATTATGGCAGACGCTGGACGCGCAAGATTAGCTCTGCTCTGGCACAAAATGGATTTGTGGTCGTTTCTGGTTTGGCAGATGGCATCGATGCCGAAGCCCACCGCAATTGCATTGAGTCTGGAGGTAAAACCGTCGCCGTGCTGGGAACAGGTGTCGATGTGGTTTATCCCTGGACAAATCGCCGTCTTTATCAGGAAGTGCTAGAAAACGGATTAGCTCTCAGTGAATATCCAGCCGGAACTCAACCCGATCGCACTCACTTCCCCCGCAGAAATCGTATTGTGGCAGGGCTGTGTCGAGCTGTCTTAGTGATTGAGGCTCCTAAAAAATCGGGCGCTCTAATCACGGCGTATCTTGCCAACGACTATGGGCGCGATGTCTATGCCCTACCTGGCAGTTTAGACAATTCTAAATCAAAGGGCTGCCTCGCCTTAATTAGCAAAGGCGCACAAATGATTTTGGGAGAAGCAGAGTTGCTCGAAATGTTGGGGACGATGCCTCAGCTAGACTACCCAGTGATGGAAGCGACCCAGTTACCTCTAATCGACCTCAGTGCCGAATTAAGTCAGGTATTGCAGTCCGTCAACACGATCGTTCAAAGTGATGAAATCGATACGGCGGCTTTTGACACGATCGTCCAGCAGACAGGAATGCCAGCAGGTTCGGTGTCAGGCGCATTACTACAGCTAGAAATGTTGGGACTCGTTTCACAATTGCCAGGAATGCGCTATCAAGTTCACTGAGGTGAGCTTAATGAATTAAGGGTCAGATAGTTCGCTTTGAAGCGAAAGCACAACTACTGAAGAAAGAAGTGAAGTAGCAAGCTTGCAATTTTTCAAAATGAGTTTGGCTGAACGCCCCAGCACACTGGCTTCTTTCTGGCTTAGAACAAAGCAAGAGATCGAGGTCGCCCAATGGCTCAAGCAGAGGCTACGGCATTTGGGGGTCGGGTTCTAAACCCCACTGATGTTTGAGAAAGTGACGATACATCGTTTCACGCATGATCATCTGCTCATAGAGCTTGATCAAAAAGTCTTGAGCTTGCTCGTGGCTCATTCTCTCGACTTGTGTCTCAAACGATCGAATGCTGAATTTTTGCTCCAAAGACAGTTCTACAGGTTGGCTCATAATACGCTCCAATGTAAAAGAGAGAGTAGGTCAGTCAAAGAATCATCGACTTGGGAGGTCGTGGATAGATTCTGGGTGGACTTATTTGATTGTTCAAAGATAGACTATGAGTCAATCAATCTATCCACCTGTTATTACAAAAGATAACAACTATTTGACAAAGTGACCATACCCCAGTTGGCTTACTTTGAATGAAGTGCTCGTACCTCTTTAGAAAGGAACCTCAGAATGTATAGGCTGTGACAGGTTGAGAGAATTTCTAGTAACAATTACTACAAATCGAGGACTCATTGATTAGGTAAGTCCTCCAACTGATAGGGGCATGATTAGATTTTCTCAAGATGTCGTAGATAAACAGTTTCGTCAAAAGTGTGGTTAATAGTCGCTGCCGCTTAGACCGTCGATCGCCACAATTACGACGGTGATATTATCTCGCCCACCCTGCTCTTTTGCAGCGTTAATCAACGCAGAGGCGGCTTTTTCGCAAGCTTGAATCGGTTTAAGCTGATCGGTAATTCGCTGATCAGACAGTTCTTCGGTCAAGCCATCACTGCAAAGTAGAAGGCGATCGCCCGACTGCACAGATAGCGACTTCACCTCAATTTGCTGGAGATCTTCTCGCCCCAAACATTGAGCCAGCACATGTCTGAGGGGATGGGTTCGCGCCTGATCGGGCGTGATCTCTCCCAAGCGCATTGCCCGTGCCACCCAAGTGTGATCTTCAGTCATCTGTTCAAGTTCTGAGCCACGCAGACGATAGAGCCGCGAGTCACCAATGTGAGTGCAGAAAGGTTGTTCATCGCGAAAGATCACAACGACCACGGTCGTACCCATGTCCGATCGCTCTGGATGCTGCTTTTGATCGTCTAAGATCGCCTGATTTGCCTCTAGCAGCGATTTTTCTAGCAAATCTTGTGAGGGGAGCGTTGATTGCCAACGGGTGTCTAGACAAAACTGAATCGCTTGTGTTGCTAGACGACTCGCTTCTTGCCCACCTGCATGTCCGCCCATGCCATCTGCCACAATAAAAAAACGCCCATCCGGATCGAGGTAATAGGCATCCTGGTTGACAGCACGGATTAACCCCGTATCAGTCATCCCTATAAAGAGGCGTTTCATGGCTGGGCAAAGGTAGTTAGAGACATTTTAGTTTAGGGCATTCTCTCATAGCGATCGAGCTTAACCAGCAGTCGAATTAACACGATCGCGACAGCAAGAGCCGCCACCGCCATGGCGAGGGCTAACCAGGGATAGCCATTGACAAACAAAATAGTCGCTGAAACCGTAAACGCAGAGGTCAGCAGGGTGTAATTTGTGCCCATATTTACGCCACTGATGCGCCGTAAGACCCGATCGGTTTCGGTTGAGCGCACTCGAACGCGAATATCGCCTCGCTCTAGCTTGTCTAGCGTGTCTTCGATGCGGCGGGGCAACCCAAAGGCAGTATTGCCGACCTGCACAGCCTGACGGCTTAACTCATTCAACAGACTGCCTGCTTCCGAGGAAGAATTTCCATTTGTCATAAGCTGCATTGCAAAAGGTTTTGCAACCTCCATAAAGTTAAACTCTGGGTCTAAACCTTTGCCTACACCTTCTAAGGTTGAGAAGGCGCGCATCACAAAGGTAAATGTAGCAGGAAATCGAAACGGCTGATCGTAGGCAATTTCATATAAATCGTCGCTGATGGCGCTCACAGACTGATCTTCAAAGGGTTTGTCCATGAAGTTGTCTAACATGAACTGCACCGATCTCCGCACCGGACCCATATCATCGGTAGGGGCTAAGGCTCCGAGTGCAATCAGTGACTCAACGACGCGATCGGCATCTTTTTGAGAGATCCCAAAGAATGTGTCTAACAACTTTTCACGTGTGATTGCCTGCACCTGCCCCATCATGCCAAAGTCATAGAAAATCAGAGAACCATCGGGGCTGACTGCAAGATTGCCTGGGTGGGGATCGGCGTGAAAAAAACCATTGTCGAGCAGTTGATGTAAATAGGCTCTAGCACCCATTTGGGCGAGTTCTTTGCGATCGAGTCCAGCAGCTTCTAAGGCTTCATAGTGACTAATCTTGATCCCCGGCGCATACTCTAAGGTCAAAACACGAGGAGACGTGTAGCGCCAATAAACTCTAGGCACTTTTACCCAATCCATGCCTCTAAAATTGCGACGGAACGTATCTGCGTTGCGTCCTTCGTTGAGGTAATCGATTTCTTCCCAGAGAATTTTGCAGCACTCGTCGTAGATGCCCAACCAGTCGCGCCCCTTGCCCCACTCTGGATGATTTTGAAAATAGCGAGTGATGCCTTTAAGAATTTGTAGATCAATCTCAAACAGCTTGCGAAGTCCGGGACGCTGAATTTTAACAACAACCTCTTCGCCAGAATGCAGTTGGGCCCGATGAACTTGCCCTAGACTGGCGGCAGCCAGCGGAATTGGGTCAAAGCTGCGAAAGAGTTCTTCGATCGATTTCCCTAAATCTTGCTCAATAATTGATTCGACCTGCTCATAGCTAAATGCCGGAACTCGGTCTTGCAGCTTTGACAACTCTTCAACAAACTCTGGAGCAAATAAGTCAGCTCGCGTTGAAAAAAGCTGCCCGATCTTGATGAATGTGGGCCCAAGGTCTAGCAGCGTCTCGCGAATCCAAACAGCTAGAGTGCTGCGTCTCGCTGCCTTTTTTTCGTCTGAGATGCCGCCCTGATAGCTCCAAGACTTTTTATAGAGCCATCTCGCCCCCAACAATTTAAGCACAAATGCCCAAATGTCAATGAAGCGACCTCGGCGCGAATAATTTTCCCGACTCCAGCGATAGGCTTTGGCTGAGTGAGGTTTTCCCATCGATTTGTGTGCTCTATCAGCCATTGTAGAGGTCGATACTACGGAATTATCTAAGGGATGTAGTGAGGGTTCAACTGCATATAATTCTGCCTGGTCATCGCTATGTGTCTGCTTGATTTCAGACGAGGTGCCGAGTGGATGGCGTACAGTTTCCCCGGTTAGGGACTGGAGATCGTGCAGGTCAGCATCCACTGCTGGTGGCTTCGCCGTTTCTGTCAGGATTTGGCTGGGCGATCGCTGAGGCTTACTGGAGTCATTTGGAGAAACAGACACTCGACTTTCCAACTAAAGAGGGCTGATCTAAGGGCGGCGGTGTTTAGCCACGATCGCTGAGTTTTTTAAACAGAACGGCTGCGATAGACTTGCAGGGCTGATCGGAGTTGGGCAATTTCAGCGCGAAGTTCATCGATCGTGGCTTGCAGATCTTCAGTTTGAGAGCCTACACGCACACCAGTCGAAGCCGTTCTTGCTTGCATCGCAATCTCTTCTTCACGGGCTGCTCTTTCAGCCACCTGATCGACAAAAGTCCGTAAGTTTTCTCTCTGCTCGGCATCAAACTTGCCCAACTCACTCAGGGCATTTGTGACCCCATTTTCTAGCTGTTCGTAAGCAATCTCGGCGATCGCTCGACCGACAAAAAAAGCATGAATCAGGGAATTATTCATCAAAAATCTACCAAGCGCGCTGCCAAAATTATAGCTTGCTTAGGAAAGGGATGAAGGATAGGGACTTTAAAGTTTGGGGTCTTCTGGGATAGTTGGCACCACGACTGACCCGCGAGTGGTGCCAGTAGAAGGCTTGGCGGGAGGCACAGGATCAGCTACGTCCGCAGGAGCCGGGGCGGGAGCGATCGGCGGTGCACTTGGAGCGGGAACAGTCGGGATCGGTTCGGGTTGCGCTGTCGGGACAGCAGGAGCCGGTTTTGTGATGGTTGATTGACGAGGCGCTGTCGATCGAATGGGTGGCGCGATCAATTCCTCTGGAGCGGTCACCTTGCGAGGCGGCGCGTCGTCTGAAAACCTTGAAGCGGATGAAGCACTTTGAGGAGATGCCAAATTGTTGCGATAATCGCCCGGAGTTACACCTGGTTTCTCGATCGGGACATCAGACACGTCTCCTTGAGGGCTTAGCGTCCCCTTCCAATCTTTTGAAGGAAAGGCTTGGTCTGGGTGAAAGAAACTGGCACCTGGAGCTTGAGCGGCACTAAAACGCAGAGCTAACCCGAAGCCAATTCCGATCGAGACGGCGGCAGCACTGGTCAGCCCAATAAACTTAGGAAGATGTCGGCTGATTTCGAGCGGGATAGTCATTGATGTGAAAGCCAGCTTACGGGTTGTAGATGCTGAAATTGTTTTGGGCACAGCAGGTAAAGCTTCCTGAACTGCTGGCGCGATCGCTAAAGGTGCCGTTAAGCGCTCACTTTCTTGAGAAACCACGGGTTTAGTGGGTTCTCGTTTAGGGAGAACGGGTAAAGCGGTGGCGGTTCCGGCGGAGTTGCGCTCTGCGCTAATCGCCGGAGAAAGCGGCTTTGCAACCTCTAAAACTGGCTCCATGATTGGGGCATCTTTTTGAGCAGGTTGACCCGGAAGAGGAGCCGCTATTGCCGTGACAGACTTGAGCGGAACGGCTTCGCTGGGCAGTAAACGGAGCCAAGCGGCGATCGTGGAGGGGCGACGAGTCAGATCAGAGGTCATGCCTTGCAAGATCGCTTGCTTGAGTGCCGGATTCCACGCTTCTGGGTCTAGCTGAGGAGAGCGTCCTGGAGCGCGAGCAGACAGCAAATAATAGAGAATGGCAGACAGCCCGTAGAGGTCGATCGCAAATCGATTATCAGCACCCCAAAGCGCATCAGGTGGCGCAAAATCATTAGAGTCAAAAATGTTGGTTTGAGGAGGGCTGACCGCACTCGCAACCTCGTGGGCGATTCCGAAGCCCACCAGCACGGCTAGATGAGTTCCGGGTCGGCGAATAATTGACTGAGGATTAAGATTGCGGTGAATTAACCCATTGTGATGGGCGGTGTCGATCGCCGAGCCAATTTGTCGAATGTAGTGAATCGCTTCGGCTTCAGGCAATGCCCCTTTGGATTTCACCACCTCTGCCAGCGTTTGCCCTGGCACATGCTCCATCACTAAAAAGGGCAGGTTTTCTTCTTGAAAAAAGTCGAGAACGCGGACAATGCTGGGATGCTGACTTCTAGCAAGGAGGCGCGTTTCTTCGACAAAACGCTGGTGCAAATGAGGAAAGCTACGAGTCACCTGCAAACTAGCATCAAGCGTCTTGATCACAACGGCTTGATTTAAGAGCGTTTGGGTCGCGAGGTAAGTCGCCCCAAAGCCCTCTTCTCCCAAAACTTGATTTAAGAGATACTTTCCGCCTTGTAGCGTTGATCCTGGTTTTAGCTTCATGCTTGCCCCTCGCACAATCCCAACTATGCTACCCCTTTCTAAGAAATTTTTGAGAATCAGGAATCACGAGTTTGGGGCATGGTGCTGTGCCAAATACGCCTCAGCTTCGGCTCGATCGTGCACTCTCCCATCCAAAGTTGCTGACAGCAAATCGTCTAAAATCTGCTTAAATTGCCGACCCGGTTTGTAGCCCAAAGCTTTCAAATCGTTGCCGTCTAAAGGTGGCTTTACGGTTGACCAAATCGTCAAATAACGCCAGATTTGCTTACGAATAGCACGAGAACTCTTGACCGCAACCAAAATCAAAAGCGGCAGTTCATAGGGCTTTAAATATTGCACAATTTGGCTTGGCGACAGACTGATCGACAAGGATTCCAGCTTAGATCGAACGGGTTCTAGCTGAACTAATCGATCGATGCCATCGGCAGAAAGTTGCAGGTTTTGAGCAACGGAGGCACGATCGTCAGGTGCGAGATGCGCGATCAAAACTTCTAAAAGCAATTGCCAAGATGGTAGAAGTTGCGAACGATCAAGCCGATGCAGCCAACGATCGGCTGACCGCAGTTGCCACCTCAATTCATCGTCTAGCTCTAATTTGGGATGAATACAGCGCAAAGCTCCCAGGTGTGCTAATTGGTTTAAAGCTGCTTTCCAATAAGACGATTGCAGTATGTATTTGAGTTCTGATTTGAGACGAGTTTGCAGGGCAGGGGCAATGACTCGACCCGCGACTTGACGATCTTGGATTTGTTCGTAAATGCCACTCGCGATCGCGTGACGAATATAGCGTTCGGTCTGTGGCTCAATCTCAAATCCTAATCGGGTGGCAAACCGGACGGCTCGATAAATTCGAGTCGGATCTTCAATAAAACTGTTGGGGTGTAAGACGCGAATTTGCTTTGCCTGCAAGTCTAGCGATCCGCCAAAGAAGTCTAGCAATTCGCCCGGCCCCTTGCGGGTATCTGCGAAGCGCGGATTAGTCAGCCGCAGCGCCATTGCATTGATGGTGAAGTCCCGACGATAAAGATCTTGACGAATTGAACTCGCCTCAACTTCTGGGTTTGCCGCCGGGTATGGATAAAACTCAGTTCGGGCGGTGGCAATATCAACCCACAAAGAGTCGAAGGTTGGATCTTTGTGCCATAACAGCGCCGCAGTTTGAAACCGTCCGTGAATATCTAAACGCACATCGGGATAGAGACGTTGCAGCGATCGCGCTAACTCCACCCCCGCGCCGACATCAGCAGAACGGTGAAACCCATCGACGACTAAATCAATGTCGGTCAACATCACGGGTTGATCAGAATCGGTCAGCAGCAAATCGCGCACGGCTCCGCCCACCAGATAGAGATGCCAGCCGTGCTGTTCTGCCTGGTTTGCGGCGATCGACAAAAATTCTTGTAAATGAGCAGAAAGCCGATCGAGGCTGATTTTGGATTTTGGACTTTGAAGGGTGGATTTTGAGTGGTTGTCAGGTCTTTGGTTAGTGTCAGCTTGATGAAGTTGCCGCAGCACGTCTGTGCGAGTCACAATGCCGACGAGTTGCCCTTGATCTAAAACGGGTAGGCGACCAATATCGTAAGTCACCATTAATGACTCGATTTCTGGCAGTCGGGCATCAGGCGCGATCGTCTTTAAGTTCGTGGTCATATAGCCTTTAACCGGGGCATGACCAAACCCGTGATAAAAAGCTATATCCAAGTCGCGACGAGAAATAATTCCGACTAGTTGATCATTGGCATCTACGACTGACAGCCCAGAATGACCATAGCGCAATAGAATTCGTTGAGCTTCGTCGATCGTCGTGTCAGGACGAATCGTGCGAACTGGCGATGACATCAACTCTCGTGCCGTTAGAGATGGCGGAATCTGAGCCTCAAACTGGGTGAGCAGCTGCGTCAAGATTTCCTGAAAATCACCATCCCGCAAAGTCAGCGCGGCAGCTTTGGGGTGTCCGCCTCCGCCCCAGGGTTTAAACAATTCGTTGAGGTTGGTGCCTTCGATGCGCGATCGCCCAATCACACTCAAAACGTTGGCTTCATTCACTCGGCAATCGACTCCCCGGCAATAGCGATGCAGCAACAGCAGCGCATCACTTTCGGTCAACTCCACTAATCGAGAGGCGAGACTCGAAAGCCCAGGCACATAGTCATCGGTTTTGAGAATCACCCAAGAAACGGTGTAACCCTGAACGGTTTTGGATTGCAAATTTTCGAGTGCCACTCCTAGTAAGTCTTGCAGCGTGGGTGAGAGTCCGGGATCGATATACTCTGCGATCGCCCTTAAATTAGCTCCTTGCCCCATCAGCCACGCTAACGCCGACGCATCTCTGGGAGTGGCATGATCAAAGGTTAGAGAACCTGTATCGACGTGAATTCCGAGTGCCATTGCCGTCGCCTCGATCGCCGTCAGCAAAATTTGCGCGATCTGAAGTCGCTCAACGATTAAAGTGGTCGTAGCCCCAACCGCTTCAACGTGGCGGTCTTGGGCAAAAATATCGCTCTCTGTATCCGAGTGATGGTCATAAAGCGTAATCGGGATATCTGGCAAATCTAACCATTCTGCAACTTTGCCCAAACGATCGCGCCGTTGACTATCGACCACCGACAGCGATCGGATGCTTTGCGGATTCACCGATCGCCGCTCAATCAAGGCATATTCATCTCGATGCAGAGCCAGAAAATCTCGTACGGTAGGATGCGCTCCTCCTGCCAGCACAATTCGTGATCCCGGCAAGAGGCGAGATAGCCCGATCGCCGCACCCAACGTATCGAAATCTGCCGTGATATGACATAGAATCAGATCCATTTTTCTGATAGGTTACTACTTATGGCTAGTCAAAGTTGCAGCCTGTATGCCGCCAAATCTAGATTTAATTTGTTTGCTGTAGTAGGGAGAAGATAATGACAATTTTGTTTCAAGCCGCCTTGGCTGCTCTAGTAATATTCTCATTTGTGATGGTGGTTGGGGTGCCCGTTGCTTATGCATCTCCTCAAAACTGGGATCAGTCAAAGCGCCTACTTTATTTGGGTGCTGGAATCTGGACTCTGTTGGTGCTAACGGTTGGGGCATTAAACTTCTTGGTTGCTTAAGAATCTTGTAAACTAGGGGAAGAAAACTTAGTGCTTTCGACCCCTTTTAAATTAGAGTTCCGTCCGCTAAAACTGCTTGAGTAAGCGCCAGATTTCGTCACGAAATGTAGAACCTAAATAAAATACTGTGTCAACTCTATTCAAAGACTGACGATCCCGGTAGATTGAGTAAATATTCTTAGGTTTGCACCCAAGGGTAAAAGTAGGGGCAGTCTACCTTCGATCGTAGCTGTGAAATGTTGACGCTTAGATTGAAACAATGACTATTTTTGAAGGATCGTTCTCGCAAACGGAGTCACTTCGTTTTGCACTCGTGATTGCGCGCTTTAATGACCTGATTACAAACAAACTGGTGGAAGGTTGTCAAGATTGCCTGAAGCGTCACGGCGTTGATGTCAACCCTCAAGGCACTCAGGTAGATTATGCCTGGGTTCCGGGATGTTTTGAGTTGCCTCTCGTTGCCCGTCAACTTGCAATCACCGATCGCTATGATGCGATCATCTGTTTAGGTGCCGTTATTCGAGGTCAAACGCCACACTTTGAATATGTTTCGGCAGAAGTCTCAAAAGGCATCGCCGCAACTGGGTTTCAAACGGGTGTTCCCGTGATTTTTGGGGTGATCACCGCAGACAATATGCAGCAAGCCCTAGAGCGGGCTGGAATCAAGAGCAATCATGGCTGGGGCTATGGGATGGATGCACTTGAGATGGCCAGTCTGATGCGTCAGGTTAAAGGCGTTCCAGCAGGCAACCACTATGGCAATAGCGCGATCGCTCCCACGGCTCATCACAGTTTGTCAGCCTCGTTTCAAGAAGCAGTCGCTGACCCATCGGTCGAGTAAGATCGGTTACAGACGCTTCCAAGAACTTCGATTTCAATAAAATTTTTGAAGACTTGCACCTGAGTTTGTGCTATAAATCTACAGTAATCTCATCGAAAAGCCGGGGATTGCGGTGGGCATTCTAATACAAGACGTATCAAAGCGATTTGGCAGCTTCCAAGCGGTCGATCAAGTCAATTTAGAAGTGAAGAGCGGCTCTCTCGTCGCCTTACTGGGTCCTTCTGGGTCGGGCAAATCCACTCTGCTGAGACTGATTTCAGGGTTAGAGACTCCCGATGTGGGCAGGATTTTGATTACGGGCGAAGATGCCACCGATCGCAGTGTGCAAGACCGTAACATTGGCTTT
Source organism: Phormidesmis priestleyi ULC007 (assembly GCF_003003695.1). Classification (NCBI taxonomy): domain Bacteria; kingdom Bacillati; phylum Cyanobacteriota; class Cyanophyceae; order Leptolyngbyales; family Leptolyngbyaceae; genus Phormidesmis; species Phormidesmis priestleyi. Next base: position 12,418 of record NZ_PVWG01000047.1, read on the forward strand.
GTCTTCCAGCACTATGCGCTGTTTAAGCACCTGACCGTGCGGCAAAACATTGCATTTGGGCTAGAGATCCGCAAAGCGAAGACTACCAGGGTCAGACAGCGCGTCGAGGAGTTGTTAGATCTGGTGCAGTTGTCTGGGATGGGCGATCGCTACCCCTCGCAACTATCCGGCGGACAACGGCAACGAGTTGCTTTGGCGCGCGCACTGGCCGTAGAACCCAAAGTGCTATTGCTTGATGAACCTTTTGGGGCGCTTGATGCCAAAGTGAGAAAAGACCTCAGAGTCTGGTTACGGCGTTTGCACGACGAAGTGCACGTCACAACCGTCTTTGTCACCCACGACCAAGAAGAAGCGATGGAAGTCTCAGACGAAATCGTGGTGATGAACAAAGGCAAAGTTGAGCAAGTCGGCACCCCGGCTGAAATTTATGATCACCCAGCGAGTGCTTTTGTGATGAGCTTTATTGGGCCGGTGAACGTGTTGCCCAGTTCGTCAAGGATTTTTCAAAATAACGGGTTTGATTCGGCTCATCCTGAAATGTTTCTGCGTCCTCAAGACGTTTTAATTGAGACTTCTTCAAACGGCAGCACTGTTCCCGCTAGAATCAGTCGGTTAATTCACTTGGGTTGGGAAATTCAAGCTGAATTGACGCTCGACGATGGTCAAGTGGTGACGGCTCATCTGACTCGCGATCGGTTTGATGAATTAAAGCTAGAACCTGAGCAACGAGTTTATGTCAAACCCAAAGATGCAAAATCTTTTCCGCTCTACTATTCCATCTAATTTCTGCTAAAACTGAATGCTAATCGCCATCAAATGACTCTTAGAATCGGCAACGGATATGACGTTCACCGCCTTGTTAGTGGACGAGATTTAATCTTAGGCGGCATCAAAATCGACCACGAAACTGGTTTATTAGGGCACAGTGATGCCGATGTACTCACCCATGCGATTATGGATGCGATGCTAGGAGCCTTGAGCCTGGGAGACATCGGGCACTATTTTCCCCCGACCGATCCGCAGTGGGCAGGTGCCGATAGTCTGGTGTTGCTGGCGCAAGTGCATCGGTTGATTCAGGAGAAAGGCTGGCAGATTGGCAATATCGACTCGGTTGTCGTGGCTGAACGACCTAAGCTCAAGCCCCACATTGAAGCGATGCGATCGCGCCTTGCCATCGTTCTCAATTTGCCGCCCGATCGGGTCGGGGTCAAAGCCACAACCAACGAGAAACTCGACGCAGTGGGTCGCGAAGAAGCGATCGCGGCTCATGCGATCGTTTTATTAGAACAGTCGTGAAAATTTCTTTGTAAGGTGCTGAACTTTGATCGATCTTTGGGCGTTAAGAAAGACCCGGAGATAGCAGCAGAATGACGTTAAGCCTTTACAATTTTAGGCAAGAGTGTGGTTCATAACAGGTCTGCTGTGGTTCATGTTGAGAACTTCCTACCTATTCGATTCGTCGGCTAGGTTCTGTCCTGACTTGCCGAATGTTATCCAGTCTGGCTGGTAGAGCACTATCGATGATCATCTCCGAATCCGTCCTCGAAGAACTTCTCAAAGCCTTTCCTCAAGTTCGCCCCCAAATCTATTTTAAGTCTTCACTCACCGCCCTCTCACACGCGATGGAAGACCAGGTTTTGGCAGGGGTCGATCGCCCATTGGTGATTGCCAGCTTTCAGCGAGAACGGTTTTATCGGCAAGAAGCCCATCGATATTTGCGAATCGCCGAACGTACTGATCAGGTTTATGTCTTAGCGGCTCCTGAAACTGATTTTGTCGATCGTCAAGACTATGAAACGATCGCCTTTCAGCCAGCCGATGCCCTCAGTCAAGAATGGCATCTAGTCGTACTAGGAGCGCACTATGCATCCTGTCTAATTTGCCGTGAGCGACAACAGCCCGATCCGCCTGCTAACATTCAAGACTTGCATATCGATCAGTCTCGCCGCTTTGAAGGCATCTGGACGTTCGATCGCCAAACTGTCTATGAGGCGGCAAATCTGCTGCTAAAACGCATTCAGATCTACCGTCCAGATTTGGCAGCTAAAACTGAGCTGATGCTGGCACAGATTAAAACAGACGCGACTTGTGGCTTTAATCAAGTCGATCCGGGGCCGTTTGCCGAACGGCTCGTTACCTACCTGCAAGCGGGGCAATATAAGCTGGCAAAGGCCTATCGGTCGATCGCCGAGAAAGAACGCAAAGAGCGCTTGATTAACTCGATCACGGCGGCAGTGCGGCGATCGCTCAACCCCAACGAGATTCTGCAAGTGGCGGTGCAAGAGTTGGGCAAAGTTTTAGGAGCGGGGCGATGTTTAATTTATCGCTGCAAATCAACCGATGAAACCGCAACCCTAGAGTATGAGTTTTTAGGAAGCTGTGGCTATGCTGCCTCTAGCCCAGCCAAGCGTCAACCTCCCAGTTTTGATACACATTCCCTTGTAGGTCAATCTTGGTCGCTCCGGGCAAACCCTTTATTTCAAGAAGTCGTCCAAAAGCAAGAGCCTGTCTATGTTGAAGATACGCATGTCGATGAGCGGTTGCGTGAAACTCAAAGTACATTGACTCAAAATGGACAGATCCGATCGTGGCTGATGGTGCCCGTTCTCAATCAAAACCAGCTATTGGGCATTGTTGAGCTACACTACTGCTCCACGCCTCACAAACTAGAGCGCAGTGAGTTAGAAATGGTCGAAGCGATCGCGACTCAAATCGGGGTTGCCCTGATTCAAGCCGAAGCTTATGCAAATTTAGAAGACCTCAACCAGCAGCTTGCAGCCCTCGATCGCACCCGCAGTAATCTAATTGCTATTACTGGACACGAGCTAAGAACGCCGCTCTCAACGATTCAAGTCTGCCTCGAAAGCCTTGCCAGCGAACCCGATATGTCGCCCGACTTGCGGCAAGTGATGCTTAACTCAGCCCTGACCGATTCCGATCGGATGCGAAAGTTGATTCAAGACTTTCTCACCCTGTCTCGTCTTGAAAGCGGTCGGATTGAATGGCGGCTCGAACCGTTGCCCCTTGAAGAATGCGTTGATCTGGCTCTCAGCAGCCTTCAGGCGCACAAATACGATACGCCTTTGCCCAAAGTTACCACTCAACTTCCTTCTGAGCTACCTCTCGTGCAAGTCGATGGCGAATGGCTGGTTGAAGTGATTTCAAAACTGCTCGATAACGCCTGCAAATTCACTGATTCAACGGGACAAATCACCATTGAGGCACAGCGCACTGGCGGAAAAATGTTAGAAGTGATCGTCGCAGACACTGGGCGAGGCATCGAATCGAATCGGCTTGAAACGGTCTTCGATCGCTTCTACCAAGAAGAAGGAGCCTTACGCCGCACCACTGGGGGCACTGGGCTGGGGCTGGCAATCTGTCGCCAAATTATTGCAGGGTGGGGCGGTCGGATCTGGGCAGAATCGGGTGGTAAAGATCAGGGCACTCAGGTTCACTTTACGATTCCGATCGTCCAGTCCAGCCTTTCAGACAAGAAACCCGCGACGAGTCGGCGGCGCAAAACCCGCTAGACGATTTTAACGTCAGTTCGACGAGTTTGTTTGCTTCGTCAAGAGCGGCTTCTGCCCCTAAATCCCCCATCCTGGGGGACTTTGAACCGGAAATTTTGGCTTGAAGTCCCCCAATTTTGGGGGATTTAGGGGGCGCGATAGACTGGTAACGAAGTCGTCGAATTCACGTGATTTTACGGTGAGATTGCCCTTCTGACTCGCTCTGCCGTCGCTGGGGCTAGCAGCACCCCGTTGCGATAGTGTCCGGTTGCTAACAAAATGTTTTGATAACCTGGGAGCAGTTCAATAATCGGGGCAGGGCGACCTTGAGGACGGGGACGCAAGCCATACCAAGTCCGAATGGTTTCAGCATTGGCTAAACGGGGACAAAACGCGATCGCTTGCTGCATTACCGCTTGAAAACTCGCGGCATTAGGCTGCACTTCTCCAGGCTCGGAGGGAAATTCAACCGTTGCACCAACCCAATAATCGCTGTCTTCGAGCGGCACAATATGAACATCGTTGCCCGTGATCACAGGTTGTAATTCTGAAACTCCTAGCGGCTGGCTGAGTTGGAGATGGATCGCCTGACCCAAAACAGGTCGAATATCGATCGGTTGCTTTAAGGATTTTGTGAGCGGCGTTGATCCTAACCCGGCTGAAATGACAAGCCAATCGATCGCCATCGTTCCATTTGTGGTGTGAACTTCACGATCGTTCGCTCCGGTCACGCTGATATCAAAGTGAAACGTTACCCCTCGCTGTTTTGCCGCAACAATCAAAGCTTGCGTTAATGCGACGGGGTTGACTTGACGATCGTCAGGTGAATAAATTGCCGCCGTGACCTGATCTAAATTCAGGAATGGATAGTCAGACTTGAGGCGATCGCGTCCTAAAATCTCTAGAGTTAAGCCTTGCGATCGCCGAATCTCAATCAGCTTTTCCCAAACTGAAAGGTCTTCCTCAAATTGCAGCATCAAGATGCCGTTGCGATTAAAAGGAATTTTAAGACCTGTGAATGCTTCCAATTCAGGAATCAGTTTTTCATAATAACGAAGGCTTTCTAATCGCATTCGGAGATTATTGCCTTTCTCCTTTTTGCTGATTGCCCCCATCAATACACCGAGGGCTGCCCCTGTAGAGGTTGGGCAGATGCTCCCATTCGATTCGACGGAGGTGGGCTGCTGGTCAAAAACCGTCACCGTCAGTTCTGGAACTTGGCTGAGTTCGTGAGCGATCGTCGCTCCGACAATGCCACATCCGACGATCGCAATCTGGGTCATGGGTCACTCGTCAATCCTAAAAAGTTTGTCCGCATGACCCATCACTTTCACGCTTGAGGAACTAGCTGGAAGAAAGCATCAAACGCTTTGATTGCTTCGTTATATTTGAGAACTGCGAGATCAGAATCAGCCTGTTCAGCCGCTCGATCGATGGCAACCAGATCATCAAACACCTCCTTCGCGGCTTGTCTGGCTGGTTTTTGAGCATTGGGCAAGAGATCTCGCGTCACGGCGCTCATTTTCACCCGCAGCTCACCCAATGGCCCGTGAATGAAATTGCGCGCAAACGTCCAGTCTTTTTTTTCAATTAATGCCTGAAGTTCGGGCATGCGATCGCGCATGGATGACACCTCATTGGCATAGCTTTGAATGGTCGCAATCTGCTCAGACGTATAGGTTGGAACCTTCGCCACTGTTGGACTGCCACAGCTAATTAACAAGACCGCTACAAACGCTAAAACGATAGACAAAATTGACCGATGCTTTGCCATAACTACACTTTAATTTCCAACTGATCACTTAATCTGCGGCACAAGTTTAGGAGCAACCGTTTACTGCCCGCGTTAAGGAGTGTATCTCAAAACGGAACTCACGTAAGGACTCCAACAGCACTCAGTCGAAGAGGCATAATTGCTTTCTTAATCAAATTCTAGATTATGGTTAGACTATGGCGGTATAGAGCGATCGAGTTTTATGGTTCTCTCTTTTAAGCAATTGGCGATCGGCACTTCACTGTTAGCGATCGGGGGAGGCGCTGCCCTAGTTAGCAGTCACTATAACAATCGACTTAGTGGAAGCTTGCCACCAGAGTTGCCTCCTTTTGCAACCCAAACCAAGATTGCAATCTCGGATAGTGCCGCCAACAACTCAAATTTTATTGCCGCCGCCGTCGAGAAAGTCGGCCCGGCTGTCGTCAGAATCGATTCGGCTCGGCGAGTCACAAGTCAGGTTCCAGATGCCCTTCGCAACCCACTGTTTAAGCGCTTTTTTGGCGACCAGCTTCCTGCTCCCGAAGATCGGGTAGAGCGGGGCACCGGGTCAGGGTTTATTGTCAGCGCTGATGGTCGTCTAGTTACCAACGCCCATGTGGTTTCTGGGTCAGACACGGTTGAGGTTAAGCTCAAAGATGGGCGCACCTTTGAAGGAAAAGTCGTGGGAGTCGATCCGGTGACTGATGTGGCGGCAGTCAAAATCAATGCCAACAATCTTCCGAGTGTGCAGTTAGGCAAGTCTTCGACGTTGATTCCGGGGCAGTGGGCGATCGCCATTGGCAACCCGTTTGGACTCGATAACACCGTCACAGCAGGCATTATTAGTGCCGTCGATCGCTCTAGTTCTCAAGTGGGTGTGCCTGACAAGCGCGTCAGCTTTATTCAAACCGATGCGGCCATTAATCCGGGTAATTCTGGCGGGCCGCTGCTGAATGATCGCGGTGAAGTGATCGGCATTAATACAGCCATTCGAGCCGACGCTCAGGGATTGGGCTTTGCAATTCCGATCGAGACAGCAAGACGGGTAGTCGAGCAACTATTTAACAAAGGTCGGGTCGAGCATCCTTTCTTAGGCATTCAAATGGTCGATTTGACTCCGACGATTCGTGACGAGATCAATAAAGATAAAGAAACTGAGGTGAAAATCAGTCAAGATCAAGGGGTCTACGTCGCACGGGTGTTGGACAATTCTCCTGCTGCCCAAGGTGGCTTGCAGCCAGGAGACATCATTCAAAAAATCAACGGCGCTCAGGTCAAAACCGCTTCTGATGTGCAAGCACAAGTAGAATCTAGCTTGATCGGCACCCTGCTCGGCGTTGAAGTGATTCGAGGCGGTCAAACCAAAACGTTCCGCGTTCGCCCCGGTGCATTTCCGACCAATCGTGCCGATCAGTAGTCACCGAATGTACGGAGACTCGTTACTCAATTTCTTCTCGAATTCCTGACAGGTCTTCTAGCTCCATGCGTTGCTCCATCTGCCGCAGAAAATAGCCAGTCAACATTGCAGAAGCCAATAGTCCTGCCAGGTTCTCGCGATCGGTGGTGATCTTGACTTCAAAGCCTTCCGGGGGCAACACACCCATCAAGCCTTGAACGTTGTGAGAGATAATTTGCTTGACTCTAGGGCTGGCCGATCGAGCTACGCGCTCTAAAACGTCGGGTGATTGGTGCTGGAGGTAGTTCAGAAGTGCGTTAACGTCAGCCGCCTCGTCAGTTTGGACAAAGTTAGCGTTGTCAGGGTTAAATGCCATGAGGTTCTAGAAACGCCGATTGCACTATTTTGGCACTTCTTTTAGGGAGTGTCCCTACCTCTTTTTAGAGAAAGTCAAAGGAAAGTTACGCAAACCTCGGAGGTTTTAACCAGGAATCAAGCATCGTGACCGACAGAGTAGCTTAAACCTCCGAGGTTTTGGTTTATTCGGCTGCCTTGCTTCTCAGCTTTTCTAGGCTCTGAGGCAACTGATTGAGTTGAAAATATTGATGAAATTTGTCTGTCACCTGAATCCAATACGATCGCCCGTCTGACTGCCGTCGCTTGCGGACAAAGCCTTGCAATACAAGTTCTTGAACATGCTGATAGGCACCTGATCCCCGCAGTTCTACCAGGTCGGTTTGAGCGATCGGGCCCTTAATGGCGATCGCTGCCAGGGTTCGCAACTCGCCGACTCCTAAATCTGCTGGCACTAAAATCTGTACCAGATGTTGAAATGCTTCTCGTAGCTGTAAGCCATATCCGTTAGGCGTTTCTACGATTTCTAAGGCACTGTCTCGGTGGGCATAGTCCGCCATCAGTTCTAAAAGCCCTTCTTGGGCAGAGTCGCGATCGCACGCCGCAAACTCAGCCATCTCGGCGATCGATAACGGCTGTGCCTTTAGATAGAGAATCGCTTCAAGGGTGCTAGAAAGACGAGACATGAGAGAACCGTGCAAAAAAATAAAGAACCGAAAAGGAGTGCGTCCGCAAATTGCTACATTAGTGAGTAACTCTCCTTTTATAAGCTGTGACACGTCAGAATCTATGAGTAATCCGTCTCCGATCTCCGAAATTCCGGCTGAGTCTGCAATTTCTGACTCTAAAGATACAAAGAAACCCAGCTATGTCAAGCTTGCCATGCGAAACATGGTGCGTAAACGCGGCACTTCAATCTACCACTTTGCTCTGACGACGATCGGGCTTCTCAGCGTTTTGGTCGGGCTGGCTTACATCACTCGTTAGGGTTTAGGGTTCATGCAAGTCGAAGTTAGTGTCCAGGAGTGCTTTTCAGCTAACCAAAATGAAATACTCGTCTCTGCGGAAACTTGGGAGATTTGGTTTCGTCTTTGGTTAGAGCTTCTCAACCCAACGGATGTCGAGGATGGCTTGCCTCTGCATTTGCAAGAAGCTTATGAGTTAAGTTTGCGTCTCACTGACGATCGTGAGATTCAAACCCTCAATCACCAATATCGCCAGAAAAACCAGCCAACTGACGTACTAGCGTTTGCGGCGCTTGAAGTCGAGAGTCCTCAGCCGATCGATGATCTTGAGGCGCTATATCTGGGAGATATTGTGATCTCGATCGACACGGCTGTCCGACAGGCACATCAGCAGGAGCATTCTCTGCAAACCGAACTTGCCTGGTTATCAGCACACGGGCTACTGCATCTTTTAGGGTGGGATCATCCCGATGATCAAAGCTTGACCCGAATGTTGAATCAGCAGCAGGTTTTGCTAGAAGCGATCGGGCTAACATTGCCAGTTGACTAATCTTTACGCCTCAGACGAATCTTGCAATACTGTCTTTTAAAGTGGTTTAAAGCAAAATATAAGACGAGAGAGCCACTTCTTGCCAAATCTATCGAGTTAATGCTGCTGATTGCCTATTTTGTCCCTTCGTGAGTCACTATGTCAGAACTGCCTAGCCAACCTCCAAAGCGCCCCTCCACAAAAGTGGTGCCTCTCAAACCCACTCGCGATTTGGCGTGGCAAGTGGCTCCAACTCTGTGGACGAGCTTTAAATATGCCTGGATGGGAATTAGCTACGCTTTTCAAACCCAGCGCAACTTTAAAGTTCACGTTTTTGTGGGCGCGATCGCGATCGGCTCAGGCGTTTTTCTGCACCTCAGCGTCGTTGAGCTGGCGGTGATTGGGTTGACGATCGGAGCGGTTTTAGCGATGGAGTTGTTAAACACCGCGATCGAGTCAGTCGTTGATTTAACGGTCAAGCAGTCTTATCACGAACTCGCCAAAATTGCCAAAGACTGTGCGGCGGCGGCGGTTTTGGTGTCGTCGATCGCGGCGCTATTAGTGGCTGGTTTTCTGCTGTTGCCCAAACTTTTTCTCTTTGTGGAACTAGCACTTCATTGACGACTAAGCAGCAGGGACGCGAAAGAATATGGGAGGATAGTCAGTAAGTTTTAATCCTTCCACTCTATATAAATGATTCTTGTCATTGATAACTACGACAGCTTTACCTATAATCTGGTGCAATATCTCGGTGAGTTAGGGGCTGAGTTTCCCGTAGCGGCAGACATTCAAGTTTATCGAAACGATCAGATCACGATCGAGCAGGTGCGTCAGCTTCACCCCGCAGGCGTAGTCATTTCACCGGGGCCTGGAAGACCAGACGACGCGGGCATCTCGCTCGATTTGATTCAGCAACTTGGCCCAACGATGCCGATTTTGGGGGTGTGCCTGGGGCATCAAAGCATTGGGCAAGTGTTTGGAGGCGCGATCGTCTCGGCACCCTTGCTGATGCATGGTAAAACCTCTGAGGTGCATCACACCGACACAGGCGTTTTTAACGGACTCGACAACCCAATGACCGCAACTCGGTATCATAGTCTCGTGATTGAACGGCAATCTTGTCCTGAAGTCCTAGAAATCACGGCTTGGGTTGATGACCAAACCATTATGGGTGTGCGTCATCGACAATATCCTCACATTCAGGGGGTGCAGTTTCACCCAGAAAGTGTGCTCACGGCATCAGGCAAGCAATTGCTCAGGAACTTTTTGCGGGATATTAGCAATCAGGGATAGAAGGTTTGAGTTTGGGGATGTCTACAGAACCTCACCAATCCGTTCAGAACGCTAAATTTGTTGTGAGGGCGCTAATGAAACGAAGACAGTTTGTGGGTTATGCCGGGGCAAGCTTGCTGACAGCAGTAGGCACAGGCGTAATTTTTGGGAGTGATTCTGTTCGGGCACAGACTAATTCACTCTCGGTGCAATATTTGGGGCACACCTGCTTCTTATTTACGGGCAGTGGGCAGAAGATTCTGGTCAATCCCTTTCGGAGTCTGGGTTGCACAGCCGGATATCGTGCGCCGAAGGTCGGTGCCAGCCTCGTGCTGATCAGCAGTCAGCTTTTAGATGAAGGCGCGATCGAGCTTGTGCCCGGAAATCCTCGCTTGCTCTACGAACCTGGGGCCTATGAAGTGGGTGGGATCAAGATTCAGGGCATTGGCGCTGATCACGATCGAGTTGGCGGCAAGCGGTTTGGCAGCAACGTCTCTTGGCGCTGGACTCAAGGCGGCGTGACCGTGCTGCATTTAGGGGGTGCGGCAGCCCCAGTCACCCTTGAGCAAAAGATCTTAATGGGAAGCCCAGATGTGTTGTTGATTCCAGTCGGGGGTGGGCCCAAAGCCTATACTCCTCAAGAAGCAAAGCAAGCGATCGCGATGCTCAACCCTAAACTTGTGATCCCGACTCAATATCGCACTCAGGCGGCTAAGGATCAGTGTGAGATCGTTGGGCTTGACGACTTTCTCAAGTTGATGAGTGGTGTCCCGGTGCGTAAGGGTGGCGATTCCATCTCGATTCAAAAATCAGACTTGCCAAAAAATGGGATGGCAATTCAAGTTTTAAGCTACAAATTCTAAAGAGGGTGAGGGGTAAAATGTCTTTTTGCCCCGTGTTGCAGAATGAGGGGATGAAATGGCTGTAGGGTATAGCGCCCCCGTGCCTACCCCTAACGGAGGGCAACCACGGGGGGATTGCCCCTACCCAATTATCCCGCCATTCAGCAATCCCCTTTACCCTTCATCTTTTACCCTTCACGCTGCTATTTTTTATGCATTCTGACTATCGCCAGCGTCGCGAACAGTTGATGACCAAGATTGGGTCGGGCACCGCCATTTTTCGCAGTGCGCCGACTTCGGTAATGCACAACGATGTCGAATATAACTTTCGGCAAGACAGCAATTTTTTCTATTTGACGGGGTTTGATGAACCCGATGCCGTCGCAGTGTTTGCGCCTCATCATGAGACGCAGAAGTTTGTGCTGTTTGTGCGTCCCAAAGATGCTGACAAAGAAACCTGGTCAGGCTATCGCATTGGGGTAGAGGCTGCAAAAGAGATCTATGGAGCAGATGAAGCTTATCCGATCGCTGAACTCGATGAAAAGCTGCCTCAATACGTCGAGAAAGCCGATCGCATCTATTACCATGTGGGACGCGATCGCACGTTTAATATGACCGTTCTCAATCTTTGGCAGCGATTGATGTCAACCTACGACAAAAGAGGCACGGGGCCGATCTCGATTGAAGATCCCGGCCCAATTTTGCATCCGCTCCGACAGGTGAAAAGCGCGAACGAACTAGAGCGAATGCGAAAAGCCGTTGAGATTGCGGCAGAAGCGCACAACCTGGCGCTAGATATGCGAAAACCGGGGCGCTATGAATATGAAATTCAGGCAGAAATGGAGCGGCTGTTTCGGCTTAGGGGTGGTTTAGGTGCGGCGTATCCGTCGATCGTCGCATCAGGAACCAACGCTTGTATCTTGCACTACACCGAAAATCGTCGCCAGATGCAAGACGGAGAACTGCTGTTAGTCGATGCGGGCTGCTCTTATGACTACTACAACTCAGACATCACGCGCACCTATCCGGTTAGCAGCAAATTCACAGAAGAGCAGCGCATTCTCTATGAATTAGTCTTGACCGCGCAACTGAAAGCGATCGAGCAAGTGCAGACCGGTAATCCCTGGAATCTCTTTCACGATGCAGCCGTGCGAACGATCGTAGAAGGACTTATGGGACTCGGACTTTTGCAAGGAGACATTGAAGAAATCATCAAAGAAAAAAAATATAAACCCTTCTTTATGCACGGCACGGGTCACTGGCTGGGGCTAGATGTGCATGATGTTGGGGTGCGGCAAATTGGCGAAACTTGGCAACCGTTTCAGTCAGGGCAAGTTGTCACGGTCGAGCCGGGAATTTATATTCGACCAGACTTTAAACCCTTTGAAGGACAGCCAGAAGTGCCCGATCGCTGGCGCGGCATCGGCATTCGCATTGAGGATGATGTGTTAGTGACAGACACCGGAAATGAAGTTTTGACGGCGGCGGTGCCCAAAGCGATCGAAGCAATGGAGCGAAGCGGTTAGACACTCTTAAGTATCTTATGGGAAAAATTAGCGATCGCTCACCCACCCATTACTAACCAAATCGACCCAACTCTCGACAAGTTCACCTCGATGAAGCAGTTGCCAAAGGGCTTGATTGACAATGTTGGGCGCTTCAACCATGACTGAGTGACCTGAGTTGGGTACGATCAGATGATTGCTACTGGGCATGTGAGTCGCTAACTGATTGCCCATCGACAAAGAAAATACGGGATCGCGTCCGCCTGTAATCACTATGACTGGACAAGGAATTTTGTGTTTTCGCCCGTCATAGCCCCAAAAAGACTCGATCACCTGATAGGGATGCGATTCAGACGGTAAGCTTGATTCTTGATCACCCGCTCCTACTAATTGCTGAACTTGAGACGAGTGATAAATCTGGTATCCGCCAGCCGCAAAGAATTTCATCAGAGGAACTTCCCACCAGGGCGTGAGATTGTGAGTGCCGCCTGCGATTGCAATCAGCGCTGTGACCGCATGACGATTTGCCCACTCTAGCCCGATCGGAACGCCGTAGCTATGACAACACAAAATCGGGTGCTGAATCTTGAAATGGTGCAAGAGGCGAGTTAAATCTCGGCGATGCCTGCCCACCGAATAGCGACGATAGCGACCCGATTCACCATGTCCTGCCAAATCGTAAGCGAGGACTGCGCGATCGCGCGATCGTAAAAACTCCCACTGTTTTTGCCAGTTAAAACGATTGCCCAACCCACCATGCACCAGCACGATCGCCGGAGACTGACCCGGTGAATAAGCAACTTTAAGTTCTACACTACCCAGTTTAATGACTGAACCCTCTAAAGACGCTACTGGCTTATCTGACATAAGGACACTGATCTCTTAATTCCTATGTTTAACTCGTCTTTGACAGGGAGGCTTGTTAGCGGGAAACAACAAGCGTAGGGTTGCTAACGCGGTTAACACGACGCAGACAATGATTAGCGCCATTAAAGGAAAGGGAACCATAGCAGACTTGACAAAGTTGAGCCTCTCCACTTTAGGGTCACGGTTTGACACCCTTGTGACCGACTCATCACAAAGTCGTGAATCGCTGGGCGATCGGCAGCGAAAATCGAAACACACTCCCTTTGCCCAGTTCGCTTTCAGCCAAAATGACACCCTTTTGCAACTCGACTAAGCGGCGAGAAATGGCTAACCCGATGCCCGTGCCACCAGAGTGACGATCGCGCGATCGATCTGACCGCCAAAATCGCTCAAACACATGGGGCAAATCGTCTGAAGAAATGCCCTGTCCGGTATCTTTAACGGCAATCCACATCTGACCCGTCTCCTGCCACGCTTGCAGAGTCACACTACCTTGAGGCGTATAGCGCAACGCATTGCCGATCAGATTGACTAAAATTTGTTCGACTCGTTCGGGGTCAGCGATCGCGGGTGGCAAATCAGCAGGACACTCAAGGCTCAGAATGGTCGTGCCTTCTAGAAGTTGATCAGAAAACCGTTGGACAAGGGACGCTAATAGAGGGCAGATATTGAGAGGTTTTGCATTAATGGGGAGATAGCCCGCCTCTGCTTGAGAAAGCTCTTGTAGGTCGTTGACAAGGCGGCGCAGGCGAGTGGTTTCTCTAGCAAGCCGTTGATAGATGTCAGAAGAAGCCTCGATCGTGCCGTCTGCCAGCCCTTCGAGATAGCCCTCTACGACCGTTAGCGGCGTTCTCAACTCGTGGCTTAAGTCACTGACCAAATCGCGACGACGCTGCTCAACGCCCTCTAGCTCTTTTGCCATGTGATTAAAACTCTCAGCCAACCGATTTAACTCAGGAATCTCATTGGCAGGCACGCGCTCTTCTAAATGCCCCGATGCAAACTTGCGAGTGATGCGCTCTAGCTGAATCAACGGTTGCACGATGCGCTGAGACACGAGATAACTTAGCGCTCCTGCTGTAGTGCCACCCACGATCACTGACCAAAAAGCGCCCCGACTCCAGGCTGACTCAAATCCTTCGAGCAGTTGACGACGAAAATATCGAACGTTGACCCCGCCGACCTGAATTTTTTCAATATGGGTGATAAACAGGCGCGGAGAGTAGAGTTTGCCTACGGTCAATAGAGTGCTCAAGCCGACCACCATGACGATCGTGTGAGACAAAAAAAGTCGTGCCCGTAGACCAAGTTTAGCCATAGATTATTTATTTGCAGATGATTCAGTAATGTCTTCAAATTTGTAGCCAACGCCGATCACCGTTTTAACAAAGGTCGGATTTGCAGGATCAAGTTCGACTTTTTTGCGGAGGCGAGCGACGTGCGTATCGACGACCCGCTCATCGCCAAAGAAGTTATCGCCCCAGAGTTTGTCGATGAGTTGAGTTCGATTCCAGACGCGACCGGGGTAACTCATAAAAGTCGAGAGGAGGTCAAACTCTAAGGTCGTCAGGTCGAGCGGTTCTGATCGATCGGGGCTGAGGTGACGAGTGGCCGATCGCTGATCGAGATCGATCGAGAAACTATGCGTTCGATAAATTTGGCTCTGTCCCCCTTGACGCAGCGTTCTTCTCAACAGCGCTCTGACTCGTGCAACCAATTCTTTAGGGCTAAAGGGTTTAACCATATAGTCATCGGCTCCGGTTGATAGCCCAATGATCCGATCGAGTTCTTCACCCTTGGCAGTCAGCATCAAAATATAGGGGTCTTTAGAGCCGGGTTTTTGACGAATGCGGGCGCAGACTTCTAGACCATCTAGTTTAGGAATCATCAAATCTAAGATAATCAGATCGAATTTTTGCTCTTGAAAGAGTTGCAGGGCGGTCAACCCGTCGCGACAGGTGCGGCAAGAGAAGCCTTCTTTTTCTAAATAAAGCTGAATCAGTTGAGCGATTTCAGCTTCATCTTCAACGATCAAGATTTCCATAAGGTGTGAATGGTGAAGGAACGATCGAGCGCTCTCTCCACGTTACGTCGTTTTTCTGGTGCTGTCAGGCTCTTTCATGGCTTAATGCACCTGAGTTTGTCCTAATATTGAAAATAAGTTGGTCAAACTTGATAATTGACGCTATATTGGATAAGTCGAAAGCAACGCGGGGTAGAGCAGTCTGGTAGCTCGTCGGGCTCATAACCCGAAGGTCCATGGTTCAAATCCATGCCCCGCCACCAAATCGATAAGTCCTCAGTCCGTCTGACTGGGGGCTTTTTTAATGGAAATTTATCAATAGAATTTCAACCCAGTTCCGACAGTTGTCTTAAAGCAAAATCTTCCGATCGATAGAGTTCGCACTGCTCTACTAAACATAGTCTTAGGTTAATTTAGGGTTGTGAGTAAACTACAACACACTGACTCTACAAAATTATGTCCATCAATTTCATGTTTCGTAAACGCTGTGTACAACGTTCGCAGAGGTTATTTTAGAGTGCCAAGAAGACAGTTATATAAATAGAAGACGATGTGGACTTAGAATGAGGCGATTAATTTAACTGCTCGACATTATTAACAACAAGATCAATCGTAACGATCGCGATTGAAACAACAGGTCTAATGTCTAAATAAATTAAACCGATGCAAAGTAAAGAATTTCGTCCAGCCTCTGAGGAGATTGCAGGGCAAAAGCTTCCTTATCCCGCTAGTCAGAAAGACATGGTGCCTGCGCCTGATAGCGATCTCTCCAACTATCAGCCAGCCGGAAAACTTCGCGGCAAAGTTGCATTGGTGACAGGAGGAGACTCTGGGATCGGTCGTGCCGTTGCGATCGCTTTTGCACTAGAGGGTGCCGACGTTGCGATTTTCTATAACGAGAACGAGGCAGATGCAAAAACGACCTGCGAAATGGTCGAAGCAAAGGGGCAACGCTGTCTCGCGATTCAAGGAGATGTGCGTCAATCTGAAGTGTGTCGTCAAGCTGTCGAACAAGTAGTGACTGAGTTTGGTGGACTGAATATTCTAGTGAATAATGCGGCTTACCAAATGGCACAAAAACAATTTGAAGACATCAGCGAAGAGCAGTTTCGTCGCACCCTCGAAACCAATATTTTTGGCTACTTTTACATGGTAAAAGCCGCCCTGCCTCACCTTAAAGAAGCGGATGCCATCATTAACACGGGCAGCATTGTGGGGTTAGTCGGCAACGAAATGTTGATTGATTATTGCGCGAGTAAAGGTGCCATCCACGCGTTCACAAAAGCGTTGGCGTTGAATTTAGGATCGCGTAAGATTCGCGTTAATGCAGTTGCGCCTGGGCCGGTTTGGACTCCGAACATTCCGGGAACGATGCCGATCGAGGAAGTTGAAAACTTTGGACATGAGGTGGCAATGGGTCGTCCTGGTCAGCCCGAAGAACTCGCGCCAGCCTACGTTTTTCTAGCGTCGCAAGACTCAAGTTTTATGACTGGCAGCATTGTAGAAGTAACCGGAGGCAAACTGTCGAGTGGTTAATCTGCCATTAGACCTCCTGCATGAATAAAATTCTCGACGTAAACCACCCTTAGAACTCGCCCCCTAACCCCCAATTCTGGGGGAACTGGAGTTCAAAGTCCCCCAAAATTGGGGGATTTAGGGGGCGTTCCCGGATTCATGCAGGAGGTCTATTCTATGACGTTTACATACCCTGGGGCTTAGTTCTTTAGCACACAAGTCAATATGGAACAAAGTCCTTACCCACCTGGAACGGTTCGTTCTCTTCTAGACACATCGCAGGTTACTCCCAAAACGAGAGAAGTGATTAAAGCAAGGCTGGCAGAAGAACCAGCCTTAGAACCCAGTTTTTTTAATGCAGAATCTTTCGCAATTTTGCAGGCAGTTACCGATCGACTGATTTCTCAATCTCACGGGATTGACCTTGCAGGCGCGCTCGATCGTCGATTAACGACTGGCACTGGCGATGGCTGGCGCTATAACACGATGCCTCCTGACCCGATCGCCCATCAAGCAGGGTTAACTGGAGTAGAAGAAAGTGCTCAAATCCTCTTTGGGCACAGCTTTGTCGCGCTGTCTGAGTCAGAACAAGATAGGGTATTAACCGCGATTCAGCAGGGCAAAGCACCCGGAAAAACTTGGGAACCAATGCCTTCAGTCCGCTACTTTGAGGAACTGCTAGTCGAACTCACCGAAACTTACTACAGCCATCCCTTAGCGCAAGAAGAAATTGGCTATGTCGGAATGGCGGATGCAAAAGGTTGGCAAGCGATCGGACTCAATCAGTTAGAACCCTGGGAACCACAGAGTGGAAAAACAATCCAATTATCACTAACAGAATCGCCAACCCGAATGCCAACGCAATCTATATTGCAAGAAACGAATCATTTACAACGCTATGGGACAAAGGATATCGTCGATGCAGTAGTGATCGGAACAGGCGCGGGTGGGGCACCTTTGTTAGCGCGGTTAGCACAAGCCGGACTTAGCGTAGTCGCGCTAGAAGCGGGAGAACATTGGCATCCCGCTGAGGATTTTGCAACGGATGAGCGATCGCAGTCCAAGCTTTTCTGGACAGATGAGCGACTCAGTGCTGGAGAAGACCCGATCGCGTTCGGCAACAACAATTCTGGCATTGGCGTAGGCGGATCTACACTGCATTACACTGCTTACGTACCCAGACCGCACCCCGATGATTTTCACCTCTACCGCGACTTTGGAGTCGGCGTAGATTGGGCAATTGGTTACGACGATCTCAAACCTTACTATGAAGAAGTTGAGGGCTTTCTGGGAGTTTCAGGTGCGTCTCCTTATGAATGGGAACCCGATCGTAAACCCTATCCACTGCCTGCGCTGCCGCTAAATGGAGCCGCACAACTGATGCAGCGAGGCTGTGAAGCCTTGGGAATTCGGACTTCTCCTGCCGCAAATGCAGCGCTTTCTGCGCCTTATTTTCAGTCCGGTGTGGGTTGGAGGGCTGCTTGCACTAATCGCGGATTTTGTCAGGCAGGCTGCACGACTGGTGCAAAAGCCAGTATGGATGTCACTTTCATTCCGTTGGCGATGCAGCATGGGGCTGAAGTGCGATCGCAATGTTTTGTGACGCGGTTTGAGCGAGATACCGACGATCGCATTACCGCAGTAATTTATGTGCAGGCAGGCGAAGAAAAGCGCCAACCTTGCCGAACCGTATTTTTGTGTGCAGGCGCGATCGAGACTCCCCGATTGTTGTTGCTGAACAACATTGCAAACTCTAGCGGTCAGGTCGGACGCAACTTTATGGCGCATCCTGGTGTGCAAGTGTGGGGACAGTTTTCTGAAGAAGTCAGACCTTATAAAGGCATTCCGGGTGGTTTGATTTCGGAAGACACTCACCGCCCTCAAGACGCAAATTTTGCAGGCGGATATCTGCTGCAAAGTATTGGCGTGATGCCCGTCACCTATGCTTCTCAGGTCGCACGAGGAACAGGGTGGTGGGGCGATCGCCTACATTCTCACCTGCTCAACTACAACCACACTGCCGGAATCAATATTCTCGGAGACTGTCTTCCTTATGAGCATAACTATTTAGAACTGTCTAACGAACGGGACGATCGCGGCTTGCCAAAACCTCGCATTCATTTCACCAACGGCGAAAACGAACGCCGCATGACCGCCCATGCAGAATCGTTGATGCGTCAAATTTGGGAGACAGCAGGCGGTGAAAATCTCTGGACATTTCAGCGCAACGCTCACACGATCGGAACGTGTCGCATGGGCACCGATCCGACTCAAGCCGTTGTCGATTCTGACGGTAAATCGTTTGATGTGCCCAACCTTTATATTATGGATAATTCCATTTTTCCGAGTGCGCTGAGTGTGAATCCGGCTTTGACGCTGATGGCACTCTCGTTACGGACCGCCGATCGCTTTCTTCAGCATAATTAAGGAATAACTTCAGTGACAGCAGGATTTTTAGAACAGCTTCAGAAACGCTACGGCAATCATCAATATCCCGGTGACAGACAGGGAGGCGCAGCCGGAGCAACAGGACAAGGGGAACCCAGCACCCGCCCCGGAAACTTTATGTTTGCAACGGGAATTGAATGCTCGTATCCAACTATTGATCACGGAAAAACTCGCCGCGATGAATTGGAAGAGTGTCATCACTATCAACGCTGGCAAAAAGATTTGCAACTGGTTAAAGATCTGGGTTTGAATGTCTTGCGATATGGATTGCCTTATCATCGCATTCACCTCGACGCAGGACGCTATGACTGGAGTTTTGCCGATGAAGTCATGCAAGAAATGCAGCGACTAGAGATTACGCCGATTCTCGACTTGATGCACTTTGGTGTTCCTGATTGGTTGGGCAATTTTCAAAACCCTGATCTGCCGATTCACTTTGCAGACTATTGCGCGGCAGTTGCCGATCGCTATCCCTGGGTGCGTTATTACACGCCCGTTAACGAGATTTATGTGACAGCAAAAGCCAGCGCCAAAAATGGAGTATGGAACGAACAACTCAAGAGCGATCGGGCGTTTGTCACGGCGATGAAACACATTGTTGCCGCCAGCATTTTGGGCACTCAAAGCCTTGCCCAGCGTCGCCCTGATCTAGTTGTGGTGCAAAGTGAAAGCGCTGAGTATATCCACGAAGCTTGTTCGGTGCAATCTCAAGAGGTGAAGTTACTCAACAAATTGCGTTTTCTATCGTTAGATTTGCTCTATGCGTTTCCACCCGACGCAGATGTTTGCATGTATCTACTCGATAATGGCTTGACTCGCGCTGAATATGATTGGTTTATGGCAGGTGAGCCGCCGGGCTATCAAGTCATGGGCAACGATTATTATGGACGCAACGAGAAAATTCTTTTGCCTGATGGCACTATGTGTCAAGGTGAAGATGTCTTTGGCTGGTATCAAATCACTAGAGAGTATTACAATCGCTATCGCAAGCCCGTAATGCACACTGAGACGAATGTGTTAGATGCTGAAAAAGCATCCTGCTGGCTGTGGAAACAGTGGGTTAACGTGCTGCGAATGCGACAAGATGGCGTTCCCGTATTGGGCTTTAATTGGTACAGCCTGATTGACCAAATCGATTGGGATATCGAACTCGCTGAGAAAAAAGGCACAGTAAATCCTTGTGGTCTATACGATTTAGAGCGAAATCCGCGCCCCGTTGCTCAGGCATATCGCGACTTGCTAAAAGAGTTTGGACAGATGACGATCGTCCCTCACGGCGAAATGTTTGAAGTAACGAGTCAGCCTGCTCGTCTCAAAATAGAGGTTTAGGTGAGTTGTATGAAAAGGAACCGCATGAATGTGAAGTATGAGGCAATCGACGGTTCCCTAACGTCCAACTTCCTAGAGTTGAATGGTGATTTTGTTGTGCAACTCCTCCACTTGAATCAGTGAACCATTCCCGATCGCAATGTTGAACTTCACTAAAGAACGCTCAACTTGATATCCCGGCAACACTCGAACAATTTGATATTCAGTCATCAAATCACTGGTGCCATCCCACTTGAACAATGCCAGTTGATTGGATGCAATCTCACTCAGTTGTGAAACAAACTCTTCAATGCGATCGCTGACATTCACGAGAATGCCAGACGAAAGGAAGATGTAACGCTCTTGCAAATCCAAAGTCACACTGACTCGATACCGTTTTTCGGTTGAGCAACGCAACTCAACGGTAAACGAAATCGAGCCAGGAACGATCGTCCTAACTCCCATAATATTTTGTCCTCTCGGTTACTTCAAAGAGGACAAGAATGCCGATTTCTCAGAGATTCTAAAGGGATGAAAAACATATGCAGGATCTTGATTCCAGCCTTTCAAGATCCCATAGCAAAGCTGACGGTGTACAATCATGAACGCCTCCTGAGT
>NZ_PVWG01000048.1:0-31256 GCF_003003695.1 Phormidesmis priestleyi ULC007
TCAACTTCAACCAGAGCATCATTGATTCGCAGGGACGAGTGATTAGCACTTGGGCGGATGTGATCAACCGAGCGAACCTGGGGATGGAAGTGATGCACGAGCGGAATGCCCACAACTTCCCGCTTGACCTAGCATCGGGCGATGTGGCACCTGTGGCTTTGTCTGCGCCTGCTATCCACGGTTGAGCTTTCCTTGGTAGAATCGGTCTGACATAGAAAAGCCCTCCACTTGCGTGGAGGGCTTTTTGCTGGGACGCGTCAGAGATTTCGTTCAGCGATCGCCCTCTAGCTTTAACCTATTAATAAATAGTGATGTGCTGGTGGAACATTTTTCTAATAATCAAGTCTCTCTTAAGAGTTGAGAAAGGCTTGACTAGTATCGCTACTCTATAACCTCATGGATCGCAGCTTGATTCAATTCCATACTAGCTAGGCTTAACATGAACGTTTTACTTTTGTATCCTCTCTTCCCTAAAAGTTTTTGGTCATTTGAGAAAACGCTGGCATTGCTTGACCGGAAAGCAATGCTGCCACCCTTGGGGTTAGTCACCGTTGCTGCAATGCTGCCACAAGAGTGGAAGTTTAAGCTAGTCGATCGCAATGTGTCTCTAGTCACAGAAGCGGAATGGGCTTGGGCAGATTTAGTAATACTTTCTGCCATGATTGTGCAGAAAGAGGATTTGCTCGATCAGATTCAAGAGGCAAAGCGTCGGAACAAGCAAGTTGCTGTGGGTGGACCTTATCCAACCGCACTGCCAGACGAAGCAAAGCTGGCAGGCGCTGACTACTTGATTTTAGATGAGGGAGAAATCACGCTGCCCTTATTTATCGAAGCAATTGCACGAGGCGATCGTTCTGGCATATTTCGATCGGATGGGGTTAAACCAGATGTGACCCAAACCCCGGTTCCCCGATTTGACTTGCTCGAATTTGATGCTTACGCTGAGATGTCAGTTCAGTTCTCGCGGGGGTGTCCTTTTCAGTGTGAATTTTGCGACATTATTGTACTCTATGGTCGCAAACCTCGAACCAAAACTCCTGAACAACTGTTGGCAGAACTCGATCGTCTCTATGAACTCGGCTGGCGACGCAGCATTTTTATGGTAGATGACAACTTTATCGGTAATAAGCGTAACGTCAAACTCTTTCTCAAAGAACTCCAGCCTTGGATGATAGAACATCACTATCCTTTTTCCTTTGCTACAGAAGCCTCTGTTGATCTCGCGCAGGATCAAGAACTGATGGATTTGATGGTACTCTGCAATTTTGGTGCTGTCTTTTTAGGCATTGAAACCCCAGATGAAGATAGCCTCGCCCTGACTCAAAAATATCAGAACACACGAGATTCGCTCAGTGACGCAGTACATACCATTACTCGCACGGGGCTACGAGTCATGGCAGGATTCATTATCGGGTTTGATGGAGAAAAACCAGGAGCCGGGGCGCGCATCGTTAAATTTGTAGAAGAAACGTCCATTCCGACGGCGCTGTTTAGCATGCTGCAAGCGCTCCCCGATACGGCACTTTGGCATCGACTTGCAAAAGAAGGCAGGTTACGCAGCAAGTCTGCCAACATCAATCAGACTACCTTAATGAACTTTGTGCCAACCCGACCTCTAGAAGGCATTGCTCAAGAATATGTTGAAGCATTTTGGCAGTTGTATGATCCTGAACGGTTTCTCGATCGCACTTATCGTCACTATCGTCTTCTAGGAGAAGCAACCTATCCTAATAAGGGCAAAGCAACCCGAAAGAATGTGAATTGGATCATGATCCGGGCGCTCTTGACGATTTGCTGGCGGCAGGGCATCGTTCGCAAAACTCGCTGGCAGTTTTGGCGCAACCTGGGGAGTATGTATCGTCATAATCCCGGAGGAGTGAGCAGTTATTTAGCGGTCTGTGCCCAAATTGAGCATTTTATAGAATATCGCCAGATTGTCCGTGATGAGATCGGGGTTCAGGTAGATGAGTTTTTGAAAGGAGAGGTTGAGCTTCGACAGCAAAACGTTACAAAAGCCGTTGCCTAGAAGATGTCTCATCACTCATTATAAGAAGCCCAGAAGGGACAAACTCAGTTCCTTCTGGGCATAATACAAAGCTTAGATCCTGTCCTCGAAAGTTAGCCTTTTTCTTCAATTCCACAGGCATTTAAATCTTGAAGTGTACGTTCGAGATCGGTGGTCAACTGCTTTGCTGCCAGTTTAGAAGATTGAGAACTGTAATCAGCCACCTTAAGCGGGGCACCAATGCAAACCCTGACCGTTGATCTCCAGGGAACTGAAGGGCAGCTATAAGAGATATTAATGGGTACGATCTGAATTCCCAGACCAGCCTGGCTTGCTTCTGATTGCAGAGCTAGACGCGCCAGACCAGGTTGCAGTCGATTGAGCTTACACGATCGGTTTCCCCGCAAGTCGCCCCCCTCTGGAAAGATCACCAACACCTCCCCGTTTTGCAGCAACTCAACACTATAACGAAGACTGGCGATCGCGGGATGGTTTGTGTTGATCGAAAACCCTCCCAACCGTCTAATAAACCAACCCTGAAGTCCCCTCACTTCGTCTGCCGTCACCATGAACCGTAATGTCCGTCCTGTGATGTCTTGACCTGCGGCGTAAGGCACCATGAAAGCATCCCACCTCGAACGATGCGTTGGAGCTAAGATTACCGGGCCTTTCGCCGGAAGATGCTCTCGACCTGATACTTCGATTCGTCGAAAATAGAACGGAAGCAATCCATAGCGCCCCATTGGGTAGACTAGAGAAGCCAGCCAAGGTGAGAGACGAGAACTCGCAAAATTCGCCTTTGCATTCATTGGGGGATGGGAAGCGTTTCTACCAGTCCTTTTATTCTGCTTGATCGTCAAGTGATTTTCATCGACCTGACAGTTTGTTGGCAAAACAACGTCAGCCGCTTTTGGATGCGTGGAAGGGCTATCACAATCGGAATTCAGCGAGGTCATGGGGTTGAGCGAGATCATGAGCGCAGTAGGAAACGAGTAGAGGCTTCGTAAAGCGGGTAGACATACCCCTTGTTTTTAACTTAATAGGTTTTGTAATCCTTGCGTTTTCTGAGAGGACACTTCTAGGGGTGGCTATTTATGTGAGTCTACATCGTCATTTCTAGGGATTTGAGTCTAGGGGTTGACAAACCCAGGGCGATCCGCTAACGTGATTAAAGTGTGAAATACGCCCCCATCGTCTAGAGGCCTAGGACACCTCCCTTTCACGGAGGCGACGGGGATTCGAATTCCCCTGGGGGTATGCAGCTAAATGTAAGAAGGGCAAGACTTTTAACGGTCTTGCCCCTCTTCTTTTTTTGCGGTTTCTTGCCTCACTGGTGGGCGCGGTCGATCGTCTCGACTCAATATCAACTCATAGGCGCGCTGGTGAATGGTGGCATTGATCCATCGATGATAGATGCGTTCATGCACCTCACGAGAATGTCCCATCTGTTTGGCTGCTAACCCAATGTCTAGCCCGTATTCCAGCGTTCTGATTGCCCATCGGTGACGGAGATCATAGAGATGAAAGGGCAAGCCGAAATCACTAAAGTAGGCGGTTGCACTATGCCCTACCCGATCGTTGGTTCGGTCTAGCTGGATGTTGGGCAGCCGCACCAGGGAGAGGTCGAATTGCTCGAACCATTCAGGGTGAAATGCCCAGACTTGACGGCTCCCAGTCTTAGTGTCGTTCTCAACCCAGAGAATGCGATCTCCAAGCCTCAGCTGAGGCAGGTCAAGTCTGAAAGCCTCATGGGGTCTGAGTCCGTATGTTGCCAACATTCCATAAACCCATTTCCAGTTAGGATTTTTGAGGCGATCGTACCAATCAACAATTAGATCGTCACTGGGAATATTGCGAGGGGAAACGCTTTTAGAGGAGTACTTTCCTTTGTAGGGTGAGGGGTCATAGTTGAGTTTTGCAAAGTGGGCAAGCTGTCCAGCTACCATACAAGCTCGGATGCGAGTGCGAGTATTAACCTCGGTTGATATTACTAACTTATGCAGCAGTTTAGGAGTTAGATTCGCTTCTGGAGGAAGGAGTTTTAGCATTTTCCAGTACTCTGTTCTCCAGGTGGTTTCAGAGCTACCACGCTGGAAATAATCCTCCTTGAATTTCTCAATCCAATAACTACAATTGCGCTGCATTTCTGATAGAAACTGGCAGTAAAAACGCACGAAAAAGTACGTCGATCGTGGATACGATGACGGAATAACTATTAATTTGAGTCTCTGCGACAGGTAGCCGCTATTGGCTATCTGTTTCGCCTATGCTCAGGCTCGTCAGGCAGAACGCTTACTCCTGAGTGCGTTCACCGTCTCGTCTCAGGAGATAGTCAAACAGTCGATCCATGCGTTCGATCGCGGCGTTGATCGAGGTTATTGCGCTGTCGGTGTGCTGCATATATTGCAGTTGCACATCTGCTAAACGATCGACGGCTTGCATGGTGGATCTTAACTGTTGCTGATTTTCAAAGGTGATATCAACTAATCGATTTAGAGAAACTTTGACATCAAGCATGTCAACTTCTAAAGATTCAACTCGATCTGTGAGATTGTTTGATTGTTCTGGATTGTTAGACATAATAGAAAGGTGATTTTAACTGTTTTGTTTTTAATCCCCTTCAGACTGGAATCTGAAGGGGATTTTTAACGGGCGCAAGTTGTGAGGAAAGGACGATCGCTAACTACTCAGGTAGTAACCGCAATCGACCTTTTTGAATTAGATGGTTGAGGCGTGATATCAGGGGTAGCGGTGACCTGAAACCGAACTTCTTAACCATCGCACTCGAACTAACTTGCGCGGAACCTTCCATCACCAGGTTATGCAGAAAATCTAAAACGGCTGCCTGTGCGCTGGTGAGTGGGGTATCAGAATGTAGAATTTCAACCTCTACTGAATCGATTGAAATTTTCATTTGTGATCTTCCCTCCCAATGATTTTGATATCAGCATAACGGGTGGACTCGTAGAAAGTCTCGTTCTCTTCTTGAGTGGAGTAACCTACTCCGCCAGCATCTCGATTAACGGCTTTGCCATCAGAGCGATCGTGACTAGACTGATTGTGATCCTCGTCAAAATTGCCCCAGTCTGAGATGTTAGAGCGCGGGTCTACACCCTCTTTGCAATTTTTGGCGATGTAATCTCGCGCATCTTCTCCGGTGTCATCCTTAGCGAATGAGTCGCTGTCGTCACCGCCGCCAAAAAGGAAGTTGAAAATTCCCATTAGTTTCGAGCCTCCATAGAGACAGCCCGATCGCCGCTGTAATTCACAATGACAAACGCACCGTTAGAACGCTCAAACCATTCTGAATTGCCATTTGTATAAGAGGGGGCACCGAAGCGCCGCCGCATGGCGTGGAAGGATTGTGGGAATCTCAGATGATTCATCGCATAGACTTCTGAATCTGTGATTCCACCAAAGGAGCTATATACAGTGGCTCCTGACCGTAGTGCTGAGTTGATGGGGACATCTGGGAACTTGGTAGTAGGAGGTCGATTATCGCCACCTAACCCGTTGACAGCATTCTTGAAAATGTCTCCGAAGTCGTCGTAGGTCATGGAGATCGCAGCGGGTGCCACAATCAAGATCGATGCTGCAACGATCGCACTGAGCGATCGTCTGTGTGCTGAAAGTTTCATAATGTAAGTGCCTCTCTTTGGGGTAAAGCCAGGGCGGGAGTGTCGAGCTGCAAGCCCTGGCTGAGAATTTGAACGATTAGTTAGTGACCTCCTATCGGTGATCGTCTAGCGCTGAAGTGTAAGCAGATTACGCTTCAGCGCTTTTGTTTGGAGACCTGTAAGTTTCATTGAAAGCTTCAACCAACTCATCAATGGTTAAGCCAGACGCATCCATGATCAGCTTTGTTTGAAAGAAGGTTAGGCGCGGCACCTGAACCCCTCTCTCCCAATTGCTGACGGTAGATATGGTGACACCAAGAAGGTCGGCAAACTGTCGCTGAGTCATCCCAGCTAGCTTTCTAACGTTCATCAGGTTTAAGGGTTGATCATTCTCTTCACTCATATTAGAGTTAACTCGTATGAGAGTCAACTTTTATTGATCAACTCGTATACGGCTCACTAAACAACAATATGCAGCGCAAAGCCCACACGTTCAGCACGTGTTGTCTAGTTGCCTAGGAGTTTTGTTTAGAGGTATGCAGCGCCCCTAGTGTGAATCCCCATTCTTCTATAGCGCTGCCGTCTCCCAATGATCGCTCAAACCCTTGCCCCTTGATCAATCCAGCCATTTTTAGGAGAGCCAATGACCCAAAACAAACCGATCAACGACTTCATCGCCTCTTTTATTCCTCAAACCGAGGGAGGCGAAGAACTGATTCTCAAACTATTCCGATCACTTCCCGTAGAGCGGCAATCAGCCGTCTTAGCCGAGCTTCACGCGCTGCTGGCAGACGACGGCGACAAAGCCAAGTTCGCTCAACTGAGGAGCTTAATTGATTCGTGGGAAAACCCCAGCACATAAAAAAGCGATCGCTCTCCCCAGACGGCAGTGCGATCGCCTTCAATACTTTATTTCTTATCACCTAGAGGATATCGCATGACACCGCTAATGCAGCTAATTTCGTCACTCACCGACGATGAGAAAATTCAACTGATCAGCATCCTCTCAGAAAAAATGCTCTATCCAGAGACGATCGACGCTGCCAAGCGATTGATTCGAGCGATCGTCAACCACATCTAAACAGCAAAAAACCTGATTGCGGCTTCCAAGGGCTTCCAATCAGGTTTTTGGGTTATGCATACCCGCTATCCAGTAGACCGCGTTTACTGGGCTTTTTTGACAGCAAATACACGTAAAACAGTGAGATAAAACGATGGTAGCAGATTTCATTCCACCGATCCGAGATGGCATTTCAGACCTCGAAATTCAAACACGACGGGAGGTCGAGGGACAGATTCTATCGGCAGGCTTAAAGCAGACCTATGACAACGCCTACGGCAAATTTGAGTTAGCAGCGTATGCAAGGTCAATGGGGATTCCGATCGAGACGGTCGAACAGATCGCCCAGGAGCTTGCCTATCGTCAGATGAAGATTGACTTAGAAGAGTCAGAGTTTGTCGGCATGGTTTCGCAGGTTCGCAAAATTGAAGCACTGCCAGACGCGGGGTTTCGAGAATGGAAACTGAGCAAGCTCTCCAGGCGATATAAATTGTCACGAAGCGAGATGATGAATGCCTATAACAAAGCCCTCATTCATCAGTCCGCACTCACCCCGATGTCACTGAGCCAACTTAAAGAAGCCTTTGGTCAGTCGGTACAGTGGACGGTTCACGGATGGTTTCCAGCCGGGGTGACGATGTTGATCCACGGTCACGGGGGCACCGCAAAAACGTTGTTTCTCTATGAAGTGGCAGCGGCGATCGCCAAAGGTCAGCCGTGGAATGGCTACCCCGTCTCTCAAGGTGAAGTCCTAATTCTGCAAGCCGACGAGCCGCCTCACATCACCCACGAGCGACTCGAAACCCTAGAGATCACCGACGATGACCCGCTCCGCGTCTTTCCCGGATGGCAAGTCGAGGCGATGCCACAACTAGAGGCTTACCTCTCAAAGAACCCCGTCAAATTCATCCTGGTAGACTCCAACACCTCAACCAATCGCAACACCTTGATCTCGGAGAACGATGTTGAATATGCGCGGCCCATGCTGCAACTGTCCGATCTGGCATCACGGCACGGCTGCACAATCTGCGTCATTCACCACTCCAATGCCAACGGAGACGCGAGAGGCACCAAAGCGCTGCACAACTCAGTCTCAGAAGTCTGGGCACTGAGCGTCAGCAATGAAGCCACAGGCGAACGCCTCATCCGCATCCAAAAAAATCGAGTTGGACGGGCACCAGGTCGCTACAGATTTGACTTCGACCCCACTGCCAACAGCTTCACCTATCAAGGGGAAGCTGGCGACGAAAACAGCGATGCAGCCAGCACAGAGAAAAAGATTGAGCTATGGCTAAACGAGGATGAGCATCGAGGCGTTCCCTACGAGGCAGAAGAACTTGCCCACGAATTGAAGATCAACATCAACACAGTGCGAAAGCTTCTCTATGAGCTTTGGGCAAAAGGGATAGTTCAACGAGAGAAGAAGGGCAAGAAGTTTTTATACCACGTTGGAAATTTGCCGCAAGAATATCCAACTGATCGCAAAATATTAACTGATCGATTGAATTCTCCAACTGAGCGATGGGGTCGATCAGTTGGAGACCCCTGTGTTTCCAACGGTTTCGAGCCAACTGATCAACTGATCGATGAAAATGGCGATTTTTCACTAATGCGAAACGCCAAAAACGCCGATCAGTTGATCAGTTGGGATGAAAAGCAGACTGAGCAAGAATCTACAACTGATCGGTCAACTGATCGGCTCAAAAAGCCAACTGATCAGTTGGCTCTTATTGACAATGCCGATCACTTGGATGATCACTTAGTGCAAGTCGGTGATGTCGTAATACCGAACACTTCCGCTACGTGGAGCCGTCGTGGAAGCACTAGGATCGATTCTAAAGAATTGCCACCGAGCAAGAAGTCTGCACTGGTCATCCCTATCAACGAGATGGGGTCAGTCATGTTTGACGAATTGCGGCAGCCGAGCAGGGTTGTAGCGATCTTGGGCGACGACGATCGCGTGAAGGTTCGCAACCAGGTGACGGGTAGAGATAGCGTGTTTGAGATCAACGACGTGCAGATTTATGCGAAAGCAGACCGACAGATGAAATAGCGATCGTCTGGAAAGGTCGATCGCCCGGTTGGGATAAATAGGGAAATCCCCCGCAGGTAGCTCTGAGAGGGATTATGCTGTTTCTCCTTGATTTACTATGCCCTTGCAATCTGCCATCTTCACACCACGCGAGATCGCCTGGTGCTTTGTGATAGTGATTTCGTCTATCTATTCACTATTCTTGTTGATTAATGCGGCGTATGATGAAGCCGCTCGGAACCCAACCCCACGACGGTACAAGCGACGAAAGATTAGAAAAGGAGAGTTCAACGAACTTGATAACTTGGGGGTGCCGATGGAAATTCTTGCACTGACTCACAATAGAGAAACGGCTTATCGACTCTACAACGACGTGAGATGGCGCTACTCTGCTCAATCTGCTCAGTGGATTTGGGACAAGGTTAAATGGGACATTATTCGCGATCGGCATTGACGATTTAAACATCCGGTTGAAATTTCCACCGGATGTTCTGCTAAATCCGCAGAAGTCCCACGAGGGAATGGGGTTTCTAGCGATCGACGCTAACGATAGAATCACTGTTCCAGGGTTTGTAGTTTCGTACTACAAACCCTTTTTAGTCCGGTTTTAGTCCATCGGTGTACTACATGGGTAGTTCTGGGATTACTGAAGACAATCCCTACCAGATTAAAAAATGACTGCTATCACTATCGCTACTGACATTCCTAGCTCGATCGTCACCCTTGAACAGCTCCACGCTTGGAGTGGGTTGACCCTCTCGCGCATCAATCCCTCTCTCGCAATCCTAGAGGCTGAAAACTTTGCCCAGTACGTGATGCAATCTGGCATTTTTAGCGCGGCTGACAACTCTAATCGGCTGCTCACTCGTGCGTCCCTTGCGCTCGATATGAACTACATCAGCGATCGTTCTAAAAAGCTGTGGATGTTTGCAAACGAATTTTCTGCTGTGGCAATCCCTGCTGCATTTAAGGGGAACTGATGGCAGGACCCGCTAACGATCCTTCTAGCCAATCGGCGATCGAGAGATTTAGAGACACCTACAATCAGCCAGCAGCCAACGGAAACGATGGATACTTCAAGGTTCCAAACCGTACCCCGCCGCCACCGCCGCCATTCTCTCCCCCCAAACCTCAGAAGATTGTAGAGAATTCGTACAGTCGAGAGCAACGATTTGGGCAGGGGTTTACGTCCGGCCGTTCCCTCAAAGACAATCCGGGTTTTAGAAACCCGATCTCCGCCAATCAAGGCAACCTCCCGACCTCTGGAGGGGGGCAAAGCCTAGCACCCCAAGCGCCGATCACCCGTGCTGGAGGGGCTGCCGGATTTGCGAGCGGAATCGGGCAAAATGTTGTGCAGGGGGTTGCCCAACAGGGTCCAAATTATCTAAATCCCAGCAATCCGAACGGCATTTTTGCGCCCGATCCTAGATACGTAGCAGCAAAAAAATCATGGGAGCGACAATCTAGCCTACCGCCCGGTTTTTCAATGGGCCCTAAGGGATCGACACCCAACCCTTTAAGCCCTGATTTTTGGAATCCACTAAATCCGATTAGCCCGTTCAACGAGCGCAGTCCCTTCCACCCGTTTGATGTCTTTGGCAAGGAGGATATGTGGGAGGGTCACCGACGTGGTGATAACTACTACCCAGATGAGCAAATGGGTCCCCAGCAAAACTTCAAAGAGATGGGCCCACTCAGCCCGAATTCTGTAAGGGCACCCAACGCCACGGGCAACGCACCCCGAAACACGAATCTCCCCCCGTGGCTCGATCCATTTAAGGACACCTCAAAAACTGGGGAATCGATCCCTGAAAATAGCGGCAAACCCAATGCTGAGTCTAAGCGATGGTTTCCTCGCCCAACTTTGATCAGGGTTTGGTCGCCCAACAATGGCCGCTACGTAACGATTGGGGCGCTCTCTTATAGCGTTACGGAGGTGCCCAAACATCTATATTCAGGGCCTCCCCCTGTGCTGAGTGCGAGAAATAGTAACTTCACCTATCTCCGAGACGGAAAAGACGGATACACGATTGAATGGACATACGTTAAATCTACCAATCCGGTAGAAATAGGTACAGGCAGCATTGTTATCGAGCCGTGGACACTTCAGAATCTTGGGCCCAATCCAGCCGAGACAACGCCCAATCCAGGAGTACCCGAAAATCGCATTCCAGAAACCAATCAGCCATTCTTTCCTCCCCTCCCTAAATATCTAGACGATGTAGCGCAGCCTTACCCCCCAACAATTCTTGACCCTAACGATTTCCGATCGCCCAAGAATCAGCCACTCTCCCCCATGTTCCCCCCGGAATTGGCACCGATTCCTAAGCCGCTCGATCCCCTTCAAAAGCCTGAAACACCTTTGGCACCGGGAACCCAACCCACAAAACCGCCTGAAGATGATACGGTTCCCAAGGTTCCGCCGTTACCCTTCAACCCGCTTCAATCACCAGCGCCGCCTAACCCGATTCAAGATCCTCCACCCTTTGAGCCGGGGCCGGTGAATCCTAATCAACGGCTGAACGATCGGGGCATCTTCCCTGCAACTAAGGCAACCATCACACCGACCGTTTCGGGTAGCCCACTCTCACCCGATGTCGAAATCGGTGGCGATCCGGTTCGGCTAGTTCCCCCATCTCCCAAAATCACTAAGCCACCGACAACGACAGCCCCAGAGACCCCTGAGCAAAAGAAAAAGGATGAGGAGAGAACCCTACCTTTCCCGCTACTTCCGCCTATTTTTCCGAAACCGACTGGGCCCACTGGCACGATCGACCCGCAAACGGCTGACGATATCACCAAGAGCAAGAATCCGCCGCCTCCACCTGTGGGCACTAAGCCCAAATGTCAGGACGGCTGTATGGCGGGGTTAGAGACGGGGCAACAGTCAATCCTAGACAAACTTAATGGGAACGGTAACGGCTTAAATGTTGGATTGAATGCGGCTGAATTAGGATTGTTGAACACCATCAATAACAAGATGGGTGAGCAACTTATTGGAGGATTAGCAGGAAAACTAACAAGATTTAGTAAGTGGATGCAATTCGATAGGATTATGAATGTGTTCATCCTGATTGGTGTTCTGCATAACGCCGCAATGCTATCCAGATCAGCAGCGGAAACAATCGGTGAACTCACATCGCAAGCGCTAACCGTAATTGGAATTAAAGGCGATGACAATCAACCGATTGATGTAAATGAAATCATTGGGAAACAAGCCAACGTGTTTATGAGTTCAATACTAGGAGAAACCGTTTGGAACGGAACTAAAGAGAGTTGGCAGAAAGCAAATAGGATTATTTCTACTGCTAGTAACATTATCTCAACAGTCCGTTCAATTGCAGATAGTACAAGAGACGTAATGGAGTGGACAGCAGAGAATACAGGCAAAATCGGAAATGCTCTCAAACGTTGGCGTGTTGTTGGCGAAAATGCTTACAAGTGGATGCCCGAAAGAGTTACAGCACAAGGAAAGTGGCATCGAAGTATCGACAAGGCTGTTGAAGGTATTCAATCTGTTGAGGATGCTGCTAGTTCTCTCGCTGGTGCAGTTGGTAATGTCCGCTCGATTCAAGAAGATTTCACAGAAGTGAAGGAACAAAAGGCAAATTTTGACAAAGCACTTAAGGAGGCAACTCCGAAAAGCGGAACAGAAAACGATGCAACAAAAGCCAAAGCAACCGCAGAAAAAGCCGCTAGTGCGTCACCTGTTTTAGCAGTAACAGATCGTGCGAAAGGAGATGCACCGTAATGCCGTTACCGAACGATTACAATGCAGCCGAACATCTGCAAGACACAATCAAACGAGTCTATAACGGTGAGGTTCGTGAATGGTTCGCAGATGTCATTGGAGAACAGTTAGATCTCTCTACACCACGCGCTAGTTTAAAGACGGCTTGCACACATCAGGAGGCAGATAGCACCGACATGACAGTTTCGCGACAACTACTTTTTGACATGGTGATTAAGCAGACGTTTAAGACAGTTAGCGGCGGCTCTGAACGAGATTTAAACTACACAATCTTGAGAAAAACAAAGCCGATTTTAAAGCTTTATTTCTTGGAAGATCATATCGATACTGACCCTGACTATCGGCAAGTTGAAGGAGTTATCGGTGTCCGATTGATGGGTCAAACTAGCACCACTTTGAGCAAGACAGAAGCGATCGCCTATGGCAACAAAGTAAAAACCCTGTTCGGCACTGGCAAGGGTTTCTCGTGGAAGAAGGGGAAAGAGATGTGTAGCTACAGCGATTGGGCTAAGGGCTATCAGCTACAGCTATTAGTCCGAAACGAGACGGAAGGGAAGCGGATTGTAGAGCAGGTTCTCGATATTCAAGGTCATTCCCCTGATTGGGAATTTCTGAATATGTCAGTCAACTCAGAACCCTCTCAGGCGTTCCCGACCATTCCACCCAGGGAGACAATTCTAGGGAAATCCCACAAATTATCTCGACGGCGACCCATTTCTGAGGTCTTCTTTCAACACGCCTCGATCAAATTGGCAGGGTTGCCGAAACCCGTCTACATCTACGATCGGTCGGGTCGAATTCCTGACGCATTGGTTCATCGCTGAAACTCTGTTTGTCCCAGCCATAGCGCGAAAAGGTTTAACCGTTCCGCAATTTGCTATAGCGGTTTTCGAGTGAGTAAAAGGCTAACTAGATTCACAACTGCAACCCCATTACTCTCACGGTTACTGACTTATGCCTAGACAACGTTTTTCAGCAGTGCTGCGCGGATATCGCGGTCAAGCTGCACGGGATAAATTCATTCAGCACTTACAGGGACTAGGAACGCAAGGCGACAACATCGGCACCAAAGGCAACCGCCCCCCATCAATCGACCTCTATATCGAGCCGTTTGCTCTGCCCCTTGGGACAAACACGCTCGTTAAAGTTTCAGCGTTGCGTCCTTCATGGGATTTGCTCAAAGGCGGCTCTGAGGTTTCGAGCCGGGTCAAAACAGTATTAAGTGGCTCCGAGGTTTCGATCAAGCTGTCTCGTTACTCAGCCGCTCGTGTCGTGCGTCGTCAAACCACAGGCACGACGGGCACTGCAAAAACTTCTAAGCTCACTGGATTGAAATACCTGCACTACAACACCGAAACCGCGTCCGTTCCTTTCGGAAAGAAAACGGGCGATCTCGGTGCGTTTGCAGTGTTTCAGGAGATCTCAACCCAGAACGAAGGTTCGTCTACAAACCTCAAATACACTTTTATTGACGAAAACGTCTAATGCACGTCTTAGAACCGTTTCTACCTGATTTGAACCTCACGCCAGATCACTCCCTCTCGGACATCGAGGCTGAATGCAAAGCCCTTTCACAAGTGCAGCGCATGACATCGGACTTTCTGAGAGGTGAGCTAGACCTGGACACGCTCGACGATTGCCTGTTTGGTTATGGCGTTGATCCGAACGAGTATTGGGGCATCGTTGAAGACAACGTTGACGCTGTGATCGAGTCAGGGACGGCTCTAGAGGATCAACATCTGATTGTGATTGCGCGATGAGTCATCCGGTTCTGTCGCTCAATAATGTTGAGAATTGGCAACTGTTTCACCGTCAGATTTATCGCTCTCAGGAGTCAGTCAACCAGGGAAGGGTCAGGGGACACATCCCGATTCCGCCCCAGACGTTGCCCCTTTTGAGCGATCGCAACATTTTGGCGGCGGGCTGCCACAGCGATAAGGCTAAATCAACTTGGTTCTCAGGCGGTTGGCTGACTCCGGTAGTTGCTTGTGGGGGGGAATTTCTAGAGGCTGATTTTGGCTTCTACCGCTTGCCGCTTAACTCCGTGCGGTTGATCATCATTCCTCCCATTGCCCAAAGCTATAAGCTTCGATTCCAAGTCCCGGCATGGTTTGAGGAGATTTCTTTGAGCATTTACCAGTACATCGGAACTGAAACAGACAGCACGGAAGACTTGATCCGCGAATTGCAAACGCAAATTAGCCAACCTTAAACACTTTTCGCCATGCCCATTTCTTCGGGCAATAGCCCAAATTCAGCACCCAAAACGAAACCGATTCGTAAAAATGCAACGGCATCTAGAGGGGTGAGTCGCCTACTCGAAACGAATATCAAGCGAGTTGGAGCAACGATCGTCAATCACGCCAATACCACGCTGTATCTCGACTTCGATGCGACTGTTTCCGATAGTGATTATTGGATCGCGCTTCCTCCAAACGCGCTCTATGAAATGCCTTACAGCACGGGTGAAGAGATTTATGGGACGTGGGTTTCTGGCGACATTGTTGAAGGCAAGGCTTTGATTAGAGATTTTATTGAGGTCTAGAGAAAATGGCACTTTTCAACCCGATGGCGATCGCGGCTCCATCAAGCAGCGCTGCGATCGGAACACCCACAACCGTTGCATCTGCAATTACCAGCAATATTCTTCTAGCGACAAATGCAGCTAGAAAGGGATCGACTATATACAACAGCAGTACTTCAAGGCTCTATATTGCACTTGGTGCAGTCGCCACTACTTCGGCTTTCACCGTTTTTCTGGAACCAGGCGGATATTATGAAACGCCTTTTTGGTTCACCGGAACAATTCACGGGATTTGGACGGCTGCGAACGGCAATGCGTTGGTGACGGAGCTGACCTAATGCCTGTTAGCAATCCCTATCAATCCGGATCAGGGACGGTTGATGCTGCAAACGTAACGAACCTGCAAGAGTATGTTGTAGATTTTGTTGCTCAAGCGTTGCAATCCTCGGATCTCACGGTTAACTACGATGATGCCGCCGGGGTCATTCAGTTAACGGGCAACACGAACAACCAGGGCTTAGTCTGGCAATCGATCACGACTAACACCACACTCAGCCCCAATTACGGCTATTTTGTGGATCTTTCTGCAAGTCCTGGTAACGCCGATCTCATTCTTCCTCCTAATCCAGTACCGGGGCAGGTGATCAGCCTCATCTATATCGGTGCTACCTCTTTGCTCAAAAAGGCGATCGTTCGTCGGAACGGCCAGCCGATCAATTCGGCCGCGATCGACCTACAGCTTTACACCAAAGATCAGCGCCTCACGCTTACCTATGTCAGTGCTGCTGTGGGATGGTTTGCGGAGAGTGCGCGGGCGATCGAGGCGTTTCAACCAAGCGTTGTTTTATCCCGTCCAGCGTCAACTACCTCTGCTCAAAATGGGATTCTGAACTATCTGGGAACCAATTTAAACACGGGCACCTATCTAAACCCGTTCTCACCCTCTACGAACCCGCTTCGACCCAGGCGCGCTATATTTTGCGCTCGATTGGGATGGACTAATGTAAATCTGAGCATATTGAGTGCAGATAAAAGCACCACGGCCACAGCCGCGATCCGAATCGATCCGACTACTGATTCTGCTAGTTTTTTCGTCCTTTTTTACAATTCCGAAACCAAGGCACCGATTCAAGTAAAGCTCAG
The DNA here is from genome assembly GCF_003003695.1 of Phormidesmis priestleyi ULC007. Lineage (NCBI taxonomy): Bacteria > Bacillati > Cyanobacteriota > Cyanophyceae > Leptolyngbyales > Leptolyngbyaceae > Phormidesmis > Phormidesmis priestleyi. The sequence goes on from NZ_PVWG01000048.1 coordinate 16,133, forward strand.
TGCCATTTATATCCAATTTACTTCAACGGGGGGAACCTACATCCCTAAGACGCTCAATATTAGAGGGGCTAAAAATCTAGGGGTAAATCTTGCGCTATCGGATGTAGAGGCGAAAATTTCACCCGCTCAATCTCAGTTGCCTCAGGCAGATTCGAGAATCATTGTTTCCCCCGATTGGACGAACCTGGCAACCTTTACAGATGCCAACACTGGCTTCAGTGGCAACTATTACGGCAATTCAGGATCAAATCCCACGGTTAGCAAATTTTATGATCTGAATGCGGCTGACTTCTACCCCGCTTATATGATTACCTCTCTGCCTTCCGTGGTGAATGGCACGGCATTCGAGGGATGGGAAATCAGGCAGATGGAATTTTACGGGGAGGTGATCGCCTCGTGAACCCCCAATTTGATACGAAAACTCTCATCTCACTTGCTACTTTTCTGGCTGGTGCCGGATCGGCCGTATGGGGAATGGTGCGCTTCTATGCGGATGGCGAAAAGAAGCGCTATGCAGCAGAGCGAGACTTTACTCATCTGCGAAATAATCAAGAGCAAATGAAAACTCAGATCGCTTCACTGGCAAAAGAAATCGATAGCTTAAGCGACGATATGAAAACACATCTCGCTGTTTTCAACGTTATGCTGAGTCAAAGAGGCGAGAGCGTTTCAGGTATTTTGGGCTATAAAAAAAGGCGTGATGATGGCTAACATCAATATCGAGCTAGTACAAAATTACAGAGCCTTTATTCTGAACCTCCTTAAACAAGTGGATATCGATCGGGCAGAGATGGCGATCGCACTGGAAGAAATTGCTTCAGAGATCCGGGAAAGGAAACAACAGAGTGTATAGAGCAAAATAATCATTAGCGTGGTTTTGTCTCCGTTCAGAGCAAACTACCCCAAATCGGCGCGATCGCCCTCCTGTTGAGGGTCTGAGAGTTACTCTGATTCGAATTCCCCTGGGGGTATGCAGCTAAATGTAAGAAGGGCAAGACTTTTAACGGTCTTGCCCCTCTTCTTTTTTTGCGGTTTCTTGCCTCACTGGTGGGCGCGGTCGATCGTCTCGACTCAATATCAACTCATAGGCGCGCTGGTGAATGGTGGCATTGATCCATCGATGATAGATGCGTTCATGCACCTCACGAGAATGTCCCATCTGTTTGGCTGCTAACCCAATGTCTAGCCCGTATTCCAGCGTTCTGATTGCCCATCGGTGACGGAGATCATAGAGATGAAAGGGCAAGCCGAAATCACTAAAGTAGGCGGTTGCACTATGCCCTACCCGATCGTTGGTTCGGTCTAGCTGGATGTTGGGCAGCCGCACCAGGGAGAGGGCAAATCTAGGTCTTATATCCGCGTCCCTTAAACCGACGATCGCTCCTCTACATTTTCATCAGGCTGACTGGGATGGAAGTAATCGTAAATCTGCTGCGCCAAACGCGGCCCCACACCCGGAACCGTCGTCAACTGAGCCGGAGACGCTTCACGGATGTAATCGACCGAGCGAAACGTTGCCAAAAGCTGTTTCTGTTTGTGATGCCCCAATCCAGGAATCTCGTCGAGGCTTGATCGCCGCATCCGATCGCTGCGCTGCTGCCGATGGAAACTGACGGCAAATCGGTGCGCCTCATCTCGCAATCGCCGCAATAATTGCACTCCGGGCTGGTCTGCTTCGGTGGCGAGCGGCAGTGATTCACCCGGCAAAAAGATTTCTTCTCGCTGTTTGGCTAGACTCACGACTTTCACATCTTCTAGCAAGTTCATTTCTCGCAGCACGTTCACCACCGCTGAAAGCTGCCCTTTGCCCCCATCAATCATCACTAAATCAGGAAAATCAGCATAGGCGGATGTGTGAGACTTTAAAACCGAAGACTCGCTGCTCATCTGCTCACCTCTGGCTTTTGCCGCCCCATATTTGCGAAATCGACGACTAATTACCTCCGCCATGCTGGCAAAGTCGTCAGAGTGACCCGACATCACTTTGGGATTTTTAATTTTGTAGTGGCGATAGTGCTGTTTAGCGGGCAACCCATCCACAAAAACAACCTGAGAAGCGACGGCATCAGAGCCTTGAATGTGAGAAATGTCATAGCCTTCGATGCGTCGTGGCAACTCTGGTAAGTCTAAAATCTCTGCCAGGTCGAGCGTGGCTTGGGCGTTACGATCGGCAAATCGCTGCGTTCTTGCCAACTCATACTCAGCGTTGCGCTCGACCATTTCTAGCAGTTCTGCCTTCATTTGGCGTTGAGGAGCCACGATCGTCACTTTGCGCCCTTTTGCCTGCGTGAGAAATTCTGCCAGCATTTCGGTTTCGGGTAACTCGTGCTGCACCAAAATCTCAGCCGGAATCTCAACCGGATCGACGCTCTGATAATGTTCTTCTAAAACTCGCTGCAAAATTGCGCCAGGTTCACCCGATTGAGAGTCTGCCACAAACCCTAGTCGCCCGACTAAGCGACCCGCCCGAATTTGAAAGAGTTGGACGCAAGAGTGAGTGTCGTCGGCGGCGAGGGCGATCGCGTCTCGCGAAATCGTGTCATCGGGGAGGGCGACTTTTTGCTCAGCACCGAGAGATTTGAGTCCGATAATCTGATCGCGCAGACGAGCCGCGTGTTCAAAATTAAGGGCTTCAGATGCTTGCTCCATCTGATTAGTTAGGGTTTCTTCTAGTTCGCTCGTCCGTCCTTGAAAAATCATCGCTACTTTTTGAACTGTCTTGCGATATTCTTCAGACGTAATCATTGCCTGACAAACCCCCGGACATCGCCCAATATCGTAATTGAGGCAGGGACGATCTTTAAACAAAGGCTGAGGACGTTGGCGCAGCGGAAAAATCCGTTTGACTAAGTGCAGGGTGGTTCGCAGCGTACGAGAGTCTACATAAGGTCCATAATAGCGATCGCGCTCTTTCCCCATCCGTCGCTTGCGCGTGATGAAAATACGCGGATATTCTTCTGACCAGGTGATGCACAGATAGGGATACTTTTTGTCATCTTTCAGCAACACATTAAAGTGGGGCTGATGCTGCCGAATCAAATTCGCTTCTAAGGCTAAGGCTTCGGCTTCGGTGTCGGTGACAATAAACTCGACTTCGACCACCTGACGCAACATTAAGGCAATTCGAGGTCGCGTGTCGTGCCCGTTGAAATAAGAACGGATGCGCGATCGTAGCCGCTTCGATTTACCAATATAGAGAATCTGATCGCTGCTGTCACGCATATAGTAGACACCCGGCTCTTGGGGAATCTCTTTGATGCGGCCTTCGAGACGATCGGGGTCTTGAATTAAAGGAACTGTTTTGTTCGTTAGAGTCACAGTGATTTGACGAATTGATAACCGTTGCAGTTGTGCATCTTGCGATCGGGCGGTTGATCTTTTTAGCGAATATAATTGACTTGGAATTGCTCTTGGTTTAAAGACTTATCTTTATATTCACACCTCCATCTTGAATTTTAAACCCATGATCTCCACGATCTGTTCTCGCTCTTCTACGTAGTGGCTATATTGAAGTATCAATTCACACCTCTTACTACGTACCTTGTATGAACATAGATGAGTTTGAAGCTCAAACTCGCGACAGCTTAGAGAGAGCGCTCAATCAGCTACAAACTGCGACGTTGCTGCTGGCCGCTCTAGAAATTCAAGTTTTAGAATCAGGAAACACCATTAAGGATCTCAGTCAAATAGTTGAAACTTTTATTGCTCAACAAAGAGACAGGGACAGTATTTCTGGCTCAAATTAAAAGCGTGCCAATAGGCGCGGAGCCATCAAACTAGGCGAGTCTAGAAACTGTAGGGAACTGGAAACACCCTAGATTCTGACTCCCCTCGATCCGATCGTAGCTAAATTCAGTCGGGCGGGTCGCCAAGCTCCTCGCGAATCACATCAGTTAGTTGCGAAAGGCGAATCGGTTTTACCAAATAGCGACGAGCACCGAGATCAAGCGCACGCTGTTGGTCTCGCTGAAACGCATAGGCTGAAACCACGATCGTCGGAATTTGCTTCCAGTCATCCCGTTGTTGTAACTGCTCTAGCAGCACGTAGCCGTCGATCATCGGTAGCTTTAAGTCTAACAAAATTATTTGAGGGCGAAACTGCTCCAAGGTCTCCGCAATCTGAGTGCCTTCTGCCAAAGCAAACACCTCATAGCCGCAATAGCCTAGATAGTCACTCATTAAGCGCCGATTGGCTTCATTGTCCTCAATTAAAAGAATTCGTATCGGATCTGATCCAGAGCCTTCAATTGTTGTTATCACGCATGCACCCCTTGTTGACGACTATATTTTCGGTCAACTGTGAAAATTATCGGGAGCGATCGCGGCAGAATCAAGTCATTCCGCTAAAGCCTGTATAAATTTTCACATTGTTAGATGCTCAAAACTAAGCAGATTTAGTTGAATTTGCTGCGATTTCATTCTAAAGTTCCAAAGTGTAGATATCTCTTTAGAACGGTCTTAATGACAATAGCTTAACGGCTAGTCGGCGGGAAAGGTTCCTGGCGGTGCGGCTTTTCAGTTGACCAAACCAGCGATGGAGTGCGCTGCGGTTCTCCTAACATGACTACGGAACAAGTCATTTTCTGTGTAGCTTGGGCGGTAATGTCACTCACTGCCAGCCCTCCTCCACTCGTGTGGCGACGAGAGAAGCGCAAAATCACCAAATCGTAAGACTTAGAAGCCTGGACGATCGCCTTGGCCACATCATCATCTGGAATGATTTGAATAATGAAATCACTGGTTAGGGTGATTTTTTTTGCTAAGAGAGACAACTGAGACCGAATCCATGCCATTTTGCTAGGAGACGTAGTGCGATCGCAGATATGCAGCAGCGTGATCTGCCCGTGATTGGCAGCCGCCAGCACCTGAGCAAACTTTAAAACCGCGATCGACTGCTGAGTGAGATTCTCGATCGGCACCAAGAGCCGAGATAAATTCATCGGTGAATCGAGCAACCGAGTCACCGCCACCGGGCAGTGAGATGCCCACACAACACTATCAATCACGTTACCAAACAACCGAGCCTGAAAACTGGTGCGTCGCCCCCACCCAACGACGACAAGACTAGCATTCTGTTCTCGACTGGCGCGGCTGATGCCCTGAGCGATGTTGTCATCAATGCGAAGAATCGGCTCTGCAAAAACATCAAGGTTTCGGCTGACTTCGAGGGCGCTGGTCAACAGCCCTTGTTTTTGGGCGATCGCGGCATCGAGTTTCGGCACATCCATCCGAGGCTGGGAGAGCGCGATCGCGAGAGGCGCAATTCGTCCGCCTGCTTGCCTGACAATCATGGCGGCTAACTCTAATAGATTTCCTTCAGTGCGAGGATTATAGATGGGCACGATCACTAAAGGGCGCTCTTCCGAGTCTATCCATTCTTCAGGTTGGGCTTGCTCGACTAACGCGGTGTCTAAGGTAGTCAATTCAGCCGCGAATCGAGCCGTAAGAATGGGTCCTAACGTTGCGGTAACCAGCATTAAAACAATGACGCTATTCAAAACGCTCTCAGTCAACAGCCCGGCTCGATAGCCCACGAGGGTAGCGGCTAAAGTGGCAGCAACTTGCGGTAGCGAGAGTGACCACATCACCATCATTTCTTGCCAGTTATAGCGGTAGACCAGCTTTGCCAAGAGTGCTGCCCCCAACTTGCTGAGCATTAAGCCAACGACGATCGCGATCGTTAAACTCAATAGCTGTGGGGTAGTTAAACTCTGAACGAAAGCAGGAATGCGAATCAGCAGCCCCATATCGATAAAGAAAATGGGAATAAACAGCACACTGCCAATAAAGATGACTTTCTCTTTAACCGGGCTTTCTCCCAACACCCGATTGACTGCTAAACCTGACAGAAATGCGCCGACAATCTTTTCGACTCCAATCAGTTGGGCACCGACTGCCGCAAGAAAGACGGCTAGTAGCACAAATAAGAATTGATTTCCTTCTTCATCGCCAGTTCGCCGAAAGAATTCTCGCCCTGCCCGATCGAACCCTACCAACACCACAACAGTATAGAGAGCCAGTGATACCAACAGCGTCAACAGTTTGACTAAGGTAAAGTTGCCCGCATGAATGCCGATGCAGACGGCTAACACTAAGAGCGCTCCGATATCCGTAAAAATTGTGGCTCCGATCGTCACCGTGACTGCTTCATTGCCGACCACTCCCAGCCGACTGACGATCGGATAAGCCAGCAACGTGTGCGAGGCAAACAGAGACCCGATCAGAATTGAGGCGTTCCAATCAAACCCGAAGCTGCGCCCGACGATCGTGCCCGTAATCAGGGGCACCAAAAACGTAAAGGTGCCAAACCCGATCGATTTATTTCGAGTTCTGAAAAACTGATCGATGTCAACTTCTAGCCCCGCCACAAACATTAGATAAACTAGCCCGATGTCCGACAGCAGTTGCATCGTCTCAGACTCGTTTGAAAAAACTTGCAGCCCACTCGGGCCTAGCGCAACTCCGGCGGCTAACAGCCCAACTATCCCCGGTAGGCGTATCCGTTCAAACGCTAGCGGAACGATTAGGATCACTGCTAGCAAAATCATGAAGGAGACGATCGGTTCTCCTTGAAGCGAGTGTAAAGCAGAACCCATGCAGGTGAAGATGTCTTAAAGTTGACAATCCGAACTCTAGCAATAGCAGGTTAAGATTTTTAACAAATCTACCTAGAGGTGAATTTGACTCAGAATGACGCGCAGACGATCGTAGTCATCTTTGAGCAACAGACTCAGGGTGCGTCCTGCTTGCACGAGCCAGGGGCGATCGGCTTTTCGCAATTGATAGACTTCGCGAATCGTCGCCGCCGTTAACGCATCGACGGGTGCACCGCTGACATCAAGGAGCGTTCTTAAAAAATCTAACTGTTCACTAAAAGCGATCACCTCGTCAGGATCGCAGCCATAAACCGCTTGGTGAATTTGAGGCGGACGGGGTGGAAGATGTTGATAGAAAGCGGCTGACCCGTTGCGCTTCTCAGGGTTGGGACGATAACCGACGATCGCGGCTCGAAACTCGGTTTTGAGCATGGCAAAAATTTGGGGCTGCTGCTCTCGCAAATCATCTAGCGATAGCCCCAAAGCTCTGGCACGGTGAACTGAATCGATCGGGCTAGTAGTGGCATGATAAACCACTGCATAAATGAGATTTTTTGATTCGTCATCGACCGCTTTTACCCAACTTCCAAACGGGGGCATCACCGGAAAGCTCAAGTTTTCTGGCTCTAAGCATTGGGCTAAAAATTCGGTAGTTGAAGTCTCAATGACTTCGGCAATGTAGTTGGAAGGGCGGTTTTGAGCAGCAAACTGAGGCAGCGGAAGGCGCATAAGCGGGAGGAGTTATTTTGCTTTTTTCTTGCCTGCGGTTGGCTCAAGAACTTCGATTTCGGACATCCGAAAGGTGATGAGCTTATCCCAGATGCCCCCTTCAAACAAAACGGCGACCTTGCCATCACTAATGCGTTGAACTAACCCTTGAAACCCGTAGTAAGTATCGTTAATGTTGGTGACGCGGACGGCTGAACCTGGCAAAATCATAGTCATTGTTTAGAGAACGTTTATTAATAGTGTACTAGAGCCGTTTGAATTCAGTCATTGGTCATTTCAGACGATCGACTCGAAGCTTCTCAATCAAAACTTTAATCGCTGGCGGAAATTAGCAACCGATTCGACTAGCCCGATCGCCAGAAAATTCATCAATAAAGCAGCGTTGCCAAAACTCAGCCAGGGAAGCGGGATGCCTGTTACAGGAGACAAATTGATCGTCATGCCCACATTAATCACGACCTGAAAGACGATCATTGAGAAGACTCCGATCGCTAACAGAGAGCCAAAATCATCTTTTGCATTCTGAGCAATAATCAGCAGCCGGAAGCAAATCAGCAGAAAGGTCAGCAAGACGGCTGCCGAGCCAATAAAACCAAGTTCTTCACCAATGGCGGTGAAAATAAAATCTGTATGCTGCTCAGGAATAAAGTTGAGTTGGGTTTGCGTCCCTTTGTAAAGTCCTCGTCCCCACAGTTCGCCTGCCCCGATCGCAATTCGTGACTGAATCAAGTGATAGCCACCGCCCAAGGGGTCTTGATCCGGGTTCATAAACATCGTGATTCGCTGTTTCTGGTAGTCCTTAAGAACGTACTGCCAGAGAACCCGTCCTAAACCGCCTGCAACCAGGTTGATCACAACCGGAACTAGAATTCCATAGAGCCTCCACGGCAGTGTTTTCCAGGCAGTCCAGCCGATCAGAGCGACCCAAAGCGCAATGACGATGATGCCGATCCCCCAAATGGGGAGCATTACATTAAACAAAATTGCTGAGATTACTGGAGACACCAGCAGCAGCAGCCATCCAGGGTTAGCATTGCCCCAGTAGAGCATGCCGATCGTGATCGAGCCAAAGACGAGCGCCGTTCCTAAGTTTGGTTCTAAAAACACCAGAATCCACGGCACCGCCGCGATCGCCAAAACTTTGACCATCATCGGAATGGTGGATGCCGATCGCTGATGCAAAACGGCGGCGATCGTAATGATCATGCCCAATTTGGCAAATTCTGAAGGCTGTACATTAAAGCCAAAAATATTAATCCAGCGCTGTGCCCCTAACTCTTCTCGCCCCACAAACATCACGAGTAAAAGCGAAGCATTGGTGATGCCATAAATCCACCACTTCCACTGCAACAGTTGGTCATAGCGCCACCGAGCAATCAGCAAGGCCAGCACCAGACCTACGCTGCCTGTGATCCAGTGTCGCCACCAGTCTGCCCACCCTGCGTTTAGCTCGACGCTGCGAATCATCAAGCCGCCGAGAATGGTGAGCGCGATCGGGGCAGCAAACAACCACCAGTCAACCTCCTGCCAGGGCTGCAACCAATGCTTAAAGCGAATCGGCAAAAAGGATTTCTGGAACATAGGTCAAGGGCGGGACATCAGCTAAGGAACGAGGGGAGATGTGAACTTTGAATCAATATTCAAAATTTATCTAAGTCAGCGCTGCAATTGACACTTTAGCAGCAATCTGCTGGGCGATCGCTCTCAGAGCCTGAGCCGAGGCAGAATCCGGATCACCTGCTACGATCGGCACCCCGCTATCTCCCCCTTCTCGAAGCGGAATTTCTAACGGCACACAGCCTAGAAGCGGGACGTTTAATTCCTGCGCTGTCTTTTCACCCCCCGCAGAACCGAAAATATCATAGCGGCGATCGGGCAGATCTGGCGGAATGAAATAACTCATATTTTCGACAATGCCCAACACCGGAACGCCGAGTTGTTGAAACATCTTTAAGCCCCGTCGCGAGTCAAGCAGTGCCACCGTTTGCGGAGTCGTGACAATCACTACACCTGCCATCGGGACGGCTTGCGCCATTGTGAGTTGAGCATCGCCCGTTCCGGGTGGCATATCGACGATTAGATAATCTAAATCGCCCCACTCGACTTGATAGAGAAACTGCCGAATTACGCCATTCAGCATTGGACCTCGCCAAATCACGGGCTGATCTTTATCAATCAAAAAGCCCATCGAAACGAGCTTGACTCCATGATTAAACGCAGGCTCAATAATGTCACCTTGGGCACCGGGTCGCACCGTCACGCCAACGCCTTCTAGCCCTAGCATGGTTGGCGCATTGGGTCCATAGATATCTGCGTCAATCAAACCCACTTTTGCACCTGCTTGGGCAAGGGCAACGGCGACATTGACCGCTACGCTGCTTTTGCCAACGCCGCCTTTGCCACTCGAAACGGCGATGATGTTTTTGACTCCGGCAATGCCTGTGCGATCGGGCAACGATTTCTGCGACGGGGTTTCGGCAGTCACTTCTACATCAATCTTGTTGACTCCCGGCAAAGTCTTAATCGCCCGTTCGCAATCTTCAACAATAAATTGGCGGAGCGGACAGGCAGGAGTCGTCAACACGAGGGTAAAGCTGACATTGCCGTCCTCGATCTTGACATTGCGAATCATGTTCAACTCCACCAAACTTTTGTGGAGTTCAGGGTCTTGAACGGGTTTAAGAACTTCTAAAACAGAACTAGCATTCAGCGTATCGAGCATTGTGTTCTCTACCCCAACAGCGGCGATCGGATGGCAACGATCTCGATCTTACCGCTAGGGTGGATCGTCAGGGGCATAAGTGAGGTAGCTCAAAAATCAAAACAGCCGCGATCGGGCGATGAAGGTTCAACGATCGGGTGCTCAACCGCCTGTGCCAAATCAGAGGCAACCCGTGCTGCGTAAGGTTTTGTCAGCGACCATACCAAAGGAGACAGCCACCCTTGCAGCGTCACTGAATAAGACACACACGTTCCCAAAACAGACGATTTAATTTCGTAGGTGACTCGTTCTTCAATTCCCGGCAGTGCCAAAATGCGAACACTGAGCAACGATTTGTCATCCACCCGTTCGACAAAAATCCGAATTGGAAACGGACCTAACCGAGTCATTGCCTCATAAATCAGCCCCGGTTTTGCCACCAGCCCATGAGGAAGATTGGTGCTAGACAGCAGAGGGTGCCAAGATACATCGGCTAAATCAATTATCTTTTTCCACACGTCATCGACTGATGCTGTGCTAATTGTCTGGTAAGTTCTCGCCAGCGTATATTGCAACCGCCGCCGTTTGCGATGAAGAAATTTAAATGGAAAGTTCACTCTATTTAACAAGTTCAGCATTTTCATCATCGCGATCGCGCTCCTGCAACTCAACCGGGAATTCCTATCCTAGATGAATGAGCAATTAAACCAGCATCCTCCATAAGACGGCTGTTTGCTCTCTAACAGTATGAAAAACCAAAAACTCAAACTGTATCGCTATCGTCCGAAATCTGGGGTTTAAAGTCAAAAATCTTGTGCCTAGTCTACGGGCTTTTCACAAATTCACAGAAATTAACAGTCGCGTAAACGCTGTTTTTTCTAAGAAAAGTCTGTTCTGACTAGTGTTGAGAAAGTTGGATGATCACAATTCACGATAGTCTAAATAGGTCTGCTGATTTGGGAAGCCACGGGGCTTTAGTTGCTTGCATTGACGAGACTAAAGTTATCTTCGCCGCGATCGCCCTCTCCAATAAGCGGGGATAAGGTGCTCCAATTTGCCAACCTCTACTTGAGTTAATTTCCAGGGATCGCAATTTATGACAGCTTTTTCCACTGAAGCCACCACCACCCAAGCTTTTCCCCCTTCTGATTCTCGCGATCGCGTCAGCCATTGGTTCAAGTCCTTGCAAGACAAGATTTGCCAGGGCTTAGAACAGGTCGATGGCGACGGCACTTTTCAAGAAGACAGTTGGGAACGCGCAGAAGGCGGCGGCGGTCGATCGCGCGTGATGAAAGAGGGCAAAGTCTTTGAGCAAGGCGGAGTCAATTTCTCTGAGGTTTGGGGAAAAGATTTGCCGCCCTCGATTTTGGTTCAGCGTCCCGAAGCTGCGGGGCATAGCTTCTACGCAACCGGAACGTCGATGGTGCTGCATCCTCGCAACCCCTTTGTACCAACCGTTCACTTAAACTATCGCTACTTTGAGGCAGGCCCAGTTTGGTGGTTTGGCGGTGGCATTGACCTCACGCCTTACTATCCTTTTGCAGAAGATGCCTCTCATTTTCACAATACGCTCAAGCAAGCGTGCGACATTTATCACCCAGAGTATTACCCTGCATTTAAGCTTTGGTGTGATGAATATTTCTATTTGAAACACCGTCAAGAGACTCGTGGCGTGGGTGGCATTTTCTTCGACTATCAAGACAGTCAAGGGGTGCTCTATCCGATTTCTTATCCCGGTTCGCAAATCGACACCCAGGCGGCAAACCACAGCAAAGAGGTGGGTGCGATCGAAGGACGCAACTGGGAAAAGCTGTTCTCTTTTGTGCAGGGTTGCGGCAATGCATTTTTGCCTGCTTATGTGCCGATCGTCGATCGGCGCAATGGCCTAGACTACAACGAGCATCAGCGCAACTTCCAGCTTTATCGACGTGGGCGCTATGTTGAATTTAATTTGGTCTACGATCGAGGCACCATTTTTGGCTTGCAAACTAACGGGCGCACCGAATCAATTTTGATGTCTCTGCCACCTCTAGTTCGCTGGGAATATGGCTTTCAACCCCAACCTGGTAGCCCTGAAGCTGAACTTTATGACACCTTTCTAAAACCTCAAGATTGGGTAAACTGGTCAGCTAACGCTAAAGCATAGAATGCTCGATCGCTGATTCAGCTTCTCAAGCGGGAGCGCGGAAGTCGAAAAATACCTAGACGAGAATCTAAGTATTATTGGTCTCTTGCGCTCCCCACTGTTTTGAGTCTGCCCCAGCCATTTGCTGCGTTAGAAATCAGGATTTGGGGGCATAACTGAGCTTGGTGTCCATTGCGTCCGAGCCTGCCCGACGAATCAACCTGAATATCTATAGCATGAGAAAAGCCAATGGTTTACATGGAGAAGGCAATTGACATGGAGCAAACAACGCACATCACCCAAGACGGAACCACCGTGATCATTCTCCAGCCTATGGGTCGCCTGGATATCACCACGGCTTGGCAGTTTCGTTTAAAGCTCCAAGAATGTATCGCCAAATTGAGCCGTCACGTGGTCGTCAATTTGGGTCAGGTCAATTTCATTGATAGCTCTGGCTTAACGTCGCTGGTCGCCGGAATGCGCGACGCTGACAAAGTTAGAGGTAGTTTTCGCATTTGTAACGTTCACCCCGAAGCAAAACTCGTCTTTGAAGTGACGATGATGGACTCGGTGTTTGAGATTTTTGAAACCGAATTAGAAGCGCTAGAGGGCATTCCGAGAGGAGTCGCGAGTTAAAAGAAGACCCTAATAGCCTTGGCGCTTTGTGAATTCATAAGCGCCTAAAATTGCTCCCCAAAGAGCTTTGCCCGTATCGGGGTCAATGCCTTTGTCGTAGCTCAAGAACTTCTCAGAGTTAGCTTCAAACCCCAAGGACACTTGGCGAGTTTCACCCTGATAGGGAAAGCAACAGCGAGCATTAGCAGGGGGCAACGCTTTAAAGTGGCTGCCCTGCAAAATCTGCGTGTGCGTCACCTGGAGAGTGCAGCCCGGTAAAACTTCTATGTGATCTTCGGTTAGATTTTCTAACAACTCTGGATGTTGCCCCGCGCCCAGGAACGCTGAAGGATCTTTAAACCGATAATATTGCACCTTTAATGGAAACTGAGGGTCATCTTCTGCTGACTGAATTCGCAGCAGCCGCTGACGATAGGCTTGATCTAGCTGCAACACATTCGCTTGTTCGGCAAACACCGTGAGGCTGTCTTGAGTGAACAGATTGACACGGCGATGCCAAGCTTTTAAGTGGACAAACCAAATAGGGTCAGAGATCGCTTGTTCTCGGTTATCAAATTCGCCCCATAAACAGTCAGCCAGCGTATTGATTAGCGCATTCATGAAGAGTGGTACGATCGCAACAAGTTTCACAATACTGCATCCTTGCCGTTTCAGATTTCTTCATCTCCGATCGACGACCCGACCTATCTCACGCACCGACGTTGGATGATTCGTGCCTTAGAGCTTGCAGAAGCAGCGGGCAACGCAGGTGATGTGCCAGTTGGTGCGGTGATTGTGGGTGCAAATGGGCAGATGCTTGCAGAAGCAGAAAATCGTCGAGAGCGTGACCACGATCCGACTGCTCATGCCGAAGTGCTGGCGCTTAGAGCCGCCGGACAGAAGCAGCAAAACTGGCATCTCAACGACTGTACCCTTTATGTGACGTTAGAACCCTGCCCGATGTGCGCGGGGGCGCTGGTGCTGGCTCGATTGGGGCGGCTTGTCTACGGAGCCGATGATCTCAAAGCGGGGGCAGTGCGATCGGTGTTAAATGTGCCAGACAGCGCGGCTTCTAACCACCCGTTGCCAGTGCTGGGCGGCATTTTAGAATCGGCCTGTCGTCAGCAGTTGCAGGATTGGTTTCGCGATCGCCGCAAGCTCACAGACTGCTAGATTGACGATTAACAGACTCCTACGATCTCATTGATTTGCAGGGGTTATAGCCCCACAACACTGTCTGGAATCGCAACTCATATCACTGTATAACTCTGTGAGCAGTCAGTTAGTGGTTACAGAATTCCTATGAAAAAGTTAATTTCAATGCTTGCGCTCTCAGCCTGTGCAGTCACTCTTATGGGTTGTGGTACTCTTCAAAGCCAAGCCGTTCAGAAGAGTCGATCGAGTCAAGCGTCAAATTTCAACTCTCAAGAAATTGCAGCGACTAACGCTGAGACTAGCAAAGTTGGAACCCCAGAAGTTCTAGCCGCTGAAACTCCTCAGCAGACGGATGCAAAGACGATCAGTAATGGCAACTGGACGGTTACGATCGCCAATATTAATTCGTGGTCTGGCGTGAATGGAACTGGAAATCTCAGCTATCACGGCTGCGACTCACAGGGAAAATGTATCGATCTGACGAACGGAACGATCAGTTGTCGCAATGGAATCTGCATCACAGGCTGGAAAAACGGGGACTATGTTTATGCGATCGCAGAACCGATCAGTGAATCAACACAGTCTCAATCCTCTAAAACAACGCTAACCGTTCGCAAAAATGACACTGAAATCTTAAGAGAAAGCGGATTCAGTGCCGTTCGCCAAGCCAACTCGCGAAACGGTTGCGCTCTAAGATTTAGTGCACGTTCGCACATTAAATGTCGCGATCGCCAACCTGCTTCCGCATTGAATCATCAGCCTAAAAACCTTGTCCATCAAGCCTTGTAGAGATTTTAACCTAGAAAGCGACATTTAACTGTTTTCGCAAGTTAAACGTCGCAAAGTTAATTTCGCAAATTAGAAGTCGTTTTGTCGAGAAAAAACTCTTCGCAAATTAGAAGTCGTTTTTCTTGGTGCAGCTAATTTTTCATATTGACGATCACTCTCTCGCAATAGGATTGACAACCATTAGAGTTTTTGTACAGCGCCAAATTAAAGGACATCGAGACACATTTGCGTCGTTCAGCCTCAGGTCATCAAGACTGCTAAGCCCTCTCTAAGCGAAAAATGGAGCTATACTGCATCAGGGCACAGATTGCGTGTTACGAAAGGACTGAAAGCGAAGCGTTAATAGGGAGTCTAACTCCTGTTTATGCGTCGTGTGGCATTGGTCAAGGCCATGAGAAATGGCAGTCTTGAACT
>NZ_PVWG01000049.1:0-31034 GCF_003003695.1 Phormidesmis priestleyi ULC007
CGATCGCGTTTCAACCAGTCATCGAGAGCGTCGAATACGCCTCGGGTTGGTTGCGCGCGCCCAACTGCAATGGTCATGACGCAAATCTCCAAAGATTATGAGAACGAGAGACAAAGTACTCAGCCCATTGTCAAGAGTCGCTTTGGCCGGCTTGACTCTGGTGTGAGAAGAATTTACTTTTCTTCACTTATCTCACCAATTATAGGGGTATGTTCTCCAAAAGTTCTAGCCTCTCGTCTATAAAGCTTAAAATTTCTTCACACTTCTTAATGAGAGAAGGATGAACACCCGATCGGAGTAGATATTTGCGATACTAGATCTTGGTTATCCGTAAAGCACTCTCTTATGTTCATTATCGAATTGACGTTGAAGACTACTCCTGTTCCCCTTTCGGTGCAGCGCAAGACCGCAGAAGATGCGGAAACGACTTATAAAGAGATCACAGAAGCAATGCGTGCTGGCGGTAGCCAAGTTTTAGAGCTGACCTGCGATCGTCAAACCGATAAAAAACTTGCCCTGCTTAGCGATGGCATTGCTGCGGTGCAGATTTATGAGAAATCTAGTGCATCTGCGTCTGGCAGAGCGCCTGGTTTCTTCTCAATGGCTGAGTAAGGGTCTCCATGACTTCTGGATCTACTGCTGCCATTCGTATTCAAGATCTCTGCTTTAGCTGGTCTGAAGATAGAAGCGTTTTAAAGGCCTGCTCTTTAGAAGTGCCTATAGGAGAGTTTTGGATGCTTTTAGGCACGAACGGCAGCGGTAAATCTACTTTATTAAGGCTACTAGCAGGGCTGTTAACACCTGACTCAGGAGACATAGAGATTTCGTCGCCTATAGGTTTTGTGTTTCAAAACCCTGATCATCAGCTTGTAATGCCAACGGTGGGCGCAGATGTTGCGTTTGGGTTAGTTCAAGAAAAGCTGTCGATTTTAGAAGTGCGCCAGCGAGTAGAAGAGTCTCTGGCAGCCGTCAATTTATTAGCGCTGCAACGACGACCGATTTATGCCCTCAGTGGAGGACAGAAGCAGCGAGTCGCGATCGCCGGAGCCGTCGCCCGTCACTGCGAGATTTTGCTCTTAGACGAACCGACTGCCTTGCTCGACCCCGACAGTCAATTAGAACTAGTAGCTCAAGTTAAAAAACTAGTGAAAGACCGGGGTATGACTGCTCTGTGGGTGACTCACCGATTGGATGAGTTGGATTATTGTGATGGTGCTTTTCTGCTAGAAAAAGGGCGAGTCGTTGACCAGGGAGACCCTAAGCGATTGCGACAACGTTTGATGCAGACTGAAGAACCGACTGAGTGACATATCCTCCGTCATCGCCTACCCGACGCTGATTGCAAGCAATACAGCGCGGGGCTTACGACGTTCGGCTAAATTAATCGATCGCTGACTTGCGCGACTACGAGGATGAATTTTTTGGTTCATCCCCAACTTTTGTGCAAATTTTTGTATACAAACCTCGATCGGAGATGCCAATATTAAGGAGTGAGAAGCCACGGTCAGCGTCCGTCTATCCTATCCACTCCAAGCCCATGCCCCCTTCCGTGCCACAAGCTGTGTTATTGGTGGACGGCTACAATATAGTCGGAGCTTGGCATGACTTAAAACAGGTGCGTGACTGCGAAGGGCTTGAAGAAGCGCGTCGCCAATTGATTGCAGCACTCACAGGCTACAGTGCCTTTCAGGGGTTTGACACTCAGGTTGTCTTTGACGCTCAATATCGCGACAGTCTCGCTAATCGCGAAGTGGTCACGCCTAATCTATTGGTTCACTACACTGATTTTGGGCAGACCGCAGACACTTATATAGAGCGATCGTGCGCTGACTTTCGACACGACATTCGCAAATTTCATCAACGGTTGATTGTGGCAACCTCCGATCGAGCGCAGCAACTTACAGTGATAGGCTATGGGGCAGAATGGATGTCAGCCCAACAATTAGCCAATGATGTCGATTTTGCGACCCGTCGAGTTCAGCGTAAACAGAAAGACGTTAAAAAATCGTCTGGTCGGTTTTTGTTTAATTCTCTCGACCCGATCGCCCAAGAACGGTTAGCCCGTCTGCGATTTGGCGAAGATCAGAAATAAGTTTGCAAAAAGCTTGTCAAAAGATCGCGTTTATCGCTATTATGAGATTCGCAACGAGCAACGTTCCTCAGTAGCTCAGTGGTAGAGCGATCGACTGTTAATCGATTGGTCGCAAGTTCGAATCTTGCCTGGGGAGTTTTAAAAGTAAATAATCTCTTATTGACTTCGAGCCATCTCTGTAAGCCAATTTAAGAGAGGTCGCAACTGATTGGGTACTGCCGACTCGCTGACTTGGACGGTGTGATGTTGACCATTATCTTCAGCAGTGACTTTGTATTGAAAGCGATCGGGCTGAGAATTAGGCGATGAGATCGTGGCAGGTAGATGAAAAAAGTCTGTTGCCTGCATTAGTCGACGAAGATGCCCACCTTCAGCCGTCGGCAATGTCTCTGTGTCAACTGTTGTAGTCATGACGATTCCGGCAAAACCGCCGCTACGCTCAAAAGTGACTTTCATAGAGGTTAAAGGGTGAAAGGTGAATGGATCGCTAAAGGCAGGAAGAGGGTGAACTCAGAACTTTTTGCGCTTCATCCACCCTTTACCCTCTAGATGACTCCAACCGTTTTCCAAGCATTTTGTAAGGCAACGTGTTCTTTGCCGTTTTTGCCGTAGAGTTCTGCTGCGATCGTCGTCGTAGCGTTAGCAGCCGTTTTGAACGTTGCTCTGCGGCTCAGACGTTCGGTTAATGCCACATACCAGATTTTTCCAGCTTTCTCCCAAGCGTAGCCTCCAATTTCGATCGCTGCTAGATAAAAAGCTCGATTTGGAATGCCCGAATTGATGTGAACCCCTCCATTATCCGCAGTGCCAGTATATAAATTTTTGAGAACCGCAGGCTGAGGATCTTTGCCCAAAACGCGATCGTCATACGCAGTTCCGGGGGCTTTCATCGATCGTAGAGCGACCCCACTGATCTTAGAAGTAAACAGCCCTTGCCCAATTAGCCAGTCTGCTTGCTCGGCGGTTTGGTTCAGCGTTTTTTGCTTGATCAACGAACCAAAAACATCAGAGAAAGATTCATTGAGTGCGCCAGGTTGTCCTCTATAGATCAGCGCGGCTTCGCTTTGAGTCACTCCATGAGTCAACTCATGCCCGATTACGTCGATTGATTTAGTGAAGCGATCGAAGATCTCACCATCTCCATCGCCGTAAACCATCTGACTGCCGTTCCAAAAGGCGTTGTCATAATTACGATCGAAGTGAACGGTCGAATCGAGCCGCATCCCAAACCCATCGATCGAGTTGCGTTGAAACACTTCGTAATAAAAATCGTAGGTCGCTCCTGACCCGTCATAGGCTTCGTCAGCCGCAATATTGCCAGTGGGTGGGTCGCCCTCCCCGCGCACTAGGGTTCCTGGCAAATCGGTTCCATTTTTGGCATCGAAAATCGTGCGGCGCTTTGTTCCAGCAGGGGACATAAACCGAGTGCTGCCGATCGCCTCCCGTCGTCCTCGAAATTGCTCGGACGATCGCAGCGTTTCTAATGCCCACTCCCGCTGAGTTTGATTGCCGCTAAGAATAATGTGATCGGTCATATACGGCGGCAAAATGCAGCAGATTGGACAGACATGAAACCCTTGATGCTTGCCTAATAGCCGTTTGGTTATCTTTCTCATGGCTTTAAATCGCTCCTAGTTTTAGAAATGAGAGACTGACTTCTGACCCTGAATTCTGATGTTTTGTTACAAAACTTCTATTTGTTCTCAGATAATTTCCCTCTTACTTTTATTATGTTTAACAGACCTGACAAATTGGTTCTACACACTTTTTAATAATTCGATGTTTGAACCCGAAACGTTTTAATCTAAAAGTTAAGCGTAGTTGACCCTGGATAGCGTTGTATTCATGTGGTTCATTACTTCACTAGAATCTATGTTCTAGAAGTAACGAGGCTGATTGACGGTGACAGGTGACACTCTGGTCAGATTTAACACAGTAACGATCCGTAAATGGGAGCTTTAGAAATCCAATGAGTGTTAAGGCAAGTGGTGGAAGCTCGGTTGCACGCCCGCAACTATACCAAACAGTCCCTGTTGCGACTATTTCGCAAGCTGAACAGCAAGATCGGTTTCCCGGTCGGGGTGAGCTAGACGAGTTGGCTCGCTATTTCAGTTCGGGTGCCAAACGCCTAGAAATTGCTGAGTTATTAACCCGCAACTCAGAGCTAATTGTGTCCCGTGCGGCAAATCGCATTTTTGTAGGCGGTTCGCCAATGGCGTTCTTAGAAAAGCCTGCGGAAGCGCCTGTCATGAGCATGGCTGGCACCACGGTAGATACCCCAGAAGCCATGAAACTGGGCACGGCAACCTATGCCAGTGGTGGCAATGGCGGTTTCCTAGATGGAGTTCGCGCCTTCTTCTTGACTCCCGGAAACAATCCAATTCCTGCAAATTTCCGACCTATTAACGTTGCCCGTTACGGTCCGGGCAACATGGCGAAATCGCTGCGGGACTTGAGTTGGTTCTTGCGATATGTCACCTACGCGATCGTGGCAGGCGATCCCAACATCATCTCGGTCAACGTCCGGGGTTTGCGCGAAATCATCGAGAACGCCTGTTCGGGTGAAGCCACGATCGTGGCATTGCTAGAGATGAAGACCGCTGCCTCTAACTACTTTCGCAACGATGCCGAAGCGATCGAGATTGTGTCTCAATACTTCGATGTCCTGATTACAGAGTTTAAAGCTCCGACTCCTTCAGCCAAGGTGCGTCAGCGTCCCTCTAATGATCTGCAAGGTTTGCAGCTTCCTCAGATTTATTTCAATGCCTCTGAGCGTCGCCCCAAATATGCGATGAAGCCAGGGCTATCTTCTTCTGAGAAGAATGAGATTGTCAAAGCCGCCTATCGTCAAGTGTTTGAGCGCGATATCACCCGTGCTTACTCGCTGTCTGTTTCTGATTTAGAGTCTAAAGTCAAAAACGGCGAAATCTCCATGAAGGAGTTTATTCGTCGCTTGGCGAAGTCTCCGCTCTACCGCAAAAATTTCTTCGACCCCTACATTAACAGCCGCGCTCTAGAGTTGGCATTCCGTCACATTTTGGGTCGCGGGCCGAGCAGCCGAGAAGAAGTGCAGAAATACTTCTCGATCGTCTCTAGCGGCGGTCTAGCTGCCCTAGTGGATGCTCTGGTTGATTCAGATGAGTATTCCGATTACTTCGGGGAAGAAACCGTTCCTTATCTACGGGGTCTAGGTCAAGAAGCGCAAGAATGTCGCAACTGGGGTCCGCAACAAGATCTGTTCAACTACAGCGCACCCTTCCGCAAGATTCCTCAGTTCCTCACGACGTTTGCTGCCTACGATCAGCCGCTACCTGACCAACACGTTTACGGTTCTGGCAACGACCCGTTAGAGATCCAATTCGGTGCCATCTTTCCGAAAGAAACGCGCAACCCTAGCAGCAGTCCCGCGCCTTTCGGCAAAAACACCCGCCGGATTTTGATCAATCGTGGCGCAGGCATCAACAACCAACTCAGCAACCCTGGTGCAAGAGGCATCGCCCCTGGCACACTCGGACCCAAAATCTTCAAGCTCGATCAGTTGCCAGGGTTCTCTAACACTTATGGCAAGCGCTCTGTCAACAACAAAGGCGTGAGCGTCAAGTTTTCAGAAAGCTCCACGCAAGCCGTGATTCGGGCTGCCTACTTACAAGTCTTTGGGCGGGCTGTCTATGACGGTCAACGCCTGAAGTTTGACGAAATCAAGCTAGAGAATGGTGAAATCACGATTCGGGAGTTTGTGCGTCGCCTTGCTAAGTCAAACCTGTTCCGCTCACTGTATTGGACTTCGCTGTATGTCATGAAGTCGATCGAGTATATTCACCGTCGTCTGTTGGGTCGCCCGACTTACGGTCGTCAAGAAACCAACAAATACTTCGATCTCGCGGCTAAGAAAGGCTTTTATGCCGTCATCGATGCGATTTTAGACACCGTTGAATATAGTGAAACCTTTGGTGAAGACACCGTTCCTTATGAGCGCTATCTAACCCCAGCAGGTCTTTCACTGCGGACAAGCCGCGTGGGTTCGATCGCCGATAAAGGAATGCCCAAAGTCATTCTCGAAGAAACTCCTCGCTTTGTCGAACTGGGTGCCGTTGAAGGCATACGGACAGAACCCGATGTTCAGTTCCGCGTCAATCAAGGCGTTAGCAAGAAGCGCGAACAAACCAAGGTCTTCAAACTCACGAATTTGTCAGACAAATCGAACCTCAAAGTGATTGCAGGCGCTGCTTACCGCCAAATCTTTGAGCGCGATATCGCTCCTTACGTGGTCAAAAACGAGTTCACCGAATTGGAGAGCAAACTTGGCAACGGCGAAATCAACCTCAAAGAGTTCATCGAAGGCTTAGGCATTTCGAGTCTTTACCTCAAGGAGTTCTACGCACCCTACCCCAACACGAAAGTGATTGAGTTAGGCACCAAGCACTTCTTAGGGCGCGCCCCGCTAGACCAAGCTGAAATCCGCAAATATAACCAGATTTTGGCAACCCAAGGGATTAAGGCTTTCGTTGGGGCGATGGTCAACAGCATGGAATATGCTCAGGCGTTTGGTGAAGACACGGTTCCTTACAACCGATTCTTAACCCTCCCAGCGGCAAACTTCCCCAATAGCCAAACGCTCTATAACAAGCTGACCAAACAGGACAGCAAAGTAGAGAATCCTAGCTTCACAACCGTGAAGCCGCGAATGGATGCCAGCAAACTGCCGTTGACGGGCAAAGCGATCGCTGATCAAGCTGCCGAAGCGCTTCAGATGGATAAGAGCCGGCCTCTATTCATCGAACTGGGTCGATCGTTCTCAAATGGAGGCGGTCAATCGGTCGAAGTGGGCGTTGGCACGACTCGCCGCAAACCTGCTCGGATCTTCCGCATGAACCCTGGCATGGGTCAAGGTGAAACTGAGTTGGTGCTGAATGCAATCTACGTTCAGGTGATGGACGTGTTTAGCGGTCAGACTCCTAGCCAATTCCGACGATCGGACTTAGAGAGTAAGCTTCGCAACGGTGAAATCTCGGTTCGCGAGTTCGTCAAGACGCTGGCAAGCTCGGAGATCTATCGTCGTCGCTTCTACACGCCTTATCCCAACACCAAGGTGATTGAGTTCTTGTTCCGTCACTTATTGGGTCGCGCTCCGGCAACTCAGGCTGAGATTCGCCAATATAACAAGCTGTTGGCGGATAATGGTCTGAAGGCGGCGGTTGAAGCAATGGTGGATAGCGCTGAATATGCTCGTTTCTTTGGCGAAGATGTGGTGCCTTATAAGCGCTTCCCATCGCTGCCTGCGGGTAACTATCTCGGTAGCGTTCAGGCGGATGCTGACCTAGTGAAGCAATCCTGGTCTGATCTGTCTCCATCTTCTCTGACGGGTCGGTTGAGCTAGTGAATTAGACGATTAATTAAAAAGGTCTCGATCGTGGTCATCCCGATCGAGACCTTTTTGTTTGAACATCAGACTCTAAATCCCTTCACCAACCATCGGTTTCAGACTCGTTCCAGACTTCTAAATCTAACTCAGCAAGATAGGTGAGCGCATTCTCTATTTGAGCTTGACTTCCTTGGAGATTGAGGTCAAACCAACCGTCGCCATTAGCGTTTGCACCCAGAATAGCGGCTGTGATATTCACCGTGAGCGAATAGTCAGAGATGAGGCGAGAAATGACGGGTTCTTGATGATAGTGCTTGGGAATGCGGATGCGAATGCGCTTTTGAGTCGATCGTGTATCTTCGTTTATGAATGCTTGCATCGTTATCTTTTGCCTCTTTTAATCTACAGCTTGTCAGTCGGAATATCGTATTTAGTTAAGCAAGATTCTAGCGAGAAACCTGGAAAAACGCAAGTAGGGGCACGGCATGCCGTGCCCCTACTACCCAATAAATGTCGCGCCCCTTACGATGAATACCATGCCTATCGCCGACGAACTTTACTAACCATCTTGCGCGATAGACGTAGCTTTAAGTCTTCCTGGTCTGCCCAATCTTGCAGCAATCGGTAAAAAACTTGGCGATCGTCATTCTTCAACACGGCAACTTGATCCGCCGTTTCGATCACATAGGGATAGCCACTTCCAATCACGACCTCAGCCCGTACCCAATCAATGATGCGATCGTGCCAGCCTGCTTCATAAACCCAGACTGGCATCTCTAACCGCACCGGATAACTATCTTTATTCGTCTTGAGATAAGCGAATGCGATTTTGTCGCCCTGATCGCCATAGTGATCCAAGATTCCAGATCGCTGACAGAGAAATAGAGGGGTACGATCGCCCCATTCCATCCAATGATTTTGGGTGCGGTTGAGGAGCTGGGCATCGTGAATCGATTTTGTCTCAGGCAGATTGCCCAGACGACGCAGCATTTCAGTTAAATCGTGAGCCGTAGATGTGTCAATATAACCCACCAAAGGTACTTGATAATGCTCACTTGCTTGAAGAAGTTTGCACATACATTTGACGTAGAAGTTGCGCGTCTCTTCGTCGAATGCTTCTGCAAATGTGACCACCAACGAGCCATCAAAAAAGGCGAGACACGTTTCACAGCCCGATCGCTCTTCCATATATTGAATCAGGCGATCTGTCTCCATCTCAAAACGGCGGAGATTAACTTTACGATCGGCGATATCCCCCCGTCCGACGCGCAGATCATTGGGAGTCATCACATCTAAATCAATGTCTTTCTCGTAAACACCAGACGGCAAATGAAAGTTTTCGTACCAACCGATTTGCACTAGTGCAATGGGCACCGAAATATCTTTGCTGGGATAAATCTGAGAGCCATCGACCGCAAATGTTGAAATTCCGGTGAGATGATCGCGCACCCATTCCAAACTCTGTTCTCGACTTGGCCAGGTTAGCTGAGATGGAATGATCCAATCAGAATATTTGCCCAACGGCTCTAGAGGCAAGGCTCCACAGTCTTTCATGCCTTTCAGCATCTCAAGCAGAACCGCTGATGACTGCTGTGACATCTTCGCCAACGCCGCTCTATATTGCTGAAGCTCTTGCAAAGCGGTTTTATCATAGCTCATGAAATCATCGCGCTTTTCTTGCAGCAAACTCAAAATTTGAGACGGCTTAATCGGCATAATGAAAAGGTGTTTTTGGTACTTGGGTACTATATTAGACCGGAATGTCCAATCCTCTTCAGTATCTATCGGCGATCGAGCCAGATTGCTCTTAATCCTGCGGTTTGGGCAGCTTCAAAGTCTTCTTCAAAACTGTCGCCAACGTGCCAGATTTGTTCAATCGGATGATTGTGTTTGGCGATCGCGTGGGCGAAAATTTGCGGGTTTGGTTTTGCGGCTCCGACTTCGGTCGAGAGAGTTACAGAACTGAAGAAATCCGTTAAATCCAACGCCTTGAGAACCGCGTAGAGACGAGAATCAAAATTAGATAAAATGCCCATTGTGATGTGACGATCGCGCAATCCCTTTAAGGTTGGTAGCACATCCGCATATAGAACCCAGGGTTCTGCCGTGGCAAAATGATTATAGAGTTCTGCAAAAAATGCGGAGAAATCAGAAAACTCATGCAGTACGCCAAGTTGGGCAAAGGTTTGCTCAACGATCGCGTTCCACCAATGAAACTCTAAATTTGGAATTTCACTTAAAGAATGTCCTGGAAATGCCGGAGAACTTGCTGCTTTGAAGCATTGATAGAATGCTTTATTTAATGCAGCGATCGAAACATAAACGCCATGACGACGAGCAATTTCACCATAGACTTCGCCAACGCTACCACGCACACCAAACAACGTCCCAACGGCATCGAAAAAAATTAGTTGGGGACGATTCATAAAAAATTTTGCATGTCAGGGTGATGAATGCAGGAGAACTTAAATTGAAATGTCAACGATCGTGACTGCCTGCCAGGGCATCCGCGATCGGCTTTGTCACCCAATTTAGCCCAACTCGAATCTGATGTTTTAGGGTGGGCATCCGATTTAAGTAAGCGAGTCGCCGGATGATATGGGCAACCGTCCCGTCTAGTTGAATGCCCATTCCCGTCAAGGTTGCGTTGTTTTCACCCAGCGTCATCATCTCGCCCAGATATTGATAGCGGAACGGCAAGAGCGGGCGATTTGTCAGCGATGCCCAAACATTCCAACCGACATAATCAGATTGTTGAAATGCCGCTTGAGCCGTCGGAGGAACCTGCTGACCGTCGGCATCTTTGCAGTCTGCTAAATCTCCTAACGCAAACACTTCCGGAGAGTCAATCACTTGCAGAGTTGGTGTTGTCAACAACTGCCCGCGTTGGTTTTGCTTGAGCGGTAGGTTTTTCACCACCTCATTAATGCGAGTGCCAACTGTCCAGAGCACTAAATCAACCGGAATCGTGTCAGTCGAGCCTTTGTAGCTCAAAGAAATCGTGTCTGCGGCGATCGCGTCTACGGTCGTCTCTAAATCTAACCAAACGCTCCGCGATTGCAGCGCTTTGTCAGCCGCTTCGCGATTAGGTGCAGGGGAAGAACGCAGAATTTGGTCAGTCTGCTCAACCAATCGCAGTCGCACTCGATCGCCCAACCGATCTGCCAACTTACACGCTAATTCAACCCCGCTATAGCCTGCACCTACGATCGCAATCCTAATTTTGTCGCGGTCTGATGCTTCTAACTGCCGCAGTTGTTCTTCGAGTCGATACGCATCACCGATCGTCCGAAAAGGCAAGGCATAGTCTGCCGCTCCGGGCACTAAATCGAGCGGAGTTTCTCCACCCATTGCTAAGACAAGCCGATCGTAGGTCAAGGCTTCACCGTCTTGAAGCTGTACCTGCTTAGACCCAATATCGATATTGGCAACTTCTTTTTGACAGAAGCGAATTCCTGTGTTTTCGAGCAACTCTGCATAGGGCGGCGCAACTTCCCAGCTTTGCAGCTCGCCCGTGACTAACTCATAAAGCAACGGCGCAAAGACGAAACGATCGCGTTGATCGACCAGCACGATTTCTGGTTTTTCTGCCTTCGTCCAGGGCAGTTGGCTCAATCGCAACGCGGTATAAAGACCACCAAAGCCGCCACCAAGGATACAAATACGGGCAGGTTGTTGAGGCATAAGGCAATGCAGCAGAGGGACTCTTTCCTCATTGTAAGGAAGTGAGCAGAAATCAGCATAGGCGAAATGAAAGAGGTTTTTGACTTTCGCAAACAGCCGATTAGAGGCAAAATAGCTTAAATCTAAAATCGGTGTTTCATCGCGGGAAAAACCTCATGACCAAATTAAAAGTCGGGCTGTTGTTTGGCGGATGTTCAGGAGAGCATGAGGTGTCGATTTCTTCGGCAAGGGCGATCGCGCAAGCGCTCAAAACTGACTTTAATGCTGATAAATATGACGTGTTGCCGTTCTACATCCAAAAAGATGGCTATTGGCAAGCGGGCGACCTTGCTCAACAGGTTTTAGAGTCAGGAACGGCGATCGCGACTATAAACCCCAATCAAACGCGCTGGCAGTTTCCGCTCCAAGCCGCCGAAGTTGAGGTATGGTTTCCGATTTTGCACGGGCCCAACGGTGAAGACGGGACGGTGCAAGGGCTTTTCAAGCTGATGCAGGTGCCATTTGTGGGTTCAGGCGTGCTGGCATCGGCAGTCGGTATGGATAAGATTGCAATGAAAACGGCTTATGCTCAGGCGGGTTTGCCGCAGGTGAAATATTTGGCAGTCACACGATCGCAAGTCTACTCAAATCCCTGCGTCTTCCCCAAGCTTGGAGATCACATCGAATCGGAGTTGGGATATCCCTGCTTTGTTAAACCCGCGAATTTAGGATCATCTGTCGGAATTTCTAAAGTGCGAAACCGTGCCCAATTAGAAGCCGCGTTGGATAATGCAGCCAGTTACGATCGTCGCATCATTGTCGAAGCCGGAGTAGTCGCGAGAGAAATTGAATGCGCTGTTTTAGGCAATGACAACCCTAAAGCTTCAGTGATTGGTGAAATCACCTTTGAAAGCGACTTTTACGATTACGACACCAAATACACCGCAGGGCAAGCAGGACTGGAAATTCCGGCAAAGCTACCAGAGGCAGTTACGACTCAAATCCAGGAGATGGCGATTCGGGCCTTTGTGGCGATCGATGGTGCCGGGATCGGACGCATCGATTTCTTCTACGTTGAATCGACGGGAGAAATCTTCATCAATGAAATCAATACCTTTCCAGGATTCACCGCCACCAGTATGTATCCGCAACTCTGGGCAGCCAGTGGCATTCCCTTCTCAAACCTCGTGGATCAACTCATCCAATTTGCGTTAGAGCGACACGATAAACCGCCTGAGTAGTCCTACCTACACCGAGTCTACGAGTCCCATGCGCTCCCACCAGCGATTGAGCGGAAAGTAAACGATCGGTGCCCACAAACTGCTGAGAATTGCAGAACTGAGAGCAATAAACTGGTGATAAGTCCAGATTTCGACTAGCGATCGCCCCCCTTGCAGGCTGAATTGGATTGCCGTCACCGTCTCGGCTAACACCGCCATCCCAAACACAATCAGCGCCACTGAGATAAAGTCTTCTTCAATGTAGCGCTGCTTTTGCAGTCGAGCCGTCAAAACCCCAACCAGCACCAAACTAACTGCATGAGTCGGAAACGGAGAGGTCATCCCATCCTGCAACAAACCCAAAATCAACCCTGCCATCGCACCTTGAAACATCGTCCGCTTAACGCTCCAGGCAACCACCCAAATCAATAGCCAGTTTGGGCCAATGCCCGCTAATTCCATGCCAGGTAAGCGCGTTGGCAAAACCATCAGACATAAAAGCACCGAGATCACAGTCACGCCCCAGCTCACGAAAGGGCGCGAAATAGGGTGACGATCGAACAAATCATCCAAAGCCGAAGTCTTCATGGGGTTGCTTCTGGAGAAGGCGCTGAAGCAGGAATCGGGGCAGAAGGGGCAGTCAGTTGAGGGTCGCCCAAATTAGCAGAATTGGGATAAACCGTTGCCCACTCTAAATAGTTAATCGGAGCAGATAACTCGATTATGGCTTCAGGTGCCGGACTTTTGTTGAGATCAACTGACTCAATGCGCCCGATCGGAATGCCTGCCGGAAACAATTGGCTAAACGGCGACGTAGACACCACATCGCCCCGACGCACATCCGGGACTTTCTCAAAAAACTCCATAACGGCTCGGTTGGCTGACTTGCCCCGCATAAATCCCATATAGCGACTGCGGCTAATCGTCACGCCCACCCGACTACTAGGATCACTCAACAAAAGCACTTGGCTTGCATCAGACGTAACACTGCTGACACGACCCACTAACCCACCAGGACTGAGCACGATTGACCCGACGCGAATGCCATCCTGACTGCCTCGTCCCAAAATCACCTGTTGCCACCAGTGATCAGCGCTGCGACCAATCACTGGAGCTGTGACTCCTTTAACCTTTTTAGCTGAAACGAATCCCAGGAGTTCTTCCAGACGTTGATTACGACTCTCTAGCTCAATTAAACGCTGCTGAAGTTCTTGCGTTTGAGCATTTATTAATCGGTCTTGTTGAGTCGGTTTGCCGTGAAATGGACGCGTGAGCAACTGGTAAGTTTCTAGGAGCACACCTCCCTGAGTCTGGCGAACAAAGAGAGCCGTCCCTAGTGCCACACCGACCAAGACAGACTGAATTCCGTAGCGTTCCCACCAGCGTTGCAGTGCGTACATTCAACCTCGTATGTTGGCTGGACAACTTCACAAAAGTATACGGCTCGGTTCCAGCATTAGAATCACTTTTCGCAATTTATTTCTTAATATCAGGAAATAAACTGCGAAAAACCTGTTTAGCGAGACGGGCGAGTGCTAAAGACACGCTCTAGCTGCTTGAAGTTTTCTAAGACTCGTCCGGTTCCTAAAACGACACAGCTTAACGGGTCAGCAGCCACGTGAACCACAATTCCTGTTTCATGACTGATCAGCGTATCGATGCCTTTGAGTAGCGCACCGCCACCTGCTAACATGATGCCGCGATCGATAATATCTGCCGCTAACTCAGGCGGTGTGCGCTCTAGAGTCCGCTTGACAGCATCGACAATCACAGACAGAGGCTCTGACATGCTCTCGCGAATCTCAGGGCCCTTAATTGTGACGGTTCTAGGCAGTCCCGACAGCAGGTGCAGCCCGCGCACTTCCATCGTCGCTTCATCATCTTGGGTAGGGTAAGCAGACCCAATGGAGATCTTAATCTCTTCGGCGGTTCGTTCGCCAACCACCAGGTTGTGAACTTTTTTCATGTAGTGAATGATCGACTCACTCAGTTCGTCTCCGGCAACTCGTACCGACTCACTGAGGACAGTGCCTTGCAAACTGAGGACGGCAACTTCGGTGGTTCCGCCGCCGATATCGATGATCATGTTTCCGGTTGGTTCGGCGACGGGTAACCCGGCTCCGATCGCAGCCGCCACAGGCTCATCAATCAAGTAAACTTCTCGGGCCCCAGCCTGAGAAGCAGCTTCCATGACGGCGCGACGTTCTACCCCGGTCACGCCGCTGGGGATGCCAATCACAACGCGAGGAGAAACTAGGGTTTTTCCTTCATGCACCCGTGTGATGAAGTGCTTTAACATCAACTCTGCGGTGTCAAAGTCGGCGATTACGCCATCACGCAAGGGGCGAAGGGCGACGACGTTTCCAGGAGTTCGTCCCAGCATTCTTTTTGCGTCTTCGCCGACCGCCAAGGGAATTCTTTCATTTTGATCCATCGCGACGACGGAAGGCTCTTGTAAAACGATGCCTTTACCTGACACGTAGACTAGAGTGTTGGCGGTGCCCAGGTCTATACCCATGTCCCGGGATAAGGAGAAGCGACTGAAAAGACCCACTGGTTTCTATGCCTCAGATTAACGCGATGAGTACGATCGAGTGAGGTGCAATCAAGCACCAACAGTTATCGATGTGGATTTTATTACAGTTTCTATCCTGAGTCTAGTCAGGTTGCATGAAATCATCAATAAAAAGTCTTTTTCATGGAAGC
Source organism: Phormidesmis priestleyi ULC007 (assembly GCF_003003695.1). Lineage (NCBI taxonomy): Bacteria > Bacillati > Cyanobacteriota > Cyanophyceae > Leptolyngbyales > Leptolyngbyaceae > Phormidesmis > Phormidesmis priestleyi. The sequence goes on from NZ_PVWG01000049.1 coordinate 15,044, forward strand.
GCGATCGCTTAGAAGCTTAGATTCAAACTGATCTCATCATAGAGGTAAAACACTGATTAAATTTGATGTTCTTTTAATTACAAATAAGGACTGATTCAAAAGGTAGATAAGATTTTGTTTGCCTGAATCATTGTTAATTAGGACTTACGTAAACCTCGGAGGTTTTAACCAAGAATCAAGCATCGTGACCACCATATTGGCTTGAACCTCCGAGGTTTTAGTCAAAATGCATAAGTCCTGTTGATAAAGACCCTTGGAAAGTTGACCCGATCGTCAGCATTTTAAAGTTAGACTTAAGTACAAGTGTATTGATCATCAATACATTAACCGGGCTAAAGGGAGAATCTTCCTTTAGGATAAAGACACTTAAAGCGTGAGCAAAGAAGCATGAGTCTTAATGTAGTAACCCTGGTTGGGCGAGTGGGCGGTGACCCAGACGTGAAATATTTTGAGTCAGGCAGCGTTAAGTGTCGGCTCACTCTAGCGGTCAATCGTCAATCTAAGAATAATGACCAGCCTGACTGGTTCAATCTAGAACTGTGGGGCAAGCAAGCCGATGTCGCGGCTAACTACGTCCGCAAAGGCAGCTTGATTGGGGTAAAAGGCTCCTTAAAGTTTGATAGCTGGAAAGATCGAAACACGGGAGTTGATCGAACCTCGCCAGTGGTGTTGGTCGATCGACTGCAACTTTTAGGGTCAAAGCGTGATTCTGAAGGCGGAAGTGCAGAATCTTCAGGATATGCAGATGACTTTTAATTGAAGATAGATCTCCGACTGCTCAAAGAAGTCGGAGATCTTGTCTTGTGCTGTTAATAGCTGATCTGCAAGGTCACTGATCCCTCGACCCGCTGTTCGCCTCCAATGACAGGAGTTGGGGCTTGAGCGGCGGCTACCTTAAACCTCTCCATATCTGCCATCAAAGGAATTGGGGCAGACGCACCGTTAATCTGGATGCTGACAACCTCTTTGCGAGTCAAATTGAGGGCACTAAAAACTGCGTCTGCTTGACTTTGTGCGTCCTGAGTTGCTTCACGCAGAGCAACTTTTTGGGCAGCGGCGATCGCCTCATCAGATGCCACAAAACTCACGCCATCGATTCGACTGGCTCCTGCTTTGACTGCATCATCTAACAACGTGCCTGCCTTCTCAGTTGGGACTCGGAAACTCACGGTATTTGACGCGCCATAGCCCTCAAGCTTTTGACGGTTGTTGTTGTAACTGTAGACCGGGTTGAGGTTAATGCCAGTGGTTTCAAGCTTTTCGACATTGCGAGATTTGAGCAGCGTCACTACAGCATTTGAGCGCCGCGCAACCTCCCCCTGAACCTCGTTAGCCGTTTTGCCTTGAGCCTCAACTCCTAATCGCACTTGAGTGACGGTCGTCGCAATCTCTTCGACCCCACGACCCGTGACTGTAAGCGTTCTTAACACTTTTTCTTGTGCCAACGCAGGGCTGGCTAGAGATAGACTCATCAATCCTAAAGCGATCGGAAGTAGCTTGACTCGGTTCCAAGTAAAAGCAGGATTTCCGGCTGAATTCATCATCTTAATCATTTAGATAACTCCTCACTGAGAGCTATTTACATCAGTGTTGTGGTTGATGCTTTTACTGTGTCATTGTTCAAGCGCGATCGTGGTGTTGGTTACATTTTTTGCAACTTAAAAAGCACGCGCCGCTATCAGAAGTGGATATTATTTTTGACTAATACGAATCACCCGTGCCGAATGGCACATTGCTATTTTTGATTAAACCTGAGCGTAATAAAATATTAGTTCAAACTTGACCTCTATCCTGAATAGGAGATTCCTGATGTTGTCCCGTTTACCTTTATATTTCCTAACAGGATGTTTGACGCTTGTAACAGTGACCTCATCCGCCGTTCCAGGTTCTGCTCAGCTCTTTAACAGCCCAGTTGATCGCTTGTCAGCCAGCGATCGCACAGCGTTGAGGAGCGGTCAAACCTTAGTGACCGGAGAGAAAGGAAACTACGTCGCTAAGATATTAGTCAAAAGTTCTCAAGATGCCGCTTGGAACGTCTTAACTGACTATGGCAGTCTCTCAAAGTTCTTACCCAATGTAGTGTCTAGTAAAGTACTAGAGTCAAACGGCAACCGTAAGGTGATTGAGCAAGTCGATGCTCGGCAGGTCTTTCTGATCAACGTGCGATCGCGCATTCGTTCTTCAATTACAGAGACGGCTAAGACTCGGATTGATTTTCAGCAAGTGGATGGCGACTTGCAAAAGCTGCAAGGTTATTGGACTGTGGAACCTGTAGCGCCTTTTTCTGGGGCAAAAGCAGATCAGGTGCTGATCACTCATGTCGTAAACGCACAGCCCAAGCCTGGAACCCCAAAAGACATTTTTTATAATTTGTTCAAAGATTCTTTGGGGAAAAACCTGAGTGCCATCAGTCAAGAAGTCGTGCGACGATCGCGATAGTCTCTTGAGCACAGATAAAAATAATCTGGACTGTAGTCTAAACTCTGCTGACTTGATTCAAGAATTCACTTGATTCAAGAATTCATTAGAGTAGGACTTACGCAAACCCCGGAGGTTTAACCAAGAATCAAGCCTCGTGACCGACAGAGTGGCTTAAACCTCCGAGGTTTTGGCAAAATGCGTAAGTCCTGTAGAAATAGGTGGAAATCAGGTAGCAAGATTAGAATAATTCTGAATAATAGATTAATAAGAGTCATGTGCCCAAATAAGAAATGGCGCTGTTCTAGGATGATTCAGCTTAAAGGTTTCCGTAGCTCTATGTAAAATTTGTCACGTTTTCCGGAGAATCGGAGAACCAGAACGATTTTATACAATGGACACTTCAGAAAATCCATCTTTTATGATGCATCCACCGCGCGACCTTTTAGAGCTTCGCGATACCCACCCACCTGAAACACAGACAACCTGCTTTCTAGACCTCCCAAGTTTTCCTGCTCAACTGGAACGAGTCGCAACAGTGGATACCCATCAAATTTTTCAACTTGTCGATCGCATCTTGCCGTTTGAAGCCTGTCTCTATCATCAAATTTTGCCCTTGTCGCTCAAAGACCAGTGTCTTCAGCTTGGCATGGTGACTTTAGAAGATGCCGCTGCCCTCGACTACGTGCGGCAAATTCTGACGTTTATGAACTATTCGCTAGCGCCTCAAACCATTAGTTCAGACGTTCACTACGCCACTCTTTCTGCCTATCTCAATCATGGGGTCAATCAAGGGCTTGTGGTTCCTTCCTTAGACGATTCCGTTCTTGCTCAAGAACCTGGAGAGGCTGAGAATGTTGACTTGCTAGAAGAAACCAGTCTAATCTCAAATCAAAGTTCCTGCGAGATTTCAGATCTTGATTTTTTCTCTAGAGGCGACTCCGCACAAGCTACTCAAGAGGCAAAAGCAACATTTTTAATAGACAGCCCCGATGAGATTGATGATTCCCCAAATCTTCTCTCACCCGCTACAGTTGTCTTAGTTTCAGAGCTGCTTCAGCACTCCAAATCTCCCATTCCTGGAAACGCTTTGCCCACGTTGGAAGTTAGTACCAATTATTTAAACAGCCCTTCAGATCATTTAGCTGCCTTACCGCCTGCCCAACTCTTGCAAGAACTGCTGGGACGAATTGTCAGCGATGGAATTGGGCGACTCTATCTTGAGCGCCGCTCCACCACAGGACAAATTCTGTGGAGTCAAAACGGAGTTTTGCGATCGGTGCTAAGTGATTTGCCTCTGTTTAGTTTTCAGGCTGTCATTGATGAGTTAAAGCAACTTACCCACTTGCCACGGACTCCGGTGCAGCAGCCAAAGCAGGTTGAGGTTGAGCGGCTTTGTGATCAAAATCGGGTACTGCTGCGTCTGCGCGTGATGCCGAGTGCTCATGGTGAAGAAGCAACCTTGCAGATTTTGCGAGGAGCCGCTCTCAAATTTTATCAGCAGCGGCAGATTGCCAACTTAAGCCGCGACGCGCTCAACATTGCCCAAGGTTTGCAACAGAAGATGCGCGAGATTCACGATCGGACTCACGCCAGTGCTCAACTCCCTCCTGACCAAGCTAACCTAACTCAAATCTTACAAATTGTAGAACAACAGATTAAAACCCTCAACCAGATTGATGAGGGTTGAGTTTTGAGTCATTCGTTCAAAACTCAACCTACGCGATCGCGGCGGCGGGTTGCCAACGCCCCAAGGGTTTGCCGATGATCGCGAGTTCTTGCATTAATTGGTCAAAGCGATCGGGCGTTAAAGATTGTGGCCCGTCAGAGAGCGCTTTTTTAGGATTGGGATGGACTTCGATCATCAGCGAGTCGGTGCCTGCGGCGATCGCGGCCATTGCCATCGCTGGTACATATTCTGCCCGACCCGTACCATGACTGGGATCGATCATAATCGGCAGGTGAGTCAGCGAGCGCAAGACTGGGATTGCGGCGAGATCGAGTGTATTGCGTGCATAGTCACGATCGAAGGTGCGAATTCCCCGTTCGCAAAGAATCACGTTGGGGTTTCCGGCTGCTAAAACATATTCAGCCGCCATCAGCCAGTCTTCGATCGTGGCTGCCATGCCTCGCTTCAGCAAAACTGGCTTATCTTGAGCGCCCACTTTCTTCAACAGAGAAAAGTTTTGCATATTGCGGGCACCGATTTGGATCACATCTGCCACCTCTGCCAAAGGCTTTAGGTCAGCCGCATCCATCAATTCGGTGATGATTCCCAATCCGGTTGCCTCTCGTGCGGCAGCCAGCAGATTTAAAGCGCTCTCGCCATGACCCTGAAAGGCGTAGGGCGAGGTGCGAGGCTTAAAAGCGCCGCCTCTCAAAAATTGCGCGCCTGCCGCTTTGACACGTTGAGCCGTCTCGACAATCATGTCTTCGTTTTCAACCGAACAGGGCCCCGCGACCACCACTAAAGGATGGTGTTCACCAAAGTAGACCGTTCCGTTAGGGGTCGGGACGGCAACACTGCTGGCTTCACCCTGGCGATATTGGCGACTGGCACGCTTGAAGGGTTGCTCTACTCGCAAAACTTGCTCAACCCAGGGGCTAATTTCTTGAAGTTGTAAGGGGTCTAGGTCAACCGTGTCTCCAACCAGACCCAGAACGACCTTATGTTTGCCAATAATCTTTTCGGGGGACAATCCCCACGTCGCCAGTTCGTCGGTGACACGGGTCAGTTCGACTTCCGGGGTGCCGACTTTCATAACCACAATCATGTGAGAACCTCTGCTGTGTTGTAGATGGGCAGTGTCTTCTATTGTGCGATCGCCCGCCCTAATAAAGCTATTAAGAAACTATTCGATTCAGGCCCAAAAAACGGTTGGTAGATGGGCACCAAACCATCCATCTACCAGCCCCTGCACAATGTGACTACTCGCTCAATTCTTTCTTTTGTCGTGCCGACTTCCAAGCACCAGTTAACCGCTTGAAGTTGAGATTAAATTCTTCTAAGCCGACGCGGGTGCCGACTCTCTCTTCATCCCAAGACGCAGAGATTAAGCCATAAGATAGCCCCAACACGCCCAACCCTAGAAAGCCCATGCTCACCAACACAACCGCCACGTTGGGCAGTTTGATTCCAGCTTTGACTAAAAGAAAATAGCTGACGATAAAGGTCAACATCCCCAAGGCGCTGGGAAGACCGCAGAAAAACGCCATACGACGTGCCATGCGCTTGCTGACCACTTCGGGAATGGTGCCTGAACCTCTCGCCGATCGCTGGCTCTTCTTAGCGGCTTTGCGATCGTTGGGCTGCTCTTCTTTCTCGATTTTAGAGGACTTAGAAATACTGGGCGGCTTTTCGCGCTTGGGCTTTTTGTTTCCCTTCTCTAGCACAGGATTGCTATCGATCTTTGCCGATTTTTTCTTTTGGGTAGGCTCAAAGGGCAAGCGATCGGGCAGTTTAGAGTCTTTAGGATCAGAAGACATCGGCTAAAATACTCCTTAACCCCGAATGCCAAGACGAGTAATCAGGGCACGGTAACGCTCTTGGCTATTCTTATTGATATAAGCCAGTAAGCGCTTGCGTTGACCGATCATTTTTAGCAAGCCCGTCCGAGAAGCGTGGTCTTTTTTGTTGGTTCTCAAGTGAAGGCTAAGTTTATTGATGCGATCGGTCAGCATCGCAACTTGCACGTCTGACGACCCGGTGTCGGTTTCGTGAATTTGATAGTCGGTGATAATTTCTTGTTTACGCTGTTGCAGCAGAGCCATGAGATGAAGTCTTTCCGTTATTGATTGTGGGTGTGCAGTCTCATATGGTATCACAAGGAAATTCGTTGCACACGATGGAATTTGCACGATCGCTACCTGGATCCATTCAATCAAGCTGGGTAAAGTGCAGTTAGTACTTCATCAACATTGACTAGTCACGCAAGGTGGGGCAGAAATGCACGCATGAACGATCGCAATGACTCTAGCAGCAATAGCCTGTGGACATTCCTAAATCAGATCAGTGCTCCTATCTTGGCAGGCATCTCATTGATTTCTGGTGTCTATGGTTTTGTCAAACTGTTTGTTGATAAAGATGCCGGACTAGTCACCCTGATTTCCCTAGCGATCGGCGTTCTGCTCCTGTTAGGCATTTGCCTGTACTACGCCCGATTCTGGAAACCCGAAAAGCAAGATCGGGGGCGATCGGCATTTGAGCCATTATCAGATGAGCACGTGAAAGCACAGGCAAAAAAAGAACGGCAGCGAAAACGGGTTCGTCGATCAGCCGTTGCTGGACTGATTCTAATTCCGATCCTCAGTTTCTCTGGCGTTGTAGGCTGGCAATATTTTCAGAGTCTCCCTGCCAAAGACATTATTGTTCTGGTTGCCGAATTTGACGGGCCCGACCCTAAAACCTATGGCGTGACTGAGAAAGTGATCAATCAACTGCGCCAAGCTACAAAAAATTATGCTGACGTTAAAGTTGAAGCCTTAAATAAGTCGATTACTGAACAGGAAGGCAGTAAAATTGCCCGGACTGTAGGGGAGAAACGCAAAGCCACGATCGTCATTTGGGGTTGGTATCGCAACCCCGGTGAAGTGGTGCCTCTGAGTGTGAATTTTGAAGTGCTGCGCTCACCCAAAGATTTGCCCGAACTGGGGCAGACTGCCAAGGGGAATATTCAGCAAGCTGCGATCGCCGATCTAAAAAGTTTCACTCTCCAGACTCGTCTCTCCAACGAGATGAGCTACCTGAGCCTGTTTACTTTGGGAATGGCTCGTCGTGCGGCCGGGGATTGGGAGGGAGCGATCGCCCGCTTCAGCGATGCACTGAGCCAAAAAACAGCATCCTCATCAAGCTTAAACCAAAGCCTGGTTTATTTTTACCGGGGGTCTGCTTATTTGCTAAAAGGGGACTCCGATCGCGCCCTGGCTGACCTCAACCAAGCGATTAAACGCCAGCCTAACTTTGCTGAGGCTCACGCAATTCGAGTCATCGTCTACGTTGCCAAGGGCGACTACAACCGTGCCCTAGCCGATGCAAATCTGGCAATTAAACTGAAGCCTGATATGGCTCTAGCTTACGACAACCGGGGTCTAATTTACCTCACAACAGGCGATTATGATCGAGCGATCGCTGACTTTAATCAGACACTTAAATTGCTTCCCGCTGCTGATCATGCTTCAGACTCTATCCATGCAGATGGCAGTCAGCTTGGCACTTTGAAGCTGAACGATTCCGGGGTTTCTGTCGTCAATTTTGCCCTCTCTGAAGTCAGCGATTACCTCGTTTACAACAATCTTGGCACTGCTTACTATGCTAAGAACGACTTCGATCGCGCCCTTGAAGCTTTAGATCAAGCGATCAAACTCCAACCCGATCGCGCCTTTGCCTATTTCAATCGTGCATCAGTCTACTTTAGTCAGAAAAACTACGACTATGCCTTGTCCGACCTCAACCAGACCCTCAAAGTTCAGCCCGATCTTGCCCTCGCCTATCTGAAGCGGGCAAGCGTTTATTACATCGGCAAAGGCGACTCCGATCGCGCCCTAGCTGACCTCAACCAAGCGATTAAACTTCAGCCTAGTTCAGCCCTGTTACACACCATGCGTGGTGAAATTTACTCCGATATCAGTGATTACGATCGCGCTCTTCTCAACTATGACCAGGCACTCAAACTCCAGCCTAACGACGCTGAAATCTACCACGATCGCGGGCTTACCTATGCCAAAAAAGGCGATTACGATCGCGCCATTGCAGACTATAACCGGGCGCTCAAACTAAAACCTGGCTACGCCAAAGCCTACAACAGTCGTGGTGTCAGCTATAAGCGCAAAGGCGACTTCGATCGCGCAATTGCTGATTACGACCAGGCAATCAAACTAAAACCTGACGAGGCCGGGGCCTACAATAATCGTGGGTTTGCCTATGCCGAGAAGGGCAACTTCGATCGCGCCCTCGCTGATATTAACCAAGCACTCAAACTCAGTCCGAATGAAGCCACTATTTACGATAGCCGGGGCTTTGCTTACGCCAGGAAAGGGAACTATGGTCGAGCGATCACAGACTATAATCAAGCCCTCAAACTAAAACCTGATGCTGACTATGCCTACTATCACCGAGGAATGGCTTACAGAAAGCAAGGCAGTAAAGCTCAAGCGATCGCTGACTTCAAGAGAACCCTGGAACTGACTCAAGATCCCAAAAAGCGGCAAGACACCGAAAAACAACTTCAAGAACTTGACAGATCATAGTTTGTAGCGGTGAACTGAAGATTGTTGTGGAGACATTAATCATGGTGGCTCTGAGCAATAGCTGCGGACGGAATAATGCGAGGGGTCAGGCGTGAGGAGACTAGCGGTTCTTATCGGTTTAATCATCAGCATTGCCGTTTTTCCTCACGCTGCTCAAGCTGCGATCGCTCAACCCGAACGAATTCCTCTAACCCTGGAGCTTTTGCAAGAACGGCTGCGATCGCCCGTGCCCCGTGAAGGGACTCGAATTCTCGATTTGCGGCGCACCACGATCGACCTGCGCCCCGAAAATGCAGACTTTCGCGATCAGTTTTATAGTCTGGTTCAAGCTCAGTTACAACGTCCAGGATTGCCGCTAGGACTGGATCTGAGCTATTCGCTGATTGAGGGAGACTTAGCGATCGCAAGACTAGGATTGCGTGCGCCACTCTATGGAGAATCGCTGTCTCCGATTTTTACGCCCAACGAAAAAGCCCAATTGCAGCGCGATCGGCGGCGGCTCTCTCGTCTGAGTACGCTGTCTCAATCGCTGCTGATCACGTCTAAAGAATCATCACAAGCGCCTTCTGCCCAAATCACGGTGTTTCGCGGGCCGATTAAACTTGTGCAAACTCGCATTACTGGATTTGCAGACTTCACCAACACGTTTTTTCTCAACCGCATGGAGGCACAAGGGGCACAGTTCCCGTCGGGCGCAGATTGGTCACAGACTCGGTTTAGTTTGCCTGTGAGCTTTACGAGTGCCAACTTTGGGCGAGAAGCGCTGTTTCGCAACAACATCTTTTTTGGCAAAGCAGAATTTAATCAGACGCAGTTTCGCGGTGAAGTCAGCTTTCAGAGCAGCGAGTTTCAGGCGACCGCGAACTTTAATCAGGCAACCTTTTATCAATCGGCAAACTTTACGCGGGTGCAGTGGCAGGGCAATGCCGATTTTGCTCAAACGCGATGGCGGGAACAAACGCTGTTTACAAAAGACACCTTCAATCAGTTGTTTTTTCTCACCGATGCCACGTTTGATAAATCTGCCGTCTTTCGAGACGCTCGATTTAATCGAGCCGTTAACCTACGCGGAGCCACGATTCTCGATCGAGCCGATTTTAGCTATTGCTCTTTCTCAAAGGGCGCTTATCTCAATGTGGCGGGGTTACGATTTGACTCTGACAAAGCCAAGATTTTGGGCGACCCTGGGCAGATCGGCAAGGTGATTTCGGTGCCGACGTTGCAGGGCAATGAAAATCTGCTGCGTGAATTAGTGCGAAACTTTCGGCGACTCGAACAAATTGCTGACGCAAATCAAATCGATTACACCGCCCAGCGATTGCGATCGCAACAACTGCTGCAACGGCTATTTGGCACCAATTTAAACACTGCCACGATTCCTCAGTTAAGCAGAATTGGCTTTAATCAAACTCAAGCAAACGCGATCGGGCAGCGTCGAGCCAAACAACCGTTTCGCAATCCGACTGAGTTGCTCACGGTTACTGCTGTTGATTTAGAAACGTATATTAGAGTCCGCGATCGCGTGATCGCCGTCGAGCCGTTGTCTCCAGTTCTGAACGTGCTCGATCGCTTGAGCCTCGCGTTTAATTGGGTGGCGCTGAGTCTATTGCTCTTGTTGAGCCGCAACGGCACGAGTTTTTGGCTGATCTTTGGCGTAGGACTGGTGACGATCGCTTATTTCAGTATTTTGTTTTGGGGAGTTGATCGCTGGCGCAGACGCTACCCTAAACCGATTCTGCCAACTTGGGGAGAATTTGCCTGGGTGAGCAGTTTCGCCACCGTTCTCAATCTGGGTGGGCTAGTGGCAGTGTTTCGCAACGGTGATCGACCCTGGATGACCTTGGCATGTTTGGCGATCGTGATGGTGCCGATTCCGCTAATTTTGATCGGGCTGCTGTTTCGTCAGGGTCGCTACCACCCACTTTTAGATGCCAGTTATTTTGTTGAAGAAGGCACCCTCCGCCAGTTACGAATTTTGATTGGACGGTTGCCGATCATTCCACGAGAACCGATGTTTCGCGATCGCTATCTGCCCATCTTGTGGGATCGTCATTGGAGTTGGCTCAACTATTTCGACTTCAGTTTTAATAATTTTTTGCGCTTTGGCTTTAACGATATTCGGCTCCGAGATCAGCACCTACCCAACCTAGTCACCGGGCTGGTTTGGTATCAGTGGAGTCTGGGGACGCTCTACATCGCCTTGCTGCTGTGGACACTTTCCCGCACGATTCCGGGTCTAAATCTACTGATCTACTTCAAGTAAGATTTATGACTGACGATCGCGATTAAATGACCCATAACTCAGAAAAATGACTCATAATTCTCAAAATCGGCTAAATTCACAGAATATTGTCCAGTTTTTATAGATAATCTGAGAAATCGTTGTTATCGTGCGTCTACAAAAGCTTTATTTCTCAAAAGAACTGAGCAAATAAAAAATCAGCTAAATATGTTTTACTGCATACAATGAAAGCTCAAATTTAAGATTGGTTCTCTTTAGTCGATGATCAATTGGTGTGTGTTGAGGAAACCTGTGAAAAGCGCTAAAAAGCAACCCGTCTCCCCGAAATCAGTCCCCGCGCAATCTGCTCAACCTAGACGAGTGACTTCTAAAACCAAAAGGTCGGCAAAGCCCAAAGGCAAGAAGCTGCTCTGGCTGATGTTTTGCTTGACGGGGGTCGCCATGCTTTCGGCAACAGCAGGCGCGCTACTCGCAGTTTCGCTCGCCAGTACGCCTCTGATGCAGCGTCAACTCAGCCCCGCTCAAGCCTCAGTGTTTGGCAAAGGTGGCATCTCAAGCCGAAGCAGTTTGAAATTGCCCGAACTGACACGCCCCGTCAACATTCTGGTTTTGGGTGTAAAAGTGCTAACGACGGATTTACAAAATCCTCCTGACCACCTCAAAAACCTTCGCTATCAGGCCCTCGTTAACTCGTTTGAAGGGTTGACTGATGTGATGTTGCTGCTGCGCTTTAACCCTGAGACTAAGAAGCTGACGGTGCTCTCAATTCCGAGAGATACGCGCACTTATATTCCTGATCACGGCGTTCGTAAAATTAACGAAGCAAATCTGTATGGTGGCCCTGCCCTGGGTGCAAAAACGGTCAGTGAGCTGCTGGGAGGCGTAGGGGTCGATCGCTATGTCACGATCAATGTTCAAGGGGTAGAAGCGCTGATCGATGCGCTGGGTGGCGTGACGGTTTTCGTCCCCAAAGACATGAAATATAAAGACGATAGTCAGCATCTTTACGTCAATCTCAAAGCCGGACAGCAACACCTCAACGGCGATAAAACCCTGCAACTGCTGCGCTTCCGCTACGACGAAAATGGGGATATCGGGCGAATTCAACGTCAGCAGACCGTGATGCGCGCCCTCATGGAGCAATCCCTCAATCCCACTACCGTGACTCGGATTCCTAAACTGCTCTCGATCATTCAGTCACACATCGATACCAATCTGACCGTTGAAGAACTGGTGGCGCTGACTGGCTTTGCCTCTCAAGTGAATCGATCGAACACCAAAATGCTGATGATCCCAGGCGAGTTTAGCGCTCCGGGTGAATATGACGCGAGCTATTGGCTGCCCCACCCGGCTCAGATTCAAAAGCTAGTCGGTCAGCATCTCGATTTTGGCACCACTGCGTTGACCGAAGATCAACCCGCGACGCTAAGAGTGGCGATTCAAAACAGCATTCCTCAAGATAAAGGAGTGCAGTCGGTAATTACTAGGCTGAGAGGGTCAGGGTTTAACAACGTTTATCAAGACAAGCCCTGGACAGAGCCTTTAAGCATCACTCGCATTGTGGCTCAACAAGGCGATGTGATTGGGGCAGAATCAGTGCGACGATCGCTAGGGTTTGGCGAAGTCAGAATTGAGACAACGGGGAGTCTTGACTCAGATGTGACAATTCAACTGGGCAAAGATGCGCTTCAGCCGCCTAAAAAACTGCTGCGTCCGGGGCTGAAAGATCCCGCCGCAGGTCGCGGTGAGTCACGATCGCTGACCAACCCCGCCAACAAAGGATAAAGTGTAGAATAGGATCAGGGTCAAAACTCTTCGTCAGTTAGCGTTTCAATCAACAGATCCACTTGATTCTGACGTTGAGCTAAAAATGCTTCGCACTGTTTCAAATACCTGACGGCGGTCGAAAATTGCTCAAACACATCGGCAAGGTCTAACTCACCCGACTCAATGCGTGACAAAATCGACTCAACTTGGGCAACCGTTGCCTCATAATTCCAGTTAGTTTGAGACGGGTATTCAGAAGAACGGCTGTCAGGGGTCGAATCTTGATCCGCTTCGATTTGTTTTGAATAGGCTGCATTTGAGCCAGGGGAAATATTCATGCAGCGCCCCAAGGTGAAGGTGAATTCTGACTCTTTTATTTATAGTCTTTATTCGTCGAAACTGGGTGGAGCGATCGAGACTTCCGTGACTTTAACTTTCAGGTGCCCTTGCCCTAATTGAATTGACAAATCCTCTCCCGGAGAGACTTCTAACGCCGATCGAGCAATGCTTCCGTTCATCTGCCGCACCACTGCATAGCCTCGTTGAAGCACGGCTTGCGGGTCAAGCGTTGCTAACTTTTCTTGCAGAAGTTGATGGTGTTGAGTCGCTTCTTGAAAGGGGCGCAGAGTTGATTGAATCAAGCGCTGTTTCAACCAGGCAACGACCTGAGTTTCTTGTTTAATCTGGCGATCGAGCTTCACGCGTTTAACGCACTCCCGTAGACTTTGCAGGCGATCGCGCTCGACTTCTAGATATTGCACCACCGCTTGATTGAGGGCATGAAATCGTTCTTGATGCTCGGCGTGCAGATTGGAGAGAAAGGGAATTGCTTGCTCGGCGGCAGCAGTTGGGGTGTGGGCGCAAACATCGGCAGCGAGGTCTGCTAACGACTCATCGCGCTGGTGTCCAATGCCCGCAATCACAGGAATCGAGCAATTTGCCACCGCCCGAACCACAAATTCGTCATTAAAACACGCCATATCTTCGATCGCCCCGCCGCCCCGTGATAGAATTAGTACATCCGCTCTACGATCTCGTTCGACTCGTGCGATCGCTGCCACGATCGATGCTGGTGCCTGATCTCCCTGCACTAATGCTGGAGAAAACAGCACCCGCAACCCCGGATAGCGCCGTTTTAGCGTTCGTTGGATGTCTCCCCAGGCTGCGGCTTGAGGTGAGGTGACCACCGCAACCGTTTGAGGATGGACGGGTAGAGGACGCTTTCTCTCTGGGTCAAAGAGTCCTTCTAGCTCTAGGCGATTTCGCAACTGTCGATAGCGCAGAGCCAATAGCCCCTCCCCTGCCGGAAGCGCTTGCCAGACAATCAACTGGTAGTTGCCCCGTTGAGGATGGACGTTGACCCGACCCAGCAAAATCAACTGTTCTCCCTGCGCTGGCAGAGCAGCCAATTTATCGAGTTGACTGTTCCACACGACGCAGCTAATGGAGGCTTTGGCATCGGGGTCTTGCAGCGTGAAAAACAACCCACTGCGATATCGCGATGCACTAGAAACTTCACCTGTCACCCAGACTTGACGGAGTTGGTCATCTTGCTCAAGCAGCAGTTGAATGTAGGCGGTTAACCCCCCGACTGATAGGGCGGAATCTGGCTCGATCGAGCTAGGCAGATTAAAAGACATCACGTGTAACCTGGAGAGAGAAGCATCAAATTATCGGCTGATTTCACTGAAATTTCTAACTCTCATGCTAGAAGGTTAATCACGAGTCTCAATCTTAGACTCTCAGCCCCTTCCGACTTGCTCTCTATAACTCTTTCTTTTTTGAGGCGCTAATGGCTAGTAGTAAAACAACCGAAAGTTCCGATAAGCAAAAAGCCCTGACGATGGTGCTCACCCAGATCGAGCGCAACTTTGGGAAAGGCAGCATTATGCGTCTGGGTGATGCCACCCGGATGAAGGTTGAAACCATCCCCAGTGGCGCTCTGACGTTGGATCTGGCGCTAGGCGGTGGGCTGCCAAAAGGTCGGGTGATTGAGATTTACGGTCCTGAAAGTTCGGGTAAGACGACGGTGGCGCTGCACGCAGTTGCCGAAGTCCAAAAAACAGGCGGAACGGCGGCTTACATTGATGCTGAACACGCGCTCGACCCCAAATATGCAGCAGCTTTGGGCGTTGATATTGCTAATCTGCTGATTTCTCAGCCTGACACGGGGGAAGCAGCACTAGAGATTGTGGATCAATTGGTACGATCGACCGCCGTTGATATTGTGGTCATTGACTCGGTGGCGGCACTGGTTCCTCGTGCCGAAATCGAGGGCGAAATGGGCGATTCTCACATGGGTTTGCAAGCCCGTCTGATGAGCCAAGCGCTGCGGAAAATCACCGGAAATATTGGCAAGTCTGGCTGCACAGTCGTCTTTATCAACCAGTTGCGTCAAAAGATCGGCGTGACGTACGGCAGCCCCGAAACCACCACAGGCGGACAGGCGCTGAAATATTATGCCTCTGTGCGTCTCGATATTCGCCGCATTCAAACCCTGAAGCGGGGCAACGAAGAATATGGCAACCGCGCCAAGGTGAAAGTTGCCAAAAACAAAATCGCACCGCCGTTCCGCATTGCTGAGTTTGACATCATTTTCGGCAAAGGCATCTCGACGATCGGATGTCTGGTTGACCTGGCAGAAGAAACGGGCGTGATCGTTCGCAAAGGTGCCTGGTATAGCTATAACGGCGATAACATCAGCCAGGGTCGCGACAACGCGGTGAAGTATGTGGAAGAGAAGCCCGAATTTGCCAAAGAAGTTGAAAAACTGGTGCGCGAGAAGCTCGAAATGGGCGCTGTGGTGTCTGCTAACTCGGTCGGAGCGCCTGACCCAGAAGATGAAGATGACGAAGAGTTTGTAGAAGCAGCAGAATAAGCGCGATCGTTCTAACGCTTAAATTTCATAGAGGGTGGGCTAAATGCCTGCCTTTTTTATTATTCAACCTGAGTTCGGGTTAAGCCGAAGGCTGAAATCCCCACTGCAAGTAGCTTGAGCCAAACAACCAGCTAGTAATCTTTTCTCAATAAGTCCTACTATTAAGAATATTCTCAACTGTGAGGCTTATTGACAAGAGCCTGATGTGGAGCATAGCAGCAAGGCACGGAAAATCAGGACTTCTGGCGATTTCTTATCCCGAACTCAGGTTATTCAACGTGAATTCGATGAAGCTTTTCGCTACGGTTGCGAATTCGGGCTGCCCCTAAATCCCCCAAAATTGGGGGACTTTGAACCTAAACTACCTGAGTTCGGGTTAAGCCGAAGGCTGAAATCCCCACTGCAAGTAGCTTGAGCCAAACAACCAGCTAGTAATCTTT
>NZ_PVWG01000004.1:0-258380 GCF_003003695.1 Phormidesmis priestleyi ULC007
GCGGACATCTGCCTGAACACTGACAGGGAAGGGCTTTTGAAGTCCTTCCAACTCCCCCGAACGACTTCGAGTCGCACGTCTAACTATTATTTCTGCCGTTTGAACTCCTGCCAATCAGCATAATATGCTTTATAAGAAGATTATGCCGTGTAGAAACCGGATAACTCCTACTTTTTAAGGTTCTATACCGAATCTTCACAGTATAACTCCTCTATTTCGGCAGTTATACTGAGCGGTTTTCAGATTTCTCGCTTCTAGGCTTGCTGAATCAATCGCCCAAAATTCCCCAATCGACGAACCCATCAAATAATTCGTTATCTCGATCGAGTCCCGCCTTAGCTAAACTGAGTTATCTCAAGCCAAAATCAAGTTGACAAAGGCACTTCCTGAGTTTCAGTTTAGCGTGATATGGAACTTGGACTGCCACCAGATCCCCAAGTGGCTATTTCCCCTAATTTGGCACCAATTCATGTGCTAGGAATTAAATCTTGGCTGCTATCTGCGTGCGCTGATATGTTCTGTATGATTTGCTCGTTAGAGATCTCCATTACTCTGGCTTCTTAGTCACATCTTTTAAAACTTTAGAAATTAATATTTTCAACTGAGGGACATCTTCCTGAACTGCTTTCCAGATGATTTCTACGTCTGTATTGAAATAATCATGAATTAGTTTATCTCGCATTCCAGCAATATCTCGCCAGGGAACATCAGGATATTGGCTTCTGACTGAATTTGGGATTCGCTTTACCGCTTCCCCAATAATTTCGATCGCTCTTGAAACTGCAAACACTTTCTCTAAACTCTGCGAGAACACTTCAAACTCAACGCCTGTTGTAAACTGCTCGATCGCAGCTACAGCATCTAAAATATCCTGTAAGTAGTCCTCAACTTGCCGTCTGGTCACAGGTAAACGACCTCTGCCAAAATCCGCTCCCCAATGCGTGGCTTTAGCCCAGACTTGTGTACCAAATCGACTTTGACACCCAGATTATCGCTGAGATAGTTTTCTAAATTGACAAACTTTAATAGGCTCGGTGTCTCCGAAAACTCTACCAGCACATCTACATCGCTGGCTTCCGTCTGCTCCTGCCTGACATAGGAGCCAAAAACCCCTAATTCTTGAACTTTGTAACGTTCTTGCAACAACGACTTGTGTTGCCCAAACCACTGCTTGATTTCCTCTAGTGTTTTCATAGGCTCTATCTCCCCCTCAAAGTAAGTACAGTAGGTGATGTGCAACTAATTCACCCTCATCCCAACCCTTCTCCCTAGGGAGAAGGGCTTTCAGATTCTTTCTGGTTCCCTCTCCTAAGGGAGAGGGCTAGGGTGAGGGCAGTATTTTCAAGCATTTGAGAGAAGTTGCACATCGCCTTACAGTGCAAGATATAGCTTACCCTGCTCTGTTTCGGGAGATAAATGGTGTATCAATAGACACTCAACCTTTTTAGCTTTTACTGGATAAATATAAATATGTTGCTGCTTCTAGGTTTGCTGAATCGATCGCCCAAAATTCCCCCATCAACAAAGCCACCCAGCAATTCCTGATCTCGATCGAGCTTTGCATTAGCTAAACTGAGTTGTCTCAAGCCAGAATCGAGTTGACGAACGCGCTTCCTTTGTCGCGCTATTGCTTAACTAAGTTGACGAACGCGCTTCCTTAGTTTCAGCTTCGTGTTATCGAGTTGACGAACGCGCTTCCCTAGTTTCCGCTTTGTGTGATCGAGTTGACGAACGCGCTTCCTTAGTTTCAGCACTCCGATACTTAGTTACAGATTGAGACTCCAGAAGTTCCACAGATTAGATCGAGAGTCAATCACTCGATCGGGGAACTCTGAAACTGTTCAATCAAAGATCTAAGAGAGGGTCTCTATTCATGCCTGGACTCGGAAAACGAACTTCATCTCATCTTGAGAAGGCAAAAACACGCCTATCTGCCATCAGATCCATCAGTTCCAGCTTAGACATGGGCAAAGGACTATCCATTCAAGCCTATTCAGCGTTAGTCGAGAAAACCCGTCAGCGAGTGGATGCTTACAATGCAACCGTAGCGATGCTAGATGCCGATCGCGTGGTGATGCAAGAAGCCGAGAAAGAACTGCAAGAACTCACCGAGAAAATGTTGCTGGGGGTTGCGATCGAATTCGGGAAAGACAGCCCCGAATACAAGATTGCAGGCGGCATTCGCAAGAGTGAGCGGAAACGACCCGATCGTAAAAAAGCGAATCAGTCAGAACCGCACCCTGCACTTAGCTAAGAAGACCTCAAACATCTGGTGTTTCTAACCCATCGGATGTTTTTTCCATAAATTCTCTAGACTCTTACCAGGACGATAAAAGTACTGCCTCCAACTACGATCGAAGCAACACAACGTTCTTGGTCAGCGGTTGCCGATAACCTTTGCAGCTTTCAATCTGCCTAAGATGCTTTTAGGATGGTCAGGCGGAAGCTTTCTGCCTAGTTTTTGATTTCGGATTTGATCTCTTCATAGACTCGTCCTTTCCAAGCGCCGCCTTTGCCTTGCCAGTGACGACGGGCTGAGTCGATCGTCATTAACGTGTAGAGAAACGCGATCGCAGGCAAACAACCTGCCAACCAAAACGAACACCGATAAAAGCGAATAATCGGAAAGTAAGCCAAACTCATCAGCAAATAGGCAAGAAAGCTAGGAAGGGCGATCGACCATTGCCCCGCAAACAATCCAAAAACGAATCCCACAGGTGGAACGAGATAAATGAGGCTCATTCCAAATACCGTTCCGACGAGCAATAGCGGCGAGTAATTTAATTGAGTGAACGCCGATCGCGCCACCATTGTCCAGATCGTTTCTAGCGAGTCATAGGGACGTAGGCTTCGAGTCGAGTCTGACAATCCTAGCCAAATTCGTCGTGACCCACTCGACTTAATCGCCTCCGCTAACGCACAATCGTCAATTAATGCTTGTCGAATTGCTTGAATGCCGCCAATCCGAGTCAGTGTTTCCCGACGAATTAGACTACATCCGCCTGCCGCACCCGCGATCGCGTTCCCTGGCTCATTCACCCACCGAAACGGATAAAGCTTCTCAAAAAAGAAGACAAACGCTGGAATCAGCAGTTTTTCCCACACGCTCTGACAGCGTAATCGCACCATTAAAGAGACGAGTTCGCGATCGTCCTCAACGGCTTTGGCAACTAGCTGGGAGAGATTAGCGCGATCGTGTTCGATATCGGCATCGGTTAGCAGAAAATAGTCAGGTTCTAGCGTCATCGCTTTTTGGACTCCTTGATCTAATGCCCAAAGTTTCCCTGTCCATCCGGGTGGCAACAGTGCTGCCGAGAGAATGTGTAGCTGATCAGATTTGCCTAGCGTCTCAGCCGTCTCTCTGGCAATCTCAGCCGTGCGATCGGTGCTGTGATCATCGACTAAAAAGAGATTGAGAACACCGGGATAGTCTTGAGTGAGGAGCGATCGTAACGTCACAGGCAACAAATCCGCTTCGTTGCGGGCGGGGATGATGACGCAGACAGAAGGGTATTGATCAAAGGGCAAAGATTGGGCAGATAAGCGCTGATCGGTGCGCCAAAATTGACCGCGAAAGCAGAATAAATAAATCCAAATCGTCAGAGAAAGTAGCGCCAATCCTGCAAAAATCTCACTCATTATTGTTGGGGAAAGTTGGTTGCCATCTTGCAAAACTCTGATTTTAGAACGCAAAATACAAAGATTGTGGTTTTTGGGGTGAACGGTTCAATATGCAAGAACGAAATAGGGTGACGAATTCTCAACTGGATGGGGCGATCGCTGCCAGTCAAAATTATCTGCTCTCAACTCAAAACCCTGAAGGCTATTGGTGGGCAGAACTCGAATCGAATGTGACGATGACCGCAGAAGTTGTGTTGCTGCATAAAATCTGGGGCACCGATCAGACTCGCCCGATGTATAAGGCAGAGAAGTTTTTACGATCGCAGCAGCGCGATCACGGCGGCTGGGAATTGTTCTACGGCGACGGTGGTGAACTCAGCGTAACCGTTGAAACCTACATGGCGTTAAAGCTACTAGGTGTCGCGATCAACGATCCAACAATGGTGAAAGCGAGAGAATTTATCTTGGCGCGGGGCGGTGTGGCTAAAACTCGCGTGTTCACAAAGTTTCACCTGGCGTTGATTGGCTGCTATCCCTGGAGTGGGTTGCCGTCGATTCCGCCAGGGTTGATGTTGTTGCCGTCATTGAAGTTGGAGATTCCCAATCCGTTTGGGTCTGAGCCGCTGTTTTCAGCTTCGACGTTTAGCATTTATGAATTGTCTAGCTGGGCGAGAGGCAGCACCGTTCCGTTGATGATTGTGTTCGATCGCAAGCCCGTTTTTCTCGTCGATCGACCGATCACGCTTGACGAACTTTACGCGGATGGGATTACAAACACTAATTTTGATCTGCCTCGCAAATCAGACTGGACAGATCTATTTGTTGACTTAGATAAGGTCTTCAAAGTAGCTGAAAACTGGAACCTGATGCCCTTTCGAGAAGCAGGACTCAAAGCCGCAGAACAATGGATTCTAGAACGACAGGAAGCTTCTGGTGATTGGGGCGGGATCATTCCTGCAATGTTGAATTCCCTGTTGGCGTTGCGTTGCTTAGATTATGATGCGGCTGATCCAGTTGTCGAACGCGGCTTAAATGCGGTCGATCGTTTCTCGAATCAGACAGATCACACGTTCAGCGTTCAGCCTTGCGTTTCACCTGTTTGGGACACAGCATTGGTGATGCGATCGCTCGTTGATTCTGGGATGACTCCCAATCATCCGGCTCTCGTTCGCGGCGGCGAGTGGCTGCTCGAAAAACAGATTTTAGATTATGGCGATTGGGCCGTCAAAAATCAGCGCGGCAAACCGGGGGCCTGGGCATTTGAGTTTGAGAATCGCTTCTATCCTGACGTGGATGATTCTGCGGTTGTGGTGATGGCGTTAGCGGCGGTGGATTTGCCCAATGAGCGCTTAAAAAACCAAGCGATCGTCCGCGCCGTTAACTGGATTATCACGATGCAATGCAAACCTGGAGGCTGGGCGGCATTCGACTTAGATAACGATCAAGACTGGCTTAATGCTCATCCTTATGGCGATCTCAAAGCCATGATCGATCCCAATACGGCAGACGTGACAGCGCGAGTGTTAGAGATGTTTGGACGATTGCCAGACCCTCATCTAGACGCAAATCGCCTCGATCGGGCCCTCACCTACTTAAGGCAAGAACAGGAAAGCGATGGCTCCTGGTTTGGGCGTTGGGGCGTGAACTATATCTATGGCACCAGTGGCGTTTTGGCTGCGCTTTCGTTAGTTGCGCCTACTCATAAATCAAGTCTCGATCGTGGGGCAGCTTGGTTAGTAAAACGTCAAAACCCTGATGGCGGCTGGGGCGAAACCTGCGCCAGCTACCAAGATTCTTCACTCAAAGGCAAGGGAAACAGTACAGCTTCTCAGACTGCTTGGGCATTGATTGGGTTGCTGGCTGCCGGGGAAACGACGCATCAGTTTGCCTGGAATGCGATCGACCACGGCATCACCTACCTGCTCACCACTCAACGAGAAAACGGCACCTGGAACGAAGACCACTTCACAGGTACAGGCTTTCCGGGTCACTTCTACTTGAAGTATCACCTTTATCAGCAGCACTTTCCCCTCACCGCACTCGGACGATATCGGGAAATCAACCAGAATTTCCTAAAATCTCAGCCCGACTCCGCCTTGAAGTGACGCAGCCGCACCACCGCGCTTATAAGCATCAAACGAGATAATCGCATTGCCAAAAACGACGACATTGCTGTTAGGAAGCGCATAGTCAATGCCCGGTTGAATCGCAAAACTCGTTTGATTGCCAACTGGAGTGTCGCCCCCGATCGGAATGGATACCCCTGCGCCAATATAAGCATCAGTCTGCCAGTTGAGGGGAATATCATAAGAAACGGTCGGCACGATCGCCACATTGCTGCCGACCAGTGCCTGTGCTCTGACTGAAACCGGAGCCGTCAAAAACTTATATCGACCTGCAATCACCGCCGAAATTTTGTGTTCGCGGTCTGCTCCACGGGTCAAGCCAAACGAAGGACCAATGCCCACATAGCTACCATAAGCGGCTTGTGCAGAGGCAGGAGCTTGAGCGCCAAAGGCAAGCCCAACGCTGATTGCAGCAACGCTTACAACTGCACCGATTTGCAAAAACGTAGGATTAAACTGTTTCATTAGACGACTCCTCAGTGACCAGACGGCGATGTGATTGCAATCGAATATTTAACTGTACGATCGTTGACCTTCGCGAATCAACTAATAAATACCCAAAATCGCTATTTCATGATACTCAACAACTTGGGATGGAAGTACATTTGCCCCTGATTAAGCCTGAGAAACGTTGGCGCATGGCGTAGACTTTGGACAGTGAAAGAGTCTAACGTCTCCCGGTTGAAAAACTGTGCAGCTAAATCAGGTCATTATTATTCATAAGTCGGGCGACCCGCTCAGTCGGCGATGGGCCGAGCGGTGTGCCCAAGCGTTAGAAAAACGCCATTGTCGAGTGTTGTTAGGGCCGAGCGGGCCGAATGACAATCCCTATCCCGTGTTTTTGGCATCGGTGCAGCAGTCGATCGACCTCGCGATCGTCCTCGGTGGCGATGGCACTGCCCTGACGGCTGCTAGAAATTTGGCGGCCGACAAAATTCCCATTCTCGCGGTCAACGTCGGCGGACATTTGGGATTTCTCACCGAATCGTCTGAAGATTTCAACACCGAAACGGTTTGGGATCGACTGTCAGAAGATCGGTTTGCTGTGCAGCGCCGCATGATGCTTCAAGCTAGTATTTTTGAAGGCAACCGGACAAACTTAGAGCCAGTCAGCGATCGCTATCTGGCACTGAATGAAATGTGCATTAAACCTGCCTCTGCCGATCGCATGATCACCGCGATTTTAGAGATGGAGATCGATGGTGAAGTCGTCGATCAATATCAGGGTGATGGCTTGATTGTGGCAACTCCTACAGGTTCGACCTGCTACACCGTAGCGGCAAACGGCCCAATTATTCACCCCGGCATGAACGCGATCGCCGTTACACCGATCTGTCCTTTGAGTTTGTCGAGTCGTGCGATTGTTTTGCCGCCTGGATCTGTGGTGAGCATTTGGCCGCTGGTCGATCGAGACATCAACACAAAGCTGTGGATGGATGGCGTTTTAGCAACCTCGATCTGGCCGGGTCAGCGCGTTGATATTCGCATGGCAGATTGCGATGCTCAATTTATTATTCTCAGAGAAAACTATTCTTATTACCAAACGCTGCGAGAAAAGCTGCAATGGGCAGGGGCCCGAATTCACTACAGCAACAATCACCGCAATTAGGTTTAGCTATCACAATCTAGACCTCAAATCGGAAAACTTTTGCGATTCTATGAGGCTTGATGCGTGAATCCACTAGAATAGCTAATCGAGGAATTGCTTGAAAAGATGTCAGGATAAGTGTGTATGATTCCTGATTTCCAGAACTCTAGCCCCTCTCTGACCCCATCATCCACTGAGTTTTTATGCCCAAGGTTCTTGTTTCCGATCCCATTGATCAAGTTGGGATCGATATTCTGTCCCAGGTTGCCCAGGTTGATGTCAAAACTGACTTAACGCGTGAGCAACTGGTCGAAATCATTTCTGAGTATGATGCGTTGATGATTCGCTCTGGGACTCGTGTCACTCAAGAAGTGATCGAGGCAGGAACTCAACTCAAAATTATCGGGCGCGCCGGGGTAGGTGTCGATAACGTAGACGTGACTGCTGCCACGCGCAAAGGCATTGTGGTCGTCAACTCTCCAGAAGGCAACACGATCGCAGCCGCCGAGCACACGATCGCGATGATGATGGCCCTGTCGCGCTACATTCCCGATGCCAACCAGTCAGTAAAGGGCAACAAGTGGGATCGCAAAAGCTTCACGGGCGTTGAAGTTTATAAGAAAACGCTCGGTGTCGTCGGTTTAGGCAAGATCGGGACTCATGTTGCGACGGTTGCCAAAGCAATGGGCATGAAGCTGCTGGCGTTTGACCCATTTATTTCTCACGAACGGGCAGAGCAGATCGGCTGTCGTCTTGTCGAGTTAGATGTGTTGTTCCAGCAAGCCGATTACATCACGCTCCACATTCCTAAAACGGCAGAAACGACTCATTTAATTGGGGCAGCCGCGATCGCCAAGATGAAGCCCACCGCTCGGATCATCAATTGTGCACGAGGCGGAATCATTGACGAAGCCGCTCTAGCAGAGGCCCTGAAAGCGGGCAAGATTGCCGGAGCCGCGATCGACGTATTTGAATCCGAACCCTTAGGCGAATCCGATCTGAGATCCTTGGGTAGAGAAATCGTGCTCAC
The DNA here is from genome assembly GCF_003003695.1 of Phormidesmis priestleyi ULC007. Taxonomy (NCBI): domain Bacteria; kingdom Bacillati; phylum Cyanobacteriota; class Cyanophyceae; order Leptolyngbyales; family Leptolyngbyaceae; genus Phormidesmis; species Phormidesmis priestleyi. The sequence continues at coordinate 8,366 of NZ_PVWG01000004.1, forward strand.
CCCACACTTAGGAGCCTCGACCGAAGAAGCTCAGGCAAATGTGGCGATCGATGTTGCCGAACAAATTCGTGATGTGCTGCTGGGGTTGCCTGCGCGATCTGCGGTCAACATCCCCGGTTTGCGTCCTGATCTATTAGAGCAATTAAAGCCTTATCTGCAACTGGCAGAAACCCTCGGCAACCTAGTCGGGCAACTCGTCGGCGGACGAGTCGAATCCTTAAACATTGGGCTGCGGGGAGAACTGGCAACTAATCAAAGTCAACCGATCGTGGTGGCGGCGCTTAAAGGGTTACTGTCTCACGCGCTGCAAGAACGAGTCAATTACGTCAATGCCAGCATTGAGGCAAAAGAGCGCGGCATTCGGGTGATTGAGACTCGTGATGCGTCTGTCAAAGACTACACAGGCTCTCTTCATCTGTCGGCTAAAGGCGCGTTGGGTGAACATTCTGTCACGGGTGCGTTGCTAGGCGACAACGAAATTCGCGTCACTAGCATTGATGATTTTCCGGTTAACGTGCCTCCCAATCGTCACATGCTGTTCACCTTGCACCGCGACATGCCAGGAATCATCGGCAACATTGGGTCTTTGCTGGGCAGATTTAATGTGAACATTGCCAGTATGCAAGTCGGTCGCAAAATTGTGCGCGGCGATGCGGTGATGGTGTTGAGCATTGATGACCCGCTTCCCGAAGACATTTTAGATGAGATCAAAAAGGTGTCAGGCATTCGAGACGCTTATACGGTCACGCTTTAGGGAGGGTAGAGGGTGATTTGCCCTTCACCCTTCGCCCTTCACCTGTGAGAGATATGGCAAATAGCTGGTGGGAAATTCAAGTTTTGTGTGACACGTCGCTTGATGAAGTGGCATTTTGGCGGCTCGAAAAGTTTGGCTGCCGAGGCACTTCTAGCGAGATTAAGGGTTCTTCGTGTCGGGTTTCTGCCTATTTGCCGCAACAACAAGCCCAATTGCTAGATCTATCGGCGTTGTCTCTATTAATGCGGCAAGACGCGCTCTGTGTCGGTCTGCCGCTGCCGATCGTGCAGTGGAGCTTGATTGATGAAGAAGATTGGGCAAGTAGCTGGAAGGTTCACTGGCAACCGCAGAAAGTCGGCGATTGCTTCTGGATCAACCCCGCTTGGCTACCCGCTCCGCAAGGAGACGATCGCATCATCATCCAGTTAGAACCGGGAGTCGCGTTTGGCACCGGGGATCACGCTACGACTCAGCTTTGTCTTGAAGCGTTGGAGATGCGGTTTAGTGACAATCCTCAAAATACTGTGATTGCGGATGTGGGCTGCGGTTCAGGAATTTTGTCAGTCGGGGCGATTCTTCTAGGGGCGAGTAAAGTCTATGCCGTAGACACCGACCCACTCGCAGTCAAAGCAAGCCGAGAGAATATTGAGCTAAATGGGATTGACCCCAAGCGGATGATCGTCGCGGAGGGCAGTGTTAAGGAACTAGAGGCATTGATTAAAGAGCCGATCGATGGATTGGTGTGCAATATTTTGGCGGAAGTGATTATCGATTTGATTCCGCAGTGGACGACGATCGTCAAGCTATCAACCTGGGGCATTTTGAGCGGCATCTTATTAGAACAAGCTAAACCCGTTGCTGACACGCTCGAAGAAAATGGCTGGATTGTGGCAGCGCTGTGGAAACGTGGGGATTGGTGTTGTTTGAATATTCGGCGATCGTGATTCCACTTCAGTTCGACGAGGTTTTTCGCTTCGTTTTGAGCGGCTTCCCGGATTTACAATCGTAGCAACAAATCCACAAGAGGGCACGGCAATGCCATGCCCCTACGAAATTGGGGTTAACCTTCGCGTAGTTTTTCTAAAACGCTGCGATCTTCTAGGGTTGAGGTGTCGCCCGAAATCGCGTTGCCACTGGCAAGATCTCGCAGTAGACGACGCATGATTTTGCCCGATCGGGTTTTGGGCAACGCATCGGCAAATCGGATTTCTCCTGGACGAGCGATCGCGCCAATTTCTAGCACAACGTGCTTCTTCAACTCTTTTGCAAGCTCGTCGCTGGGTTGATAAGTGCCTTCGAGCGTGACAAAGGCGACAATATCCTGTCCCTTAATCTCGTCGGGTTTGCCCACCACTGCGGCTTCTGCAACAGCAGGATGAGACACCAGAGCCGACTCAACTTCCATCGTGCCTAAGCGGTGTCCGGCGACGTTGATCACATCATCGACGCGACCCATCACCCAAAAATAGCCATCTTCGTCGCGCCGCGCACCATCGCCTGCAAAGTAGGTGTACTGACCGTCTTTAACCGGAATGTGCTGCCAATAGGTGCGACGGAAGCGATCGGGATCACCAAACACCGTCCGCATCATTCCAGGCCAAGGATAGCGGACTGCTAAATATCCGCCTTCATTCACGCCGACTGAATTGCCGTCTAGATCCACCACGTCTGCCAAAATGCCAGGAAAGGGCAGCGTCGCCGATCCAGGCTTGGTCGGAATCGCCCCCGGAAGCGCAGTGATCATGATGCCGCCTGTTTCGGTTTGCCACCACGTATCGACGATCGGGCACTTTTCGCCCCCAATCACTTTGTGATACCACATCCAGGCTTCGGGGTTAATAGGTTCGCCGACGGTGCCCAAAAGTCGCAGTGAAGACAGATCGCGATCGTTGGGATGCTGATCACCCATTTTAATAAAGGCCCGAATCGCGGTCGGCGCAGTGTAGAAGATGCTGACTTTGTGTTTTTCAATCACATCCCAAAAGCAGCCGGGATTTGAGGCGCGTGGGGCACCTTCATACATAACGCTGGTTGCGCCGTTAGAAAGCGGCCCGTAAACGACATAGCTGTGTCCCGTGATCCAACCCACGTCGGCGGTGCACCAAAAGACATCCGTTTCTTGAAGGTCAAAAATCCATTTGGTGGTCATGTGGACATAGAGGTTATAGCCACCTGTGGTGTGAACTACGCCCTTCGGTTTGCCCGTGCTGCCCGAAGTGTAGAGAATGAACAGCATGTCTTCACTGTCCATTGGTTCGGCGGGGCAATCGGCAGAGACAGTTTCTTTTAAGTCGTGCCACCAAAAATCACGATCGCGCTGCATCACAATTTCCTGTCCCGTGCGTTTGGCAACCAGCACTTTCTCAACGGGCACCCGGTCATCGGCTAAAGCTTTATCAACCTGCTCTTTAAGCGGCACGATCGCATCTTTGCGCCAGCCTCCATCGGCAGTGATCACAACTTTAACCTGACAATCAATCAAGCGATCGCGCAACGCCTCAGCGCTGAATCCCCCAAAAATGACGGTATGAGGGGCACCAATTCGGGCACACGCCAGCATCGCGATCGCCGCTTCAGGAATCATCGGCATATAGAGCGCCACCCGATCGCCCTTCTGCACACCCATTTGCTTAAGGACGTTGGCAAACTTGCAGACTTCTACATGCAGTTGAGCGTAGGTGAGCGTGATCGAATCTCCGGGTTCACCTTCCCAGACGATCGCGGGTTTATCGCGACGATCGGGGGTCAGATGCCGATCTAAACAGTTGTAGGAAAGATTGGTTTTGCCGTTCACAAACCACTTTGCAAACGGTGGATTGCTCCAATCGAGTACAGTATCCCAGGTTTGAAACCAGTGCAATTGCTGTGCGAGGTCTGCCCAAAACTTTTGCGGGTCGGCTTGGGCACGATCGTAAAGTGCCTGATAGTCTTCTAGGCTTTTAATCTGCGCGTTTTGAGAAAATTCAGCACTGGGCGGAAAGAGTCGCGTTTCTTGCAAGATAGATTCAATGCTCGATTCAGACATTGTGTTTCGTGGGGTGGCGGAGTCAAGAGTTTAGATCGTCTTAGAAAAACGATACTGGTTTCTTGGCGGCGATCGACGAAAGGGAATCTTGAGTTTGATTACAATTAGCATAAATCAACTGATGCTGTGGCTATGAACGCACCCACTCTTGAATCAAAGCTGACCCTTGCGGCGTTTCTAAAACAACCAGAAACGAAACCCGCTTCAGAATTCATCAATGGAGAAATCATTCAAAAACCTATGCCTCAAGGAGAACACACCTTAATTCAAATTGAGCTTTGCAAAGCTATTGACCAAGTGGTGCAGCCTCAGAAAATTGCGAAGGCGTTTCCAGAGTTGCGATGTACGTTTGGCGGAGTCTCGATCGTCCCAGATATCTCCGTCTTCCGTTGGCAGAGAATCCCAACTCAGCCGTCTGGACGGATTGTGAATCGCTTTGAGATTCAACCAGATTGGGCGATTGAAATTTTATCTCCTAATCAGAATTCAACAAAAGTCCTCAGAAATTTGCTGCCCTGTTCGCAGCATGGCACCGAGTTAGGCTGGTTAATTGCCCCCGAAGATGAAACGGTGTTTGCGGTGTTTCCGGGGCAGCGCGTTGAAGTGTTTGAAGGAACTGCCTCGTTACCGATGATTGAGGGAGTTGATTTAGCGTTAACGGTTGAGCAGATCTTGAGTTGGTTGACGTTTAGTCAAACAAGCAATTGCAGCCTCTCTAGTTTCATCTTTGACGGATGGCGCGTTGCTTTGGCAAGTTGCCTGTGAGTATTTAGCAGCAAGCCGAAAATTGGAGCCGTTAGGGTATAACCGAGCAAAAGCCTATCAGTACAATCTGTGATCTACAGCAGGTTTGGTACACCGCGCTTCCTTTGTGGAATGTGATCGATCGAGCAGAGAATTTGATGAGTCGTTACAGTCTGTCGCATTGGGATTCGATGCTTGTTGCGGCTTGCTTGGAAGTTAATATACAAACCCTTTACACCGAAGATTTAGGATATTCAAGCATTGATGGAATGGCGATCGTCAACCCATTCAAAATGATTTGAGTTCGCAGCAGTCCAACAATGCTTAGGTAGTTGCTCAAGCTTTTGCAGGCTTTAAAACCAACCATCCGACAAAAAAGAACGTCGCGGTAAACAACTGTACAATCTCTAGCGCAGAAAGATAGCCATCAGAGAGAGTCGCGATCGAGCGATCGGCAATTCCAAATAGCCAGGAGGAGACACCCAAGATCCAAATCCCATTTTTGAGACTCATTAGAAACGCCATCAGGTCAGAAGTTTGGGGAGTCATATCAGTCACTTTTTGGCTATGCCAGATAGGTAAGTCAGTGAATTGATTGGGTTATCCACCGCTTGGTTTCATACATATTAAGAAATATTTCTACTTCTTGCCATATTTCTCCAGATATACATCTTGATTCTCTGACATGGATAAAAAGTTTGTCATCAACGCTTTTGCTACGATCTGAAAACACGTCTCTCACTGTCTCGCCGTTACCCTGATTCAGATGACCTATGCCATTGACTTTGGAACCAGCAACACTGTCGTCACTCGCTGGAATCCGGCAACTCAACAGCCAGAAACTTTATTTCTACCGGGTGTTTCGCTTCGAGTTGGACAAAGCCCACCGCTGATTCCCAGTTTGCTCTATGTTGAAAACGCCAAACAAGGAGCCGTCATCGTTGGGCAACAAGTGCGCGATCGGGCCCTCGATTTAGCCACCGACTCTCGATTTTTTCGCAACTTTAAGCGGGGCATTGGCTCCAATGTGCAAGGCTTTTTGCCTGAGTTAGATGGGCAGACTATCAACTTTGAGCAAGTCGGCGACTGGTTTTTGACTCAAATCATCACCCAACTTAAAGCCACCGATCCCGATATTGCTAACTCGATCGTGTTTACCGTTCCGGTTGACAGTTTTGAGGTCTATCGCCTTTGGCTGGGGCGAGTGTGCCAATCACTCAACATTGACCAAGTGCGAATGTTAGATGAGCCGACAGCGGCTGCTTTGGGATATGGGCTAAACGATCGTCAAACGCTCTTAGTTTTCGACTTTGGGGGCGGAACGCTAGATTTGTCTCTGGTGCAGTTGGATATCAATGAACAAACTCAGGCAAAACCGCTCGGATTCGTTCTTAAATGGGGGCAAAAATCATTTGCAGAACAGTCGGGACAGAAGCCTAAAATTGCCAGGGTTCTCGCTAAAGCGGGGCAAAATCTGGGCGGCTCGGATATTGATCACTGGCTCGTCGATTATTTCGTCGAAACTCAAGGAATTGCGGCGACTCCTTTAATTTCACGCCTAGCAGAACGGCTCAAAATTCAACTTTCGCTGCAACTACAAGCGCAAGAAGTCTATTTTGACGATGAAACATTTGAGAGTTACGAACTGTCTTTAACTCGCAGCCAGTTTGAGCAGATTCTCACCGAGCACCAGTTTTTTGAAAATTTAGATGAAGCGATGGGTCAAGTCCTTCAGCAAGCACGACGACAAGGACTGGAGGTAAAAGACATTGATGCAGTGTTGCTCGTCGGTGGAACGGTGCAAATTCCGGCGGTGCAGACGTGGGTGAGGCAATATTTTGAAGCGTCGAAAATCCGATGTGAAAAGCCTTTTGAAGCGATCGCGCAAGGTGCTCTGCAACTCAGCCAGGGCATTCAGATTAAAGATTTTCTCTATCACGGCTATGGCATTCGCTATTGGAATCGTCGAGATAACTGCCACAGTTGGCACCCTCTGATCAAAGCCGGACAGCCTTACCCCATGCAAGACTCGGTTGATTTAGTACTCGGTGCGTCGCTAGACAATCAGCCCAGCATTGAGCTGATTATTGGCGAACTTGGCACCGAAATGGCTCAGACCGAAGTCTATTTTGATGGCGATCGTCTCGTCACCCGCAATCTTACTAGCAGTCAAACTCAAGTGCAGCCGCTTAACGATCGCGGCGGGGCGCGCAACATTGCCCAACTCGATCCGCACGGATCGCCAGGGAGCGATCGCATCAAAGTCCACTTTCAGGTAGACGATCAGCGCTTTCTTCGCATCACCGTTGAGGACTTGCTGACTGCCCGAACTCTTTTAGAAGATCAGCCCGTTGTGCAACTGAGTTAACGTCAGTTCGACGAGTTTTTTCGCTTCGTCAAGAGCGGCTTCTGCCCCCTAAATCTCCCATTTTGAGGGACTTTGAACCGGAAATTTTGGCTTGAAGTCCCGCAATTTTGGGGATTTAGGAGACGCGATCGACTGGTAACGAAGTCGTCGAATTCACATTGAGTTAAACCCCACAAAAAAGCACCTAGTTATGAGGCGCTTTTTTGTAGAGATCGGACTAACAATTAGCCTTGAATCGCAGGAGCTTGAAGCGCAACCGGAGACGCATCACCCGAAGCCAAATCAAGCGGGAAGTTGTGAGCATTGCGCTCGTGCATGACTTCCATCCCCAGGTTGGCACGATTAATCACGTCAGCCCAAGTGTTGACCACACGACCCTGAGAATCGAGAATGCTCTGGTTAAAGTTAAACCCATTTAGGTTAAACGCCATTGTGCTAACGCCCAGAGCGGTGAGCCAGATGCCAATTACGGGCCATGCGCCTAAAGTGAAGTGCAAAGAACGCGAGTTGTTAAACGAGGCGTATTGGAAGATCAACCGCCCAAAGTAGCCGTGTGCTGCCACGATGTTATAGGTTTCTTCTTCTTGCCCAAACTTGTAGCCCGCGTTTTGCGACTCGTTTTCAGTGGTTTCGCGAACCAGTGATGAAGTCACCAATGAGCCGTGCATCGCTGAGAACAAAGCGCCACCAAACACACCCGCTACGCCCAACATGTGGAAGGGGTGCATCAGAATGTTGTGTTCGGCTTGAAACACGATCATAAAGTTGAAGGTGCCAGAAATGCCGAGAGGCATACCATCGGAGAAGGAGCCTTGCCCGATCGGGTAGATCAACAAGACCGCCGTTGCCGCAGACACCGGAGCACTATAAGCGACGCAGATCCAGGGGCGCATTCCTAACCGATAGGATAACTCCCACTGGCGACCCATGTAGCTTAATATGCCCAGCAAGAAGTGCAGCACAACGAGTTGATAAGGGCCACCATTATAGAGCCACTCATCGAGCGAAGCGGCTTCCCAGATGGGGTAGAAGTGCAAGCCGATCGCGTTAGAAGACGGCACGATCGCGCCCGTTATAATGTTGTTGCCGTACATCAAAGAGCCAGAAACAGGCTCCCGGATGCCATCAATATCAACGGGCGGTGCAGCGATGAAAGCGATGATAAAGCAGATGGTTGCGCTGAGTAGTGTGGGGATCATTAAGACACCAAACCAACCCACATAGATGCGGTTATCGGTTGAGGTGATCCAGTTGCAAAAGCGATCCCAAACATTACCTTCTTCGCGTCTTTGTAATGTTGTTGCCATAAGTTTAGATGATTGCTTGAAACGACAAAAAATGCAGTCGAATCGGAATAGATGGGTAAGTTATTTACCTCTCTACATCTTATTGATATTTATTTTTATTTTCATGTGATTTTTGTTAACTTTTCTAAGCCTTAATTACGGCACCTCAACGAAGTTTCAGTCTCTTCAAGCGTTGCGTTGGGTTAAGCACTTTTTTTGTTTAAATTAGTTAATCATTTGCTTAAACGTCGTCTTCGTATTTTGGTAGTTTGAGACGTTTAAGCCTCGAATTTGATTTAGATATCTTTACTTTCTCTCACTTTTATTTTAGGAATCTTTACATTAAAAAGCGCCCTGACTATCAAGGCGCTAATTTTTTTGGAAAGCTTTTTAGCGTTACAAGATCGCCGCGATCGCTCCCAGCATTCCTTCAAACAGTCGCATTCCGTCAACGCCTCCCAAACTCGGATCAGAAGCTCGTTCTGGGTGAGGCATCATGCCCAACACATTGCCCTGACGGTTGCAAATGCCAGCAATATGATTGAGCGAACCGTTTGGATTGCTGGACTGATCAGACTTGCCCTCAGCGTTGCAGTAGCGGAACAACACTTGACCATTTTCTTCAAGCGACTTTAACGTATTGGCATCGGCGTAATAGCTGCCCTCGCCATGCGCGATCGGAAGCGTGATTACTTCTTCAGTCCGATAATAGTTCGTCCAAGGTAAATCAGTCCGCTCGACTTTAAGCGGCACTCGATCGCAGACAAAATGCAAATCTCGATTGCGAACCAGTGCCCCCGGAAGCAGCCCCGCTTCTGTTAAAACTTGAAACCCATTGCAGATTCCGAGAACTAATTTTCCTTGTTCTGCATGTTTGATCGTGGCTTGCATCACCGGAGAAAACCGAGCGATCGCGCCACACCGCAAATAATCGCCATAGCTAAATCCACCCGGCACAATCACGACATCAATATCAGACAAATCGCTGTCTTCGTGCCAAATCATGCGAGTCGGCTGATTGAGCAACCCTTGCGTCACCCAAACCACATCGCGATCGCAATTCGATCCCGGAAAAACCACTACTCCAACATTCATTCTTGCGCCCTCAGCCCTTATGCTTGATTTATGAACCTACGTTCAGAGGTGTAGACAACTTCTGCAAATCAAACCGATAATTTTCGATCACGGGGTTTGCGAGAAGCTGGTCGCAGATTTGGTCTAACTGTTGACGAGCTGCATCTTCACTGTCTGCGGCGATCGTCAACTCAACATATTTACCAATGCGAATTTGTTCAACGTTGTTATATCCCATATGCGACAGCCCGGACTTCACCGCAGTTCCCGCAGGGTCTAAGACCGAAGGACGGAGAGTAACATAGATTTGAGCTTGATAGTTTTGAGTCACAGTCATGTCCTGATTGCTAGAAAGATTGCCGTGAATGCGACAGCTTTTTCATTCTAAGACCGCGGACAGATGAAAGCTGATGAACTTCTAGAATCAAGGTAGACAGAGTTTTAGATTCACTTTGGACGATCGTCCCCACTTCTCATGAGAACCCGCACCCGCAGTCAAGAACGCATTCTCACAATATTAAAAATCCTGAACCAAGCCATCTCAGCACAGGATCTTTACATAGAACTTCGCAGTCGTGAACAAAGCATGGGGCTGGCCACAGTGTATCGCGCTCTAGAGGCACTCAAGCTCGAAGGAATGGTGCAGGTCAGAACGTTGCCCAACGGAGAAGCGCTCTATAGCCTCGTTAAAGAAGACAGACATCACTTGACCTGTGTGCAGTGCGGCAACTCGATTCCGATCGATCAGTGCCCAGTTCACGATTTAGAAGAACAGCTACACGAGTCTTATCGGTTCAAAATCTATTACCACATGCTGGAGTTTTTTGGGTTGTGCACCCAATGCCAAACCGAAAACGAATAAGTTTCGGCATTGCGGGAGGGGATGAAATGGCTGTAGGGGTAGCGCCCCCGTGCCTACCCCTGACGGAGGGCAACCACGGGGGGATTGCCCCTACGTCATCCTTCCGTCAGCAACGCCAAATTTCTATGCCTTGCCGTTGGGTTCATCGACGATCGACAACATGCCTTGCAGTGTCGCTGGAATGCTACGCGGGTCCATAAACATGACTTTGCTGCTGTCGCTTTTGCCGACGATCGTGCCCATCTCTAAATAGCTGAGGGCAAGCAAAACTTTTCCGGCTTCGGCAGCGCGGGGATCGCCCTTCAATGCCTGAGTGACGATTTGAATTGCTTCGGCAGTGGCTTGAGCGCGAAGCACTTGCTGCTGTCGCTCGGCTTGAGCTTTGAGCACGATGCTCTTTTGCTCGGCTTCGGCAGCGAGAATCACAGATTTTTGACGGGCTTCAGCATCCAAAACTTGGGCTTCGGCTTTGCCTCTGGCAGAGTTGACGGCTGACTCTCGTTCTCCCTCGGAGGTCAAAACCGAGGCGCGTTTGCGACGCTCGGCTGACATCTGCAATTCCATCGATTCTTGCACAGCCGTTGACGGAATGATGTCGCGTAGCTCAACACGGGTGACTTTCACACCCCAGGGATCGGTGGCAATATCGAGATCTCGCAGCAAGATTTCATTGATCTGCGCTCGTGCTGTAAAGGTTTCATCGAGTTCAATTTGACCCATCTCAGCGCGAATTTGAGTCAACACTATATTCACCACAGCAGCATTGAGATTTTGCACCTTGTAATAGGCCCGCTCCATGTCTACGATCTTCCAATAGACCACTGCATCGACGGTGATCGAGACGTTATCGCGAGTGATGCAGGGCTGCGGCGGAATTTCGAGCACCTTTTCTCGCACGGTTTCTTGAAAGGCAAGGCGATCGAGTCCAGGAATCACAAAGCTGAGTCCGTGACCGAGCTTACGATCGTAGCTTCCCAACCGCTCGACCAGGGCTTCATTGCCTTGCTGAATAATTTTGACGCTAGAGACAGCACCCGCTCCTACGCCTATTGCAATTAACCAACCCCACATAGACTTATGCTCCTAATTTTTGAACGGTTGAATGATGATTATTGATCGTGTGCCAAGCCTTCTGGCACGATGATTAGCGTCGTCCCTTTGCGCCCGACGACGTAGACTTTTTGGTGAGGCGCGATCGTCCCGTCAAAAGTTTCGCAGCGAGCGCTCCAAGAATTTCCTTCGTAGAGAACCCGTCCAGGCTGCCCCGGCAGAATTTCGGTCAACGTTTCTGCTTCGGTGGCATCCAGTTTTAAGGCGGCTCTACGGCTAATCAGCTGACGAGATGCCAGCACCGCTAGCAGAGAAAGCGCCATCCAGAGGGTGATCTGCAAATTTAGAGATAGCACCCCTGAAAAGGCGGCAACCACCAGCGCACTGAGTCCCATCACAAAGGCGATAAACGCTGTAGGCACCACAAACTCAATCAGGCAAAGGGCAACGCCTGCTAAAAGCCAGACCATAGTTGGAGTCATACCGATTTGATTTGTGAATGTGACAGATCCGCCCGGTAGGGGCACGACCTGTCGTGTCCTCTCGCGATCGTTCGATCAGGGGCAACTACTTTTGAAATCGAGATCAGAAACATAGTTTTGAGTCAATAGATTCACGATCGCTAATATATCAATCAGAGTTTGAGAGACGAATGGCTCAAAATCGGCTATCCTGCAACCGAGTTAAGCGATTTAAGTCATTCTTCAAAGAGTGCCCGCTCAATTCCGCAATGCTTCACATTTATGAAGATTGAGTCAGTCACAAACGCCCTACAATATACGTTTTTAAGTGCATGAGCAGTTCGCAATCGCAGGAGCATCGCTATCTTTGGGCAGTGGGAGAGATCGCCGCCCAAAAGCCACCGGGCACGATCGTATCCGATCGCTATCAGGTGATCACGCCTCACATTTGGGCAGATACAAAGCCTCAGACAGAGCCTTATGTGTCTGCACTGCTGCCTGACGAAGCGCTGCCCTATTTGCACCTCTATGCTCATCGGCTGCATGTGCCCCAAGTCTATGGGTTTTGTCGCGACGAAGTGAGCGATCGCGAGATTCTGTTATTAGAAAATGTCCCATTAAAAAATACAGGCGACCTACAACCCGCCATTTTTGAAGCCTGGACTCAAGCCTCTGCCGTGCGTCAAGTCTATTGGCTGTGGCAGATCTTGCAGCTTTGGACTCCGCTTTTAGAGTTAAACGTTGCGTCCAGTCTGCTGTCACCCGATAATTTGCGCGTCGAAGGGTGGCGAGTTCGGCTTAAAGAATTAATCAAGGATTCAGAAGACTCAGTTCATACAAGAGCCTCGTTTTTAAATCCTTCTCTCTCAAATCTAGGGCAGTGCTGGCTTGTGTGGGTGCCAGAGTCGAAGGCGACGATCGTAGACTCTCTCACCGCGATCTGTGCCGCTATGCAGCAAGGAGCCAGCTTTCAAGCCGTCTCAGCCCAGTTAAACCAGTTATTAATCGAGCAGTCAGCCCAGTTGCCGCTCCGCTTGCAGGTTGTAGGAGCCACCGATGTAGGCGCGGTACGATCGCACAACGAAGACACCTGCTATCCAGTCACGGCTCACGCGCGCACACAGCCCCATGATGAACTGAGTCCGCGATTGGCGATTGTCTGTGATGGCATCGGCGGACATGAAGGCGGCGAAGTTGCGAGTCAACTAGCGGTGCAGTCACTTCAGCTTCAGATCAAAGCCTTGCTGACTGAGATTGCCCAGCAGTCGGAGCCGATGCCGCCTGATTTACTAGCAGAGCAGTTAGCCGCGATCGTGCGGGTCGTCAACAATATGATTTCGACTCAAAACGATGACCAAGAGCGAGAATCTCGGCGGCGGATGGGCACCACTTTGGTAATGGCGCTTCAGATTCCGCAGCGCGTTAAACTGCCTGGTGGAGCCGTCGCCAACAACGCTCACGAACTCTATCTCGTTAATGTAGGAGACAGCCGCGCTTATTGGATCACGCCCCGCTATTGTCATCAATTGACGGTAGATGATGATGTCGTGACGCGAGAAATTAAACAAGGACGATCGCTCTATCGTGATGTGCTCAAACGCCCAGATGCGGGGGCACTGACTCAAGCCCTCGGAACGCGAGACGGTCAGTTTCTTAACCCCAGTGTGCAGCGCTTTATCTTAGAAGAAGATGGATTGCTGCTGTTATGTTCTGATGGGTTGAGCGATAACGAGTTAGTTGAGCAGTCTTGGCGCGATTATGCAGAACTCGTTCTCAAAGAAAAAGTCTCTCTAGAGTCTGCGGTGCAATCTTGGATCGACCTGGCAAATCAAAAAAACGGACATGACAACACCTCGATCGTGCTGACTTATTGTCACGTTTCTTCACCGTTGCCAGAGATGCGGCTACCTGGGGACGTGAAGGCTGGTGATCCATTGGCTTCCTCTTCAAATATGAGTTTGCCAGAGGTTGAGGTTCCAGCTTTAGAGGAAATAGTCTCTCCTAAGCGAAAGAAAGCAAACCCCCTTGGGCTGACCATCAGAATTATCTTGATGCTGCTTTTAAGCGGGGCTGTAGGTGCAGGAATCTGGTACTCAGTTGACCCGATCGGATTTCAGCAACTGCGCGACTCTGTAGAAAAAAGGCTCCGATAAGCAATCCAGCGATCGAGCAGCAGCGCCATCAATTCTTCTCAAGAGTTTTGTCAAACCGTAAGAAGGGGACGCTCTTGTGCAAAGATAAAAAAACTGTCGATAAGCCCAGTTGGGTTTGACTAATCGTGGTGAATGCTCTTGACAATGAAACGCTAAGGATTATGGAAGTTGGTGCTCGTATTCGTGTGATTGAATCTGTCATTATTTATCATCATCCAGAACACCGTAACCAACCGCTCGATATTAAGGGGCAAGAAGGTGAAGTGTTGGCGATCGTGACTGAGTGGCATGGCAGACCTGTCAGCGCTAATTTTCCAATTTTGGTCAAGTTTAGCCCTAAGCTCAAAGTTCACCTCCAGGAGTTTGAGATCGAGGTTTTATAGCAGTTTCAGCGTTCTCGTTTTCGACAAAACCAGCCCAATAAATTGATATCGCCGCGCATTTTTTCAAGCTCTCGGCGATTTTGTGCTGCGAGCGTGTGATACCACACGCTGGCGCGATCGAGGTCTTCTCGATACTGCGTTTCTTGATAAAACTGACGAGTGGCATAATAAACTTCAAAAATCTCATCTTCTGATGGGGCTGAGGGGTTCATCCATCGGTGTTCGGTGTAGCGCATAAGCTGGAGATCTTAAGAGAGTTATAGCCTGCCACTTTAGCCAATCTAACCGATCAAGTCAGAATTGCGAAACGAGTTTTGTTGTTTTCCGCTTGTACGGAAGTATTGCGTTAGCTACTGAAGCTGTCCTCATCCTGAATCTTCAACTTCTGAGATACTCCATCTCACCCTTAAAGAAGATTGCAATAAACTCTGCATCTGTGATGGTAAACACAGGGAATCTAGAAACAAATTCACTCAACCAAAATGATTTTGGTATAAGACTGAATGGGTATTTAAATTTCTTAAGAATTAAAGAATGAGATCGATTCTTTAACGAAAGTATCCATCAAGCTTTAAAATACTTCTTTTAATTGTTTAGAACTATTAAGGCTAAACATGCTTTTCCTGTCAGCAAATGACTTGATAAAAATCAAAAGGATGACATGAATGAAACAAAACCCAGTAGCGATCGTGGCAAGATTGCAAAATACTTAGATACCGTTGATCAGCGAGCGGCTGATCTCTATAAAAACATAGGAGATAAGTCTCTCGATCAGCCAAAACTCGCCCTTAGCTATTTGGCAGCACTCGCAAATGCTTTAGAAGAACTGCGAGTTGTAGAGGAAGAAATTTGTCGTCACAACGAAGTATTGCAACAAGCCCGTCAAGAGCTAGAAAACGAACGGCACCGATATCAAGAGCTATTTGACTTTGCCCCCGATGGATATTTGGTGACTGATATTCATGGCAAAATTCATGATGCAAATCGGGCAGCCGCAGAATTATTAAATGTGCCCCAAAAATATCTTTCAAGTAAAGTTTTAACTAATTTTGTGCCCGAAGAACAGCGTCGTGTCTTTCGATCGCTCTTGTTGCAACTGCGAAGCATCGATCGCATTCAAGAATGGGAGATTAGTCTACTCGCTCGCAGTAAACCTCGATTTGAGGCGGCCATTACGGTCGTAACGGTTAAAGATTCAAAAGGTAAGGTGATCGCGTTGCGCTGGCTGATTCGAGACATTACGGCGCGTAAACAAATGGAAGCACAGCTTCACCAGATTCAGCTTCAAAACTTAGAATTGATCGAAGCCGATCGAGTCAAGGCGCAATTCATCGCCACCATGTCTCACGAGTTGAGAACTCCACTCAACGCAATTTTGGGCTTTTCTAGTTTATTGCTGCGTCACGTTCAACGGAGATTTGAGCCGCAGCAATTCACCATGATTGAGCGAATCTTTGAAAACGGACGGCATCTATTAAGCCTGATTGACGATGTTTTAGATTTCTCAAAACTGCGATCGCATCAGCTAGAACTTCAGTTAGAAACCTTTGATTTAGCTAATTTAGTTGTCACAACCGTTGAAGAACTGAAACCGCTAGGCGCTAAAAAAAACTTAGATCTACAAGTTCATCTAGTTCAAGATCATATTTTGGTGGTTAACGATCGCAATCGAGTTCGGCAAATCATTGTCAACTTGCTATCAAATGCGATCAAATTTACTGACGAAGGGCAGATTTTGATCGAGGTCGATCTGATGCCGAGAGCGCATCTAACCATTACCGTTCGAGATACCGGAATTGGCATTGCAGAAGCCGACTTAACCTTCATCTTTCAAGAGTTTCGACAGGCAAACCAAACGATGACTCGCTCCCACGGAGGAACCGGATTGGGGTTAGCAATTACCAAAGCGCTAACCGAGCTAATCGGAGGAAATATCTCAGTTGAGAGTGAGCTAGGTCAAGGTTCAACGTTTATCGTTGAGTTGCCTTGTCAGGTGCAGTTAAGCACTCGCAAAAAACTGTGAGACGGTTAATCTTTCTCTCAAGATTTGCTGAAGATTGGGGATTAAATAATACTCGTTACTTGCAGAGATATTGGGCACTGCCGTGCCATACCCGTACGCAGAGTCGGGTTTCAATTAACGTCAGTTCGATGAGTTCTTTCGCTTCGTTCTTCAGCGATTCAGCCCCCTAAATCCCCCAATTCGGGGGGACTTCAAGCCTAGAATTCAGGTTCAAAGTCCCCCAATTTTGGGGGATCTAGGGGGCTGCCCGGATTTGTAACCGCAGCGAAAAGCTTCGTCGAATTCACGTTCAATTAATTCACGATTCTAAAGATAGAGTGCGATCGCTGACCATTTCTGTCGCCTTGTAGAGCCTCTCAGTTTGGTTTGTGTTTTAAAGTAACGCTACAACCGAGATATGAGGAAGTTAAGAATGTCGGATTTGGGTGAACAAGCGCTGAACAAAGTTGCAGAAATGGGAATCTCTAGCCAACTAGATGAAGTCAAAAACTTAGATGTCGAAATTGAAACCGACCCACTCAAACTCATATCAGGTGCCGTTGATTCAGTCTCAATTAAGGCTGAGGGCTTGGTGATGCAGCACGATCTGCGGATCGAAGAGATGGAAATGCACACGGGGCATGTGGCGCTCAATCCAATGAGTGTGGCTTTTGGCAAAATTGAGTTGACCCGTCCTACAGACGCTGAAACTCATGTCGTTTTGACCGAAAAAGATGTTAACCGCGCCTTCAATTCAGATTTCATTCGTGACAAGATGCAAGATCTGAAGGTGCGCGTCAATGGCGAACTCGCAACGGTAGACACTCACCATATTGAGTTTGGGCTGCCAGGTGATGGCAAGATTTTTTTGAGTACAGAAATCATGCTGCAAGCCACTCCAGAGAAAAAGCGGGTGGCGTTTACGACGGTTCCCCAAGTGGGTCAGGGTGGGCAGCAGGTGCTTTTAGAAGATGTGCAATACATTGAGGGTCAAGATCTTTCGCCCGAACTGACCGAAGCGCTGCTCAGTCAAGCACGAGAACTCTTAAACCTCAAGAATTTTGAACTCGATGGCATGGCTTTAAGACTCAAAAAGCTGGATGTGCAGAAAGGAAAATTAGTCCTTGAGTCAGAGGCGCATGTGGATCACTTCCCCTCATCATAAGGTCATCTCTAATTGAGGATAAGTGTCTGCGGGGCGAATGATATTCGCCCTTTTGTCGTCAGACTATCCTTCCATCTCACTGCCAATCGCCTTACTAAAATTTAACTACTCAGGAGAACACTATGACTCGTGCTCATACCCCCAGCATTCCTCCGGTAATCGAAGCTGATGAAGCCGAATATCGCGATAGCGGTGTTCCCAGCACGGTTGCCATTTTTGGACACCCTCTACATCCGTTACTGGTTACTTTTCCGATCGCGTTTTTGACAGGTGCTTTGGGCACCGATGTTGGCTATTGGCTCACCGGAGATTCTTTTTGGGCAAGAGCGTCTTTTTGGCTGATTGGGGTTGGCATTGTGTCTGGCTTGGTTGCGGCTGCGACTGGCATGAGTGATTTTGTGAAAATCGATCGCGTCCGTGAACACAGTGCAGGCTGGGCGCATATGGTTGGCAACGTGGCAGCACTGACGCTTTCTGCAATAAATTTTTGGCTGCGGTGGAATGATCAGGCGGGTGCAATTTTGCCGATCGGATTAATTCTTTCTCTCATCGTCGCGACCTTATTAGCCATTACAGGATGGTATGGTGCAGAACTCATTTATCGCCACAAAGTTGCAGTAATTGGCTATGGCCCTAATCATAGACCTCAGTAATCAGTGAAGCGTTAAAGATTGATAGCATTTACGGTTGAGTTTTGTTCTATTAGCAATTCATTCTCTACGATTTCACTCTTTTGGACTACTTGATAATTCTGTCGTTTGAAAGAGGCGTAACGGCCTCTTTTTTTTTAGTATTGTGTACAGCAATTTATTCTAAAAAACTACTATGAACCTTGATTCAAAACCTGGTGACAACAGCGGTGAAGTTAACCAGCCGATGACTCCTGAAGAAGTTGACCCCAAACAAAAACAAGAGCAACGGGCTGAGTTAGACAAAGAATATTTAGCTAGCAATCCGGGCGATCGCATTGATGACTCAAAATCTCTAGAAGAAAAAGCGCAACAAGTGGCAGTTGACGCAGCCGATATTACTGGAGACCACATTACCGTTCCGACTTATTTTGTCGTTGACACGCCTGATGGCGAGAAAAAGCCGTTGCACCACGTCAAAGATGCTGAAGAAATCTCAGACGTGATCCGTCAAGCCAGAATCAACGAAGACGGCGAACAAATTTGGCGATAGAGTTATTTTCTACGGGTCGGGTCAAATTCTCCATTTCCATAGAAGTGATGTAGGTGAAACCTATAAGAGTCTCGCTGGTTGAAGTCAGCGGGGCTTTTTCATTTTTAGACTCATGTAGCTTAGGCGTTATCTAATACCAATTTCGGAGGCAACTGCGACTGATCGTTCAATCCGACGGGGCATGGCACTGCCGTGCCCTCATGCGGATCTGTCGCAGTCACAAATCAAATGGCTATGAGTTGCTCCTTTAGATAGGTCTAAAAATGGCGGCGATCGTATCACTTGATAGAGACGCATCGATAGTCGTTTAGGCACGATCAACTATGTTCTTAAAGAGAGACTACTTTGAGAAGAAACGTAAAGCATTTCTAATCATTAACACTCTATACAAAACTATGTTTCGGGCATTCCCTTTTCAAACTGATTTTTTTAATCATGAAATTCCCTTACTAAAACGTAAACAATCAGCCTTTGCGATCGAAGATCTCCCAGGGCTGTGGCGGCTGCACTGGCAGCTAGGACAGATCACCATTTTTTCAACGTTTTACACACGCATCGATCAAGCTTGTCTACTGTGGGGCATAATTTCGATAATTATTTTTTTGACGGCTCAATTTGCTCCGATCGATTGGGCAACGCAAGCATTTTTCTGGTCGGGTCTGACCCTATTGGGGACGGGTGCAATGATTAAACTCTCAGAAAAATGGGCGACGATCGAGCCGCTCAATCACATCATCTCTGCTTGGATATTTCTCATGTTGGCAGGTCTGGTGCTAACCGATTTAAGCATTTTTTGGGGTTGGGCACCCATTCTGACGCAACTGCCGCTACTGTGGCTGGCGCTGAATGCGTTTGGATATCTTTATACTGGCGTGAAGATGCGATCGCGGGCGTTTCTCCTGATCTGTTTTGTGCATCTGCTGGCGATCGCGACCCTTTCTTATGTAGGCGTGTGGCAATTTCTCGAAACGGGCATTGTGATTGGTCTGAGCGCAGTGCTATTGGCAGAACTTCAATGGGATTCAAGCGGAGTTTGCGCTAACCACCCACTCGGAGAGAAACCGTAGATTTCGGATCTTAGCCCCCTCCCTGATCCGGCTTTTTGAATCTTTCTTAAGTTGGATAGTTAATCTAAAAACCGTAGCTTATACTACAGAAAGTAAATCGTTCATCTGATTCTGGCTAACAGCAGAGCAAGACGGAAGTAGAGAGCTTAACCAACTTATCCAAAATATTGGCACTCTCGAAGGAACGCGCCTCCCTCTAAATTTTCACTTTGCTCAGAGGCGACCCAAATGCGACTTTCTTATCGAAGTGTTAGCTACGAATATGCTCCTCCCACGATCGAAGTGACTGAAAGCGAGATTCAAGGCAAATATCGTGTAGCGCCTTGGCAGTGTCACACTCTTGCCGAAGCTCAGGTTCCTCAAGCCCCTCAACGCTTAGAGAATCAAAATAGCGCTTATTCTCAGCGAGACCGTTCTCAGATTGAGCGCACACAGCTTTCTCACACGCTGCCAGTTCGCTCGACCTTTAACATCTTGCAGCAACTCAAACGCATTCACAGCGCCAATGTCTATCGCAGCTTAGAGCATCGGATGCAGGTGGCAAAAGACCGAGAAGATTTTCAACTGCTTCAGGTTTTAGAGTCTGAGTTGAGAGAAACAGTTTTGCGATAGCGCGATCGTTTTGTAGGTGAAGGTTATAGGTGGCATTTGGTGAAAACTGATGCCACCTTTTATTCTGACGTTCAGCAGTCGCTTCGACCCGTCACTGATAGCCCTTCGACAATCAGCGAGGGTGTGTGACATGAGCCATTCCAATCGCCATCGCCGCCGAGTTCGACCAGGTTTTTGAGAGCGGTGTAGACACTTCCCGCTATCATTGTGTCTTTGACTCTGCCGACGATTTGACCCTTTTGCACTCGATATCCCAGGTCAATGTTGACTGAAAATTCGCCAGAGATGCCCGCGCCGCCGCCTAGCATTTGATCTAAAACGAGTCCATCTTCCATCGTCGAAATCAGTTCTGGGAATAATTTGACACCCGGCTCGATCAGCAAATTAAACAAGCCAGGATTGGGGTAGCTGCCTAACCCCGGACGAAAGCCATTCCCCGTTGTGCCACTGCCTAAAAGTTTTCCGGTGGTGCGATCGGCGTAAAACAACTGCAAAACGCCCTTATCGATAAACGTGATCGGGCGAGTCGGTGTACCCTCATCGTCAAACGGGCAGCTAAACGGGCCGGCCTCTGGCTTTTGGCTAATCGTGATTGCCTCAGAGATCACGGCTTGATCTAAGCGATCGCTCCAAGGCGATGCCCCTTCGATCACCTGTTTTCCGTTTAGGGCTGACTGCACGGTGCCCCAAAGCATGTCGGCAGCTTTAGAGGTGAAAAGGATTGGCACCCGCCCGATCGGTGCGCCCACATTTTCTTTGGCCCACTCCAATCGCTGCATAATTAGTTGAGCCACGAGTGCCGGATCAAGACGATCGCGCAAGGTCTGCCCGTCGCTGACATTGAGAAAGTCATCTCCCCGTATCCATTCCACTTCTAGATAGCCGCTCAAAGTGGTGTCAGTGTAGCCGCAGTCCAGCCCGTTTGAGGTGATCAAGCGAGTCGTTTCTGATTCACACTCCCAGCCGCCCGCACACAGCACTTCGGGATACTGATCTCGCACTAGCTCGATCGCCTGTCTGCCCCATTCCACGAGCGTTTCGACCGAGACGGCTGCTCCCATGTTGGGATAGATTAGTCGAGAAGCTGGAGCCAGTTCAATCTCTTCGGGTTCGTTGAGTTGGCTGAGAGCAAGGGCGCGATCGACCAGTGCCTGCGCCTCAACTGGGCCATAAGCGACCGCTAACCCTGGACATCCGTTTTTCCAGAGTCGTAGGGCGGTGCCTTCTGAGTCTGCGCTTTCGAGTTGTTTAAGTCGGTTTGCCTCAAAATAAACCGGACGAGAGAGCGATCGTGACTGAAAGACTTCTGCTGCTTCTGCCCCCGATCGGGCAGCTAGTTCCAGCAATTGTTCTGCTAGCATATCCTGCAAGTTATGAAACTCATCCCATCGTTAGCCTACGCTAAATTGACCTCCTGCAATAACCAGAATCCGGCAAAGGCTTCGACTTGCGGATCGGTTTGAATCGCTAAAAAGTGCACCTGATTGGATTGCTGTTTGGCAGCTTCAAACTGTCTCGCTTCTGGCTGGGTTTTGGGGTCAAGACTAGTGAGAATCCAGCGATCGCTGACTCCGGTTTCAAGCAGCAATCGCGTCGGAGTATCTGGGTCAAACTTAATCGCCGCCATCTCTAAACCCGACATCCAGGCTGCCATCGGCATAGCGCGAGGCGAATAGATAATCAGCCCAGGAATCGGCGTATTGGGAGCCAGCCCTGCCATTTTGAGCGGGAACGATTCGCCAAAGTCGATCGCCCATTCGCTCATATCATCAAAGGCGCTGGCCTCCAAAGTTGCGAAGATCCATTTCTGTCCGATCAGGGCATCGGGCAACGGCTCGGCTGGAGTCGTGGGAAACGTCACCGAAGGATTTTTAGACGGCTGAAAACCTGGATGATTGGGGTAAACCGTATCCATGCGATCGCGCACCCATTGACTGAGAGCAAAGGTTCGCCGACTCAGTTGAGCAGGCACGTTCAATCCGTTACAGGCAGTGGTGATCATATTATTCATTGCCTGTCGAAAGAAGCGAATCTTGTCAGGCGGATTGGGAGCGCGAGAAATGGCTGCTTCGATCGCGCTTTTTAACCAACCCGAATTGACCTGTGTGCTCGAACAATATTCGGCATAGCGAAACAGCGAGTCTGGATCAACATCAATGCGAGTTGGACTTTCGCAGATCAAAACTTCCCAGACTTTTTTGTTGTTTTCATCCACGATCGGGCGTGAATAGTAATCGAGTTCCCAAATAGTCGTCATGGTAGAGAATGAAGGGCATCAACTGATATTAGTCTCCCAGCAGATTTTGGCATTGCTGAATGGAGGGGTGATTTGGTAGGGGCAATCCCCCCGTGGTTGCCCTCCGTCAGGGGTAGGCACTGGGGCACTACCCCTACAGCCATTTCATCCCTCATTCTGCAACGCCCAGATTTTTTCTGGCTCGTTCTTGACGCGCTTCTGCTTCATCCATTACCTGAGCCATATTCTCAGTCATTTCACCAGGATGATTTTCTAGAATCTTTGTAGAAAGAGAAATTCGACCTCTGCCTTCGTCTAGCTCGACAATCATGGCTTTAATCACCTGTCCGACTTGCAGCAGGGCAGGCAGCGACGCAATGTAGTTTTTGCTAATTTGATTGATGTGCAGCAGACCCGTTGTGCTATCAAATTCCACAAAAGCTCCAAAGGGCTTGAGGCTCACCACTTTGCCTTCGATGAGTTGTCCTACTTCTAGCTGACTAAAGCTAGCGCTCTTGGCGGCGAGGCGATTTGACAGCACCAGTTTGTTACGATCGCGATCCATTTCCAAAAACGTAGCCGTCAACGTTTGACCTTTGAGCGCTTCTAGATTTTCTCGCTCAACTAAGTGCGATCGTGGAATAAACCCCCGTAAGCCCTGCACATCAACCGTTACGCCGCCCTTGTTCATGCCTGTCACCCGCACTTGCAGACTTTGCTTGCTGTCTTGCACATCTGCCAGCCGATCCCAGATTTTTTTAATTTCTAGTTGCCGCAGCGAGAGGGTGACTTGTCCGTTTTCATCTTGCTCACGAATAATTAGAAAATCTCGCTCTTCTTCCTGATCGGACAGCACTGCTGAGATGTCGCTAATTTGGCGCACACTAGCTTCTTCGATCGGCAAAAAGGCAGGCGATTTTCCACCAATATCTATCAGCGCACCGCCGCTTTCATAGCTAAACACCTTCCCCCGCACGATTTGCCCCGTGGCAAACTGGTAGTCGTGTTGCTCCAGCGCTTTTGCAAAATCATCCATCGAGAAGGATGCGTCCGATCGAGACTGAGTTGATTTTTGATTCATGACCACTGAGTGACAGCCCCACGGTTGCAGGGTTAAATTTGCTGACTATTGCCAGTTTAGCCTGGGAGAGAAGCGCGGAGATTTTTAAAGAGTGCTTTTACCTGGTTCCAAGCATCGGCGGCAGCTTCGGGACGATAGTCCGATCGCTGATCACAAAAAAAACCGTGACCTACGGGATAGCGAAATACTTGATGAGAGGATTGTTGTCGCTGAAGTTCGGCTTCTATCTGGTCAATTTGCTCAACGGGGATTAATGGATCTTCGGTGCCAAAGAACGCATAGAGAGTGCCCTTGATCTCTCCGGTTCGGCTAATGGTAGGTGCGCCACCTCCCGGAGTCATGGCTGCAATTCCGGCTCCATAAAACGACGCAGTGGCTTTAATCTCTGGTAGAGTTGCCGCTAAATAAGCGACATGACCGCCAAAGCAAAAGCCGATCGCGCCAATGGCACCTTTTTCCACCCAGGGAAGGGTTTCTAAATAAGCGATCGTGGCTCGCATATCACTCAATAATTCATCAGCTTTTGTCTGATCTTTGTAAACTCGTCCGAGTTTTGTTTCTGCCTCGCTGTATCCAACTTCAAAGCCGGGAGCGGTGCGTTGAAAAATTGCGGGTGCGATCGCCACATATCCTTCTCGTGCCAGTCGTTCGGTGACTTGACGAATGTGAGCATTTACGCCAAAGATCTCTTGAATGACCACGATCGCAGGATGGGGTTCGCTATCAGTTGGTTCTGCTAAGTAAGCATCAATTTGCAATGCTCCGTTTAAAACGGTTGCGTTTGTCGTTCTAATTTCTGTCACGATGCTTAAAAGTTATAGACAATAATCTGTAATTTTGGGTGAAAACTCTCACAAACATTCTTAAGCTATTTGATTTAACACTGCAAGTTAAATTTTCGTATAACCAGTGTACAAGGTAGGAGAAACACCGTACTAATCTCTAGAATGGTACAAATAGTAAACAGATTCCGGTGAGAAAATTACTCACTTTGAATCTAGTATGTGAGCAAGTTTTGAGGCCCTGGCATGGTGCAATTTCATATTCAGCCAGATAGTGATATCCCGGCATCGACCCAACTTTATAATCAGATTTTGTTTGCGATCGCGTCGCGACAGTTTTCGCCAGGGCATCGGTTGCCAAGCACTCGACAATTAGCGATGCAAACTGGGCTGCACCGCAATACCATTAGCAAGGTTTATCGTCAGCTAGAAGAAGCAGGAGTGGTCGATGCTCAGGCAGGGTCGGGCATTTACGTTCGAGATCAAGCCCACGATCCCGCTACGAGCATTAAGTCTCCGCTGCTAGATCAAAATCCTCAAGCGCACAAAATCATTCAAACCAGCCTAGACGATTTGTTAAAGCAAGGCTGCTCTCTCGGTCAAGCACGAGAATTATTTTTGGCAGAAATCGATTGGCGGCTGCGCTGTAGTGCTCAAGTATTGATCACGGCTCCACAGCACGACATTGCCAATGGCGAAATTTTGCTGCGCGAATTAGAGCGTGCCCTCAACATTCCGATGCAGCTTGTGCCTTTAGAAGAACTCAGTCGCGTGTTAGATCAGACGAGATCGAGCACTGTCGTTACCAGCCGCTACTTCATTGCTCAGGCAGAAGCGATCGCCACCCCTCGATCGGCGCGTGTGATTCCGGTAGACATCTACGATTTTGAAAAAGAGATCAAGATGGTGCGATCGCTCCCTAAAGGAACCTGTTTAGGCATTGTCAGCCTCAGTTCAGGAACGGTCGGAGTTGCAGAGGTAATCATTCACAGTTTGCGGGGCGATGATTTGCTCGTGATGACCGCTCAGGTGAACGACAAATATAAGATGAATGCGATGGTACGAAGTGCTCAAACCATCTTTAGCTTTGACGATGTAAGCTCTGCGGCAGTCAAAGCGACCATTTCTGCGGCGAGAGAAGATATTATTCGTCCGCCTCAATTGGTCTACTGTGAAAACTTTATTGTCAGCAAGTCAGTCAGTCTGCTCAAACGCGAATTAGGACTGGAGTAGCAAGAACACTCTGTCCGACCGTTTTAGCCTACTTGCGATCGCTCCAATATTTCGGTCTACGCTTATGATGAGCGACTGCCAAAATGCGAATTTGACTGTTTTTGAGGACACGGTATAGAAGTGAGTATGGAAACTTTGGTAACATTAAGCGACGAACTGAACCTCGAATCTCTAAGCCAGCATTGGGGTAACGGATCAGAAAGTTGACTGCGCGTTCGACCTCCTCCAAATACTCTAGTCCCAATCCGGGCTTCTGTTCCTCGTAGTACGCCGCCGCATCAACTAATTCTTGTTCTGCAAGCGAATTAAATGTGGCAGGTGTCATTACAAAGATGCACGAATTCGCTGAAAGACTTCTGTAGAAGGAGCGCCAGCTTCTAGCGACTGATCCATTGCT
This sequence comes from Phormidesmis priestleyi ULC007, assembly GCF_003003695.1. Taxonomy (NCBI): domain Bacteria; kingdom Bacillati; phylum Cyanobacteriota; class Cyanophyceae; order Leptolyngbyales; family Leptolyngbyaceae; genus Phormidesmis; species Phormidesmis priestleyi. The sequence goes on from NZ_PVWG01000004.1 coordinate 34,283, forward strand.
TGGTCACGCCTCTCAGCTTCGTTTACCCAAACGCCTGCAACTTCTTGGTCAACCATATCCGTTTGCCCCAAATATCCAAGAAGCCGAGCTAGTAAAGCTGCCTGAGCATCTTTCGGAAGCGCAAGAACTTCTTCTTCAATTTGTTCGAGTGTCATGACTAGGGAAAAGCTCCTTGATGAACTACCTAACATCATACTCAAACCTTACAGTCTTGAATATCAACCTAATCCTTTCCAGAAAAAGCTGAAACCTGCCTTTATCCGGGTTCTAATGGCAGAAAGAGCGTAAACACTTCGCCTCGCTCTGGGCGTTGCCGCACAATTAGCTTTCCTCCCAGCGCTTGGAACAGGTTTTTGGTCACATTGAGGTTAAGGCTCAAACTTCCCGTTTCGGGTTGAAACATCAGCACTTGACCTAGAGATTTTAGCAAGGGTTGATGAGGCTTTGAATCGATCGCTTCAGCAGATTCTGAAGACTCAAGCTGGAGTTTGAGTTGATTTCCGGCTAGTGTCACCTCGACTTGAATATGGCTCCCCGGCGGCAAGCTGCGCGCAGAGCGATCGATTAAGCTCGTCAACGCCTGGTCTAACATCGTCGGGTCACTAACCACCGTCGGCATTTGTCGAGGCAAACTTACTTCTAAGGTCAGGTTGCGCTGACTCGCTTGCTTTTGCCAACGAGGAATACTTTCGCGTAAAACCTCGGCTAGAGAAGTCGGCGCGAGGGATGCCAGGGCAAAACTGGTTGTAGAGGTTTCTAGCTCCACTGCCCGAAAGATCAAGCCAAAGCGATCGATTTGCTCACTGCAAGCCCGATCGATCATTTCTAATCGTTTTAGCACATCGGGCGGCAAATCTCGACGCTTGAGCAGCGATCGCGTCAGGGTACGAATCGTGGTCAAAGGGGTGCGAACTTCGTGGGCGATCGCTTGCAGTAGTTCTATGTCGATGCTTTTGCCCTCAGACAAACGCTGCGAGAGATCATCGGCGGTCGGATGTTTGTCGAGCTTCTGTGCTTTACCATTTCGAGAAGCCGCTTTCTTACGATTTCTTTGCAAGGCGGACTCTATCGCCCCTTCATTAAGATGAGTCGATTTCATTTCGTCGGCATCGGCTAGACGCGTTAGCAAAAGATGGCTGAATTGAGTGACTAACTTATAGTGCGGAGCGATCGCCGGAAACTGCTTGATCAGCGCATCCAATCTGCCCATCTGCGGGGCATTCATCAGCACAACCCGCAGCCGTAAAACTTGCCAGACGCGATCGACAACTTCGGGATCAAACGTAAAAGCAAAGGTCGGTTCCCCGTGCGGGTTCTCGCCTAAAACCATCACCAAGCTAAACTGCTCAGTCAGCACTAGAGAAAATTGCTCAATTGCTAAGGGATCACCCGGCAGCAGGGAAAGCGAGGGATTGGTTTCGCAGGTCGAAGCAGGTTGGTCGATCGAGGGACATAAGCGAAAGGGCAACCCCATTAGCGTTGCAGACGGGTCAGCCGTAAACGTCCAAGTGGCAAACTGAGACATTAAATCAGTTTGGCTGACAACGGGCAATGGCCCAGAAAGCACTAATCCTTGAACATCTTCGCCAGGACTTGACGGTTTAATTTGTTTCAGCAAAGATTCTAGCGCTGCGATCGCGCCAAACCATTCTCGTTCGGCTCGAACTCGCTGTTGAGCGATCGAGGAATTTGTATTGTGTTGCCTAGATCTAAGCTCTTCAGACTTCCAGACACACTGATCAGAATCCCCTTGAGGCTGACTGCTCAAGGCGAGAATCTCACTTAAGGTTGGCAAAATCCAATTAGGCATACTAACCGAGACACACTTAACCGCTACCTGATAAGAGCCTATCTGCATTTCGGCAAGATCAGGGAGCGTAGAACCGTACCAAAAGAGTTGCAATCACCGCTATTTTGAGAAAAATAACTCAACTTGATCCAATACGAGACAATAGAAAGCAGAAGAACTCTGAGCGCAAAGACTGAATGGACTGGCAAGAAATTTCTGGCAACTGGGTTTTAGTGCCCGATCGACCCATTGCGATCGTACACTTTTTGGGCGGGGCATTTGTGGCCGCCGCTCCTCAACTCACCTACCGTCGTTTATTAGAATATCTGGCATCGCAGGGATATGCGATCGTGGCGACTCCGTTTGTCAACACTTTTGATCACATTGAGATTGCCAAGTCGGTTTTGCAAAGCTTCGATCGTGCCTTAGAAATCCTTCAAACTCGCATCATTAAAAAACGCTACATTCCCGTCTATGGAATGGGTCACAGCATGGGCTGTAAACTGCATTTATTGATTGGCAGTCTGTTTGGGGTCGAGCGAGCCGGAAATATTTTGATCTCGTTTAATAACTTTGCGGCGCGAGATGCTGTTCCTTTAGTCGAGCAATTTTCTCAAGTGTTTTCAGTCGAGTTTACGCCTTCGCCTTTAGAAACGAACAAAATGATTAGCGATCGCTATCAAGTTCGGCGCAATCTGCTGGTGAAATTTGATAACGACTCGATCGATCAAACCTACACTTTGTCGGAACTGTTGAAGAAACGCTTCCCTGATATGGTGACTTTCCAGATTCTTAAAGGCTCTCATGCCACGCCGATCGGACAGGATTTTAAGTGGCAGACTGGCGATTCGTTTTCGCCATTTGACGCGATCGGGCAATGGATGCGCCAAGAAATCTATCGCGAACTTCAAGGATTAGAGACTGCGATCGTCCGTTGGTTAAACCCAATGGGAACCCGATAAGAGTTGACGCTTGCCGCAGTTGGGGTATTCTGAGCGATTGTCCCCTCATCAGAGAAATGGGTAGAAACCCCGTGCTTCTAGCACGGCTTTACATTGATTTGTGGTAGATTTGTATTGGTCAATGACCCACCCGTGACGATGGATCAGACAGCCTAACGAGCGAAGTTCAGCCCTGTGCTGGCGGCGCAGAAAAATCGGTAGACCGGGAAAAGAGGACAGGGCAATGGTAAACATCCCTTGAATCAACCAACATAGAAATTCTCTGGGGATTTCGCGCAAAAAACCGCTGGGCTAGCGGGGTTAGTCTGTGGAGCGAGCATAAGACCAAAACTCCTAGAGGGTAGAGGCAGTTGCAATGAAGCAGAAACTCAAATCGCGAGGTTTGGGAATCACCGCTCCTTTAGGACGGTGAGGATGTCAACAAGCCGTCTGATATCAGACGGGTAATTTTGCATACGGTGCTAACAAAGGGCAAGATTTAGGCTTTAATGCAAATAGTCTCTAAGCAGCACTTAAAACTTGAGCATGCTAAGACCCGGTTGTAAACGTCTAAACGATTAATTTGAGATGAACGTTAAACATATTGCTTCGACTTGCCTGTTAGGTTGTACGACTTTGCTCATTGCAGCCACCGCTACCCTGGCTAAACCCGGCGACCCCACCAATGCAGTTTTCAAAAGCAGAGGAACGATCGAAAATGCCCGCTTCAAAGGCGTAGGCGATGCGAGCTTAGTGCTTGCTTTTGCAAATAACAACGGTTCACTCGGTTTAACGAACGCCGGAAGATTCTCTATCGAGTATATTGGCAACGTCCAGAAAAACTTTGAGGGCAAGGTTCAACTTCGGGTCAGTAAATTTCGTTCGTCTGAAAAGGGCTTCCGCACCGTTCCTGCCTCTGGCACCTGTAATATTGAGACTAGCGATGGCACCAGGGTTATACGGAGTATCTGCACCGTCCAAGGAAGCCAAATTGACCATGGAAGAAGCGCCTTCACAATCAAATAGCATTTAACCAGAATGCTTTTGATTGAATGCTGCCCCAACTGACCAAAGCACTGTACTGAGAGATGTGCAGCCGAATAACGAACTACCCGATCGCGCTTCGGTTGCACTCAGCTCCTCTTGTCTTATGCTAAGATTGGCGCGTCCAAGTGCAAGAAAGTAGCTGATATGACCATTGTCGATTCTCACGTCGAGGCAACGACAACCACAGGGTTAATGGATATTGAAGCCGTGCAAAAAGCGCTCAATCGTTCTAGAGCCTCTGTTTATCGCTATGCCAACACCGATCCTCACTCGACCAATCTCGCTTATGATCCCAAGCGCTTAAATCCTGAGATGCGCTCTAGTCCGGCTGAGGGGCTGTTATTTCATCCCAACGAGGTTGCGCGTTTTGCCAAAGATGTTTTGCGAATCAAACACGTCACGATCGAGATTCAAGAACTTCAGCCCAACGCCACTCAAGAGCTGCTGCAAGCCATTTTGACTGAGCTACAAGGCATTCACCAGACGCTCAAATCTCGCGCCTGAAACCGCATTTTGTTAAAATCGTTTACACTGAAAGCGTGTCTTTCTAAAGATTGCTTGCCGAAACCGAAAAACTGAGGCGACGATCGCTAGAATTGGCATTAGTGAGGATAGGGTTTCCTGCCTCCGTCATGGGTTAACTAGAAAAGAAGTCTTTTCTGCCGCTAATCCTAGTTGAGTTTGTTTAACATAAATTATGCAATCCGGTAGCCACCCTACCAGCCCTTCGGGGCAACCTGCCCATACTGCGGCAAACATTATTGGCACAATCATTGCTCTACTCACGCTGGTTTTACCCCTCTGGGTGATCGCCTGCTACACGAATAGCAGCCCTCCAACAGTTCAGCCAGTCTCCCCTCCAGCGATCGAACTCGCAGATTAAGAAATCTGTCGAGCTTAACCTCTGAGCGATTATCGGTTTGATAGTCGCTCGTTTTGATTTGAAGGTCGTATCCTAAAGTTATTGCTGGATTTGCTTTTGATCCGGCACAATAGATGCACCTCGCCTCAGTGATCTGTAGAATCGCTATCATCGAGAGAGAGGACTATATTTTAACTTCTTTAACTTCGAGGCTGAAGCCATGACATCGTATGCCACTTCGACTGCCAGAGCCGACATGAGCGAACTGCGGCGCTTAAAAACCTTGTTGCCCCCAGAGTTGCAAAGCTGGGTGACGATCGAGGTGACTACTGCGGTTAACCCAAGTTTGATCACGAGTGAAGAGATCGGCAGAGACGAAGTTGAAATTCAAATCGATATGCCGAAGTGGGATCAACTGGCGATCGACCAGCGCAACCTGCTGTTTTGGCACGAAGTTGCTCGCATTCAGGCAGATACCATTCCTAAAGACGGCTGGGAAATGGCGGCGTTAGCGATCGGGCTAGGGGGCGCAGTCGGCGAACTGTGGGTTCAAGATGGTTTGTTGTTGGTCTTAGCGCTGGGTCTTTCAGGGGTTGCTGGGTTTCGTCTTTATCAGAAAAATAATAGTGAGCGCAGTCTTAAGGAAGCTACTGAAGCTGACGAAAAAGCAATTTCTTTGGCGACGCGCTTTGGCTACACGCTGCCCAACGCTTATAAGAGCCTGGGAAGTGCCTTAAAAACGCTGATTGACCAAACTCCCAAAAAGCGACTGAGAGCGAAATATGAGTCACGTCTGACCGCTCTCAAGAAGAGTGCAGCGAAAGCGAAATCTAAAATGAAGTCTCCTGTCGAGGAATATCAGTAAGCCAAATCTACACCTTTCTGGTAAAAGAGAATGAGTAACGGACGATCGGGCAATCTTTAAAAGCCGAATCACCGATTACTCATTTTTTTGTCTTAGATGGGGAGCGATCGTCATGGCTTTTAAAGTTAGTGCCTTAAATTTACCTGTTTTAAAACGAGGCTCAACGGGCGCTGCGGTCGGAGCATGGCAGCGTTTTTTAGTGGATTTAAACTACCCGATCGGGGCAGTTGATAACGGTTTTGGAGCCGTAACCGATAAGGCAACTCGCGACTTTCAGCAAAAAAATGGGTTAACCGCCGATGGCATTGTGGGCCCTGGCACCTACGCTAAAGCGCTGTCTCAGGGGTTTATTTATCGAGTAGCGGGGTTAACCGCCGCAAAGTTGCTCGACTATCTCAACTTTGGCAGGGCTGAGGTTGGAGATTTGCAAAGAAGCTTGACGGCGATCGGGCGGCTCAATCCTCCTCTGATCGGCGATGGAGACTTTGGCATCAGAAGCACGAGAGGATTGGCTGAAGCTTACAAAATTGTCGATGTCGCCTTTCCCGCTCGTCTTGAGCAACAGCTATCAGCCACCACAAAGCAGAAATTAGGCGCAGATTTGGCACCTGCTCTTGACATTCTGACTGAGTATGCGCGCAGGCTACGCGGGCGGCTGAGTGGTGCCCAATGGGTCAGGTTTTTTCCGGGCAGCCAGTCGATCGACGATCTTGTCTCCCCCTTTCGGCAACGGGTACAAGCCTTTGAGAAAGCGCTTAAAGATGCCGGGGCTGCGATCGAAGTGACGGCCACCTTTCGACCGCCTGAACGTGCTTATCTAATGCACTATGCTGTCGCAATTAATAATCGAGATATTGCGCCTGAAGATGTCCCCGCGATGCCGGGAGTTGATATTGATTGGGTGCAATACACGGATGCAATTTCACTGCAAGCGGTCAGACAGATGATCGAAGCTTATGATATTGGATCAAACCCGGCGGCGCTGCGATCGCGTCACACTTTAGCTCTTGCTATTGATTGGATCATTGAGTGGCAAGGCAATCTCAACATTAAAGACGCTGCTGGGCGAGTGGTCAGCATCGGGGCACCGCGCTCTGGCAATGACAATTCTAGACTGTGGAAGATTGGCGCTTCTTACGGCGTGTATAAGCTGGAATATGACCCGCCCCATTGGTCGATCGACGGCTACTAAAAAGTAGAAGACTTTGACTTACGCAAACCTCGGAGATTTTAACCAAGAATCAAGCATCGTGACCGACAGAGTGGCTTAAACCTCCGAGGTTTTGGTCAAAATGCGTAAGTCCTAAGAGTGTTCGGTTTCTGAAGTCACGTCCAACTCTTCGGCATCGATCGCTGGTTCAAGTTTAAACTTCTCACTTTCTTGCCAGGGATCAAGCACATCTTTGATCAAGACTTCTTGTAGCCAAATCTGACCCACAATCACTAAAGGGATGGCTAGAAATAATCCTAAAAACCCAAAAGAGATGGCAAAGATCACCTGAGATAATAGCGTCACGGCAGGCAGCAGAGATACCTGCTTTGACATCACAAACGGCACGAGCAAATATTGCTCTAGCTGCTGAATCACGATATATAAAACGATCACGGCTCCGGCTTTAAAGGGGTCTTCGATCAGGGCGATCGCCACCGGAGGAATCACGCTCAACGCTGGACCTACGTTAGGAATTGCTTCTAACAACCCGGCTAATAGCGCATTTGCTAGCGCTAGGGGGACTCCTAAAATCAGCAAGCCAATGCCGCTGACCGTCCCGATCACCACCATGTTGATCAAAGTGCCCCCAACCCAGTTAACCAACGCAATCTCACATAGAGACAGAATCTGATCGACTCGTCTGCGATAAAACGAGGGAAACAGCAGGACAAATCCGCGGCGATAGGGTTGAGGGTTGATCAGAAACATCACCGTCAAAATCACAACTAGCAACAGATTAATGACGATCGCCAGCGCATTTGAAAACCAGGCGAAAAAGTTTCCGACCACCCGCGCCGCTAACGGTTGAATCTGCCGAATCAGATCATCGACTCCAGGCACAAATTGAGAGTAACCCGGAATCATGCTTTGCATATCTTGAAACCGATTCTGGAGGTTGTCGAGTCCCTTCGGCACAAGTTCTACCAGTTGTTGAAATTGAGTGATAAACGGCGGCACAATCAGCGCCACAAAGATCACCAACAGCACTAAAAAAGTCCCGATCGAGAGTGCCACCGCGCCGCTTCTCTTCATTCCAACTCGCTGAAGGCGGCGCACCAGACTATTAAATGCCGTTGCAAACACGACTGCCGCAAACACTAACAGCAACACCTGGCGAATCTCCCACAAAATGTAGAGCGCGATCGCCAACCCTAAAAACCCAACCCATTTACCCAATCCCACGATTTTGTCTGCCTGCCACGTTCTGTAGATGAGTATGCCATCTCTCGTGTTTTGTGATCTATGGCGGGAGAGAGAGCACCCTTTCTTTGGATAGTTCGCAGTCGTCCCTTTTTCCGGGATACTAAAGAGATAAAACCGCTCAACTTGCGGAGGCGAGATGCTGCTATCAAAAGGGTTTGAAATCGAGGTTTATACCGGAACGCCAAAGGGTGAAGTCGTTGGCATGTCTGACAAAATTGTGGCGGCGTTAGATGGCTTTGTGCGAGAACCTGACAGCCGCAATGTCGAATACACCACTCCTCCCAGTTATCGATATGAGCGATCGCTCTGTGATCTCGTGCGTCCGCGTGGGCAGTTGCGTGACTATCTCAAGCAGTTGGGAGACTATACCTTGATTCCGGGCAGCACTCTGGCATTGAGTGGGGCAGATGAATTTCACCGATCTGATCCGGGAAACCCTTATCACGACTATATTGAGCAGACCTACGGCACCAAAGTTGTTACCGCTAGTGTTCATATTAATGTCGGCATTAGTGACCCTGAGTTGTTGATACGTGCCTGTCGGTTGGTGCGAGTTGAGGCACCGCTCTATCTGGCGCTCAGTGCTGCGTCTCCCTTTCTGAATGGTGCTGTGACTGGTTCGCACTCTAGCCGTTGGGCTGTGTTTCCTAAAACGCCAACTCACGTCCCGTTGTTTGAAAGCCACGCTCACTTTATTCAATGGACGGAGGCGCAACTAGCCGCCGGGACGATGCAGAATGTGCGTCATCTCTGGTCGTCAGTGCGCCCGAATGGCGATCGCCGACCCTATAATCTCAATCGTCTAGAGTTGAGAATCTGTGATTTGGTGTCTGACCCGATCGCGCTGCTGGCAATCACCGCACTTTTAGAAGCTCGGCTGCATCAACTGATTGAAGATCCACATCTCGATCCATTAGAGATGAGTCAACTCTCAGCCACAACGCGGGCAGAAGATTTGGTGACGATCGCAGATGCCAATGAAATCGCCGCCGCTCATACCAGCCTGGATGCTGAATTAATAGACTGGCGATCGGGTAAACCCATTCTTGCCCGCGATTGGGTCGAGCAGCTTTATCAAGAGGTTTGGCCGATCGCTAAAAAAAACGGCTTTAGCTGCTTTTTGCTGCCCATCAAGAAAATTTTGCGCGAGGGAAACGAGGCACAGTGTTGGCTAAAACAGCACGAACAAGGCTGGGACGCGCAGCGCATTGTGATGGAATCGATTCAAACCACGCAGACCCAAGAGTTAGCGCTTCAACATGAATTAGGTCAACCAATGGTGGCTTAGTTCCTTGTCTGAAAAATTCTGCATCTAATCTTGGCGTTGCTGAATAGCGGGATAATTTAGGTAGGGGCAATCCCCCCGTGGTTGCCCTCCGTCAGGGGTACAGGCAATCTCCCTGTGGTTGCCCTGTGTCAGGGATAGGCACGGGGGCACTACCCCTACAGTCATTTCAGCCCCTGATTCTGCAACGCCCTAATTTTTAACCTCTTTGACGATATGCAAATCCTCACTGCTTCTGTTAGCTTGATTCGAGCAAATTCTTACGATCGCGCTCAACTTCGTGACTCGATCGAGACGCTGTTAGAACCCCTCGGCGGCATGTCTGCTTTTGTCAAACCGGGCGATCGCGTGTTGCTCAAGCCCAATCTCCTTACAGGGGCGCGCCCTACTAAAGAATGCGTCACCCGTCCAGAAATCGTTTATTGGGTCGCAAAACTGGTGCAAGAAGCGGGAGGAATGCCCTTTTTAGGAGACGGCCCGGCGTTTGGAAGTGCTAGAGGAGTTGCTACAGCAAACGGATATTTGCCGCTAGTTGAAGAATTGAATTTGCCGATCGTCGAATTCAACGGCAAGCGCTATGAAGTTGTCAGCGAAGATTTTAATCATCTACTGCTATCTAAAGAAGCGATGGAAGCTGATGTTGTGATCAACCTGCCTAAAGTCAAATCTCATGTGCAGTTGACCGTCACAATGGGCGTTAAGAACCTGTTTGGCTGCGTTCCGGGCAAGATGAAAGCCTGGTGGCACATGGAAGCCGGGAAAGATCAAGAGCGCTTTGGAGCAATGCTCGTCGAAACCGCCCGCGCGATCGATCCTGATTTAACCATTCTCGATGGCATCATTGGGCACGAAGGAAATGGGCCGAGCGGTGGCGAACCGAGAGCGCTCGGCATTTTGGGCGCATCGAATAACGTGTTTGCTCTCGATCGTGCCGTCGTCGAAATTCTCAATGTAGATCCTGCGATCGTGCCGACGATCGTCGCGTCTCAGCGACTGGGCTGCTGTCCAGACTTAAGTGAGATTACCTTTGTGCATTGCCGCCCTGAAGATTTGCGCCTTGCTGATTGGCAACTGCCCGAAAAAATGATGCCGATCGACTTTGGTGCGCCGCGTGTTTTAAAGTCTACTTTTAAGCATCTCTACATTCGCTTTATCAAAGAACCGATGCAGGCCTATCGGTAAGGTTGGATTCAGCATACTGGTTAGAATCTGACCCTTGACTTCACGGTTTCTTCAATCTTTTTCAACTGATTTCTCAGTAGAGATACTGAATGACTGAGCAAACCTCTGCAAATTGGCTTGCCAGTCTATGCACACTCTACTCGCCACGATTTGTCTGATTTTGTGGCTTATTTTGATGATTTGGCTCTATCTCAACTCCCCAGATTGGTTTTTTGTTCCCTTCTTCGTTTGCACTACGATGGGAGGCTTGAGATTAATAGAAGCCGATCGAGGCTAGAAAAACACAGGATGAATCTCGCTTTAGACGACATAACAATCCGCTTCACCCGCCGCAGACAACTTCTCAAACTCAACGATCATCTCAGATCAAGCCAACCGTCGCTTGCAATCTTCCCCAATAGAATCGCAGCATATTTCTGGAGGTTGTAGTCAATCAGAAAATTCATCTACTCCACTGTATGTTTAGCCTTTTGCGCCTGAAGTTTTTCCCACAGAGCTTCTTGACCAAACTTAGGTGGCATCCTATCAATCTGAGCAAAGCGTTCGCGGTTCCTTGCTTCCCAGTACTGCTGGGCTACTGCTGCTGTCTTCAAAACTTCCTGGTACTCAGCTTCTACCTCAGCCCGATTTGCCTCAATGTATGACAGTGCTACCTCAAGCTGCTCTTCTGTTAAGGGAAGCCAGTTTAATATCAGTTGTGGCGGTCGTCCTGCTACAAGGTGGTCTATTACGTCATAAATAGTAATGCGAGTGCCTGAAATCGTTAGCCCACGCTCTGTACGAGTGATTTCTGACTGCTCGTTAGATACTGGCGACATACGCACAATCTCCAAGAAGTTAGTTGTCTCATACTCTACGAACTCCTGCTCAAGTCTGGAGTACTCCTATTATAAAGTCTAATCATCTCTATAGCGCCTGCCTCGATCAACATATCGATCTTCTAAACCTCTGTCTCGATGTTCATGAATTCAGTTCAACCAACTCAAAATCCCAAGAGAATCAAGCCGCATAGCTTGATTTTAAGCGGGTAGACAATCGAGCTTTGACGAGTAGCATGGTAAAGGTTGCGATCGCCACACTTACCGCTAAATTAGCGAGTCGAAATTCGTCTCCTCTAATCAATAGCTCTAGCAGTAATGCAGGAATGAAAACTCCACTGACGAACACAAATAAGTAAGCGCTCAATGAGCTTTTTAGCCGCATAACAATTAATGCTATGAGCAAGCCTAGTGGTGTAAAAAAAGTAACATAAAATATGGTAGCGTAAATAAAAGGATTAACGCGGACGAGACGACCACTACGATCTTTAACAGAAAATAGATAACGGAATAGGGTTATGTCTGGGGTCAGTTTAAGAGTTGATAAACGCTGGATGTTATCAACGTAAAGCGTTAGGACTTGATGCTTATAAGTCAACACTAAATGATGAATTTTAGTATCACTAAAAACATCAGGAACCAATAAAGCGGTAGAACTTCCATTGATTCCTGTGATCCGAGTTCGTAATCGAAACACTAGGTCGGTTTTTTCTTGACCCAGTGTGAAATTGCGGCGGGACGCATCCCCTGAGAGAGAAATGATCCGCGCAGGCCCGGTTTGCGTGAAATCGGATGTTGCCACGATCGTGCTTAACGTAAACTCAGAAGTCTCTTTGAGCGCTTTGGCTAATGCCGTTGCGGGTTTTTGGGTAGACAGCCAGCGATCGGTTGTGAATTGTCCTCCCTGAATCGGTTGGGACGCTCCTCCACGCCAAACTAAATCGGGCAAGTGACCTGTTCGATCGGGGTAGCCTCCCGGCCCCGTGAGCGTGTAGGCAGCAATCAGATCTCGCGAGACAAAGCCCTGATGCTCAAAAATCTCGGCAACTTCTGAAGCTGAACTCGCTCGATCGCTGATCTCAACCTTGGAAATAGTTCCCGTCCAGGGTCGATCTTGGGTCTGCTCGTTTCCCAACAACAGCGGAAAGCTAGTATCCCAATTGCTGAAGGTGGCAGCTTGCTGAAATGTGAGAACGATGAAAGTGGTGACGGTTAGCCAACCGACGATCGCGGCGATCAAGACTCGCCCTGAAAGCCGTCGCCTCAAAAAGTCTGCAAATCTTGGTGATTGACCCGGAGCCATGACGCACCAAATTAAGTAGGCGATCGCGCCTAAAACGCCTCCCGTTGTATTGGTGCAAATATCGATCACACTTGAACTACGCGAAGGCAGAAAGAGCTGTAGGGTTTCTACAGTCAGTGACAAAGTGCTGCTGGCAAAGAACGTAATTAAAACCGTGCCTAAATGATTAAATCCCTTCTGTCGAGCCAAACACGCTAACCCAAAACCAAACGGCAGAAAGAAAATGACGTTTCCGATTAGGTCATTGAGATCACTATGATGGGCAAAGAAGCGACGAACAATCGTGTGCAGATTAGGCGCGATCGGGGTGAAGTTAAACGGTAACAACGTCACGATGAACACGAATAAAACGCTTCCAGCCACAAGCTTTGCAGCCCAATGAGTCAAGATTTTGGAGTTGGAACTGCGATTCTGACTAGAGTGATTGCTAGGTTTCATCAAGTTATCGTCGGTCAAGTTGCAATCTTAGGATAACGACTAAGCACTAAATGAAACACTCGATGAAGGCACGATCGCAACCTGACCCGCGATCGCTTGACCAATCTCGATCGAGGCTGTCGCTGCCGGAGAAGGGGCGTTATAAACATGCAAAGCGTCGCCCTCTTGCACCATCAAAAAGTCATCGACGAGCTTGCCATCGGGCATTAGAGCTTGCGCTCTCACCCCTGCATGAGTCGGAACCAAATCTTCCGCTTGCACCTCTGGGATCAGTCGTTGCAGACTTTGCACAAACAGCGCTTTGCTGAACGATCGCAGCATTTCTTGAATGCCCTGATCGGCGTGCTTTGCCATCAATTTCCAGAAACCGGAATAGGTCATGACTTCGGCAAAATCACGCAGGTTAAAGTCTGTTTTTTTATAGCCTTCTCGCTTAAAGCTCAACACCGCGTTGGGGCCTGCGTGAACGGTGCCGTCAATCATGCGCGTGAAGTGAACGCCCAAAAAGGGGAAATTGGGATTGGGGACTGGATAAATCAGATGCTTGACTAGATAGCGTTTTTCTGGAGTTAGCTCGTAATATTCACCGCGAAAAGGGACGATTTTAGCGGGCGGTTTAGCGCGAGTCAGTTGAGCCACCCGATCGCAGTGCAGCCCTGCACAGTTAATCACAAATCGAGTATTAAACGCGCCGTTTGTGGTGGCGATATCATATCCATCACTAGTTTTGACCAGAGTTTCTACTTGCGTATTGAGGCGCAAATCGGCTCCTTGAGAAGCTGCGAGTTCTGCATATTTTTGACAGACTTGCTTGTAGCTGACAATGCCCGTCGAAACGACTCGAATCCCTGCTAAAGATCGAACGTGAGGCTCGATTTCTTGCACTTGTTCCGCCGTAATTCGTTCAACCTTTAGACCGTTTTGCAGCCCTCGTTGATAAAGATTTTCTAAGAGCGGTAACTCTTCTGGCTCAGTAGCGACAATGACTTTGCCACATACATCATGATCGATCGCGTGTTCCTGGCAAAACTGCACCATCGATCGGCTACCTGCATGACAAAACTTTGCCTTAAAGCTGCCTGGTTTATAGTAAATGCCAGAGTGAATTACACCACTGTTGTTGCCCGTCTGGTGGTGGGCCCATTGGCTCTCTTTTTCTAATAGCAAAATTTTGGCATCTGGGTAGCGGTTTCCCAGTGCCATCGCAGTCGATAACCCAACAATGCCGCCCCCAACAATCGCAAAATCGTACATGGAACCCCTGACTTTTGAGACAGTAAAGGAGGAATCAACGAGTTAGATTCCTCCGTGTTGCGATCGCGACTTAAATAGCCGTTACTTCTGTAGTAACGCCCATTTTCTCTAGCATTTGCTGAATTTCATCACAGTAAATTGCGTTCATGACAATTACCTGATCGGGTTGGTAATCTTTTAGTGATTCTGGAGATTTGATTTCTTGACCAATGCCCGGAATAAATCGACCGTGACGGTGAGGATTAATGTCTACCACACAGTCAATGAGATCTTTTGTTCCTAAAGTTGTTAGGAATGCGACACATTTCGATCCAGATCCCCAGACTGCAACGCGTTTACCTTGCGATCGCATCTCTTGTAAATGTTGTGTCCAATGAGCGAGTTTGTTGCCAATATTTGCGGTAAACGTTTCGACATCCCTGACGAGTTGCTCTAAACTCTCTTCGGCAGGGTGAATCTTGGTTGAAGGAGTCGCCACCGGACGGGCTTCGATCATCAGATATTGATCGCCATAGTCGAGATATAAATCATCGACTTCAAACCCAGAATTGCGGAACAGCCGCGCCAAAGACCCCGGCGTAAAGTAAGAACAGTGTTCGTAGTAGATATCTTCAAAGGCTTGCTCAGTCAGCACTCGTCCCATATCGGGAATTTCAAAGAAGACCGTTGTATCGAGGCGATCGCCAATCGATCTCCGCACGGTGCGAACCAACTCAGCCGTTTGGTGAATATGCTCAAGGGTGTGACGACAGCAAATAAAATCACCGACGCGATCGGCATACTTTTCTGAGTAGTAATCTTGAATAAAGCTGACGCGATCGGCCGCTTCACTCTGCACGCGTCCGACGATGGCGCTAGGGTCAATGCCCAACCCGCGATTGTTGCCCAATTCGCACAGCAAAATCAGAAAATCTCCCTTGCTACAGCCGATTTCAACCACGTTTTTATCGTGCAGATCAAACTTGTCGATCAGGCGACTTGCCAGCTTGTAAGCAAACGAGTTGAAGGTCGGTGAAAAGCTCTGCTGATCTTCATAAATCGGCGAGTAATCAGAATTGTTGGCATCAAACTCCACGTTGGTAATGAAGCCGCACTCAGGACAAAAGCCCAAAACCACATCTCCGCAAGGAAAGTCGATCGCTTCTTGTTGAGTCGGCATCATCAGACAACTGTGAACCGGAACGTTCCGCACTTCATAAAAAACAGAGAGTTCTGGATGTCCGCAGCTAGGGCAGGAATGCGCGATCGTGCGGGTTCCTGTAAGACTCGATTGTTTAATGACTGATGGTTGATTCATCGGGTGTCCTGAATTAAAGAGGGTAGATGATACGAACAATTCAAATGGCTTTTATCGAGTCGGGATCAATTCTGGCTGGAAAATCAGACCTTCGTCAACAGTTGTCTCGTCGTAGAGAGCCACAATTTCTTCGGGTAGACGAGACAGATCATTGCCGCGCATGAAGTCTCTAAGCGAGGTGCCCGTCGAGGCAGAGTCGATGTTTGGCGCACCGGACTTTGACACGACTTCATCTAAATGAACCGTTCTAAAGTCGATGCTATAGCGGCTCACCCCAGACGTGTTGGGAACGGTTGAGTGCATTTGTGCGCCAGAGAACAGCACAATCCCTCCTGGAGGGCAGACGACCCGCACTTGGGGATCTAGCTCGATCGTTTCAGTCGCGTGAGGTTGCTTTCGTGTATCAGCCTTGATTTGAGTGGCGGCGTTTTTGCGCCCATTTTTGTTCCACTCATAGTAGTTAAAACTGCTTGACTCATTCTGCACAGGCTGACTCCAATAGCGAGGGTGAAACGCCATTGAGCATTCTGTTTCGATGTCGTAGATGGGCAGCCACCAGTTTAGCTGACACATCGGGGCAGAATACCAGGTGTCACGATGGGGATGATGTGCATAGCCTACGCCACTCGTGAGATAGCCGTCAGACGTGACCATTCTCAGGCGGGGTACGTCGAGATAAGTCTTTTCTAAATCACAGGACAGGTCTTCTAAAATGTCTCGAATCAGATGCTTGGTTTGAGGATGGTGGATAAACTGGGGCTTTAGAGGAGCGACGATCGCGACATATTCTTCAACCGACATCTGATATTGCGCGGTTTTTGGGTCGAGGGGCGCAAATGCCTCTTCGATCATGTCGCGGGCAAGCTGGCGCAGTGCCAACGTGCTAGGGCGAGGTGAGAATACAAACAACTGTCCGCTATAGAGGCGTTCCCGTCTCACGGCATCACTAACTGGAGAATCAAAATAAACGGTGTGCATGATGAAAAGCTTCCTTTCCGGGTAGGTCTAAATCAACAATGGAGTCAGATGTAGGGGCATGGCATTGCCGTGCCCATTGACGTTGCAAGTAACCGATATTCTCTAATCCACGACCCTTAGACGATTTTAGGAGTCGGAATCGGGACGATAAATTGCCCACCCTGCTGACGATAGGCTGATTGCTGGCGCATAATTTCTTCTGAGAAGTTCCACGCCAAAATCAGAACATAGTCGGGCTGGTCTTCTAACAGTTTGGCAGGTGCAAAGATCGGCAGATGATTGCCGCCCATATAGCGACCTTGTTTGAACACATTGAGGTCAACCACATAATCGACCAGTTGACGATCGATGCCCACATAGCTCAATAGCGTGGTAGCTTTGGCAGCAGCCCCATAAGCAGCGATGCGCTTGCCCTGCCGTTTTAGATCGTGCAGAATTGCTAGCAAATCGTGCTTGATAGTATTCACTCGATCGGCAAAATCTTGATAATAGTCAAGCCGATCGACCTTACGATTTTGCTCCTCTTCAAGCAGAATCTTCACCGAATCGCGCACGGCTTCAACAGGCTCAACAAATAACCTCAGAGAACCGCCATGAATTGTTGTGCGCTTGACATCGTTGAGATACAGTCCGTGACGACGAAATAGCCGATCTAATGCAGTGATCGAGAAGTAGCAGAGGTGTTGGTGATAAATGGTGTCAAATTCACCGTGATCGACCAGATCGACCACATAGGGGGCTTCAATCACGGCAACGCCTGTCTCTTTGAGCAAGATGCCGATGCCTTCGACAAAACCATTGAGATCAGGGACGTGTGCCAACACATTGTTGGCAAGAAACACGTCTGCCGCTTTGCCTTCAGCTCGGAGTTGCTTCGCCAACTCAATGCCAAAGAATGTGTTTAGTGTTGGCACTCCTGCCTCTAAAGCCGCCTTTGCAGGGCCTTCAGCCGGGTCAATGCCCAAAACTGGAATGCCTGCCTCAACGAAGTTTTTGAGCATATAGCCATCGTTGCTCGCCGCTTCGATTACCAGACTATTAGCATCGAGATTGCGAGACTGGATCAGCGATCGGGCACTGCCCCCAAAATGCTCTAACAGCGCAGCAGACACCGACGAAAAGTAGGGATAGTCTCGACAAAACAAAATCTCTGGCGGCACCACTTCGGTAATCTGTGCCAGCGAACAGTTGGGGCAAACGGCTAAATCAAGCGGAGCCGTTATCTCTGGTTGCCCTAACTGCGCCTCAGTCACGAGAGCATCTGCTAAGGGAGTGTGCCCAAAATCGATAATGATTTCTAACTCTGGATTGCCACAAGACCGACACGCTGTTTTGGAAGTGCCCATATATGAAATCTCCTAAAACTTGAACTCGATCGACTGCATCAATTTGCACTGCGGAACATCTTCTCAAAACAAGGGGCTTAAGTCTCTTGTTTACTCTTTTCTAATAACGTGAGTTCGATGCGCTCTAGCAAACTGCCCTCCAACCCTCATTCTGGGAAATTTCAAAGTCCCCCAGAATGGGGGATTTAGGGGGCGCGATGGACTGGCAACGAAGTGGTCGAACTCACGTTAAGCTACATTCTGTCCAGTTGCCGCGCTTAGACCACCAGAGGAGTTAGCACAGCTTGCTGCCAACGTAGGTTTTGATCGAGCAATCCATCGCTGATCAAATATTTGATGTGAGCAATTCGCTTATAGCGTTCACCTTCAAACTCATCTAGCGTTAGTCCAACTTTCTTGTAGGTGTTATAGAGTTCTTCGGCTCCTTTTTTAGCCGTCCATTGGGGCTGAAATTCTGGCAGCGTTTTAGCAATTTTCTCGCAGTCAACGCGATAGCATCGCAGATCGGGGCCCGCATCTTCGGCATACTCAATTTCGCAGCCGGGAACCGTTGCCTTCACAATGTCTGCAATCTCGCTAATGCGATAATTTTCTTGGGTGCGTCCCACGTTAAACGACTCATTGTGAATCAATGCACGAGGCGCGTGCAGCACTGCCAAAAACGCGCGAGAAATGTCTTCAATGTGCACGATCGGTCGCCAAGGGGTGCCGTCACTCTTAATGTGAACTTTGCCTGTCGTGATCGCCCACGCAACCAAATTATTTAACACCAAATCAAATCGCAGCCGAGGAGACACGCCATAAGCCGTCGCACTTCGGAGGAACGTAGGGCTAAAACTGTCATCCGCCATCTTGGTGACATCCATCTCAGTCATCGCTTTAGAAGACCCGTAAGGAGTCACCGGATTGAACTCTGAAGTTTCATTAACGGGCGCATCTCCAGCAGCACCGTAATTGCTGCACGACGACGAGAAGATAAATCGCTCAACGCCGACTTGTTTAGCCAATTCTGCCAAGCGCACCGATGCTTTGTAATTGATGTCAAACGTCAAGCTAGGGTTTAAGTCTCCTAGTGGGTCGTTAGACAGACCTGCCAGGTGCAAAATTGCCTCAAATCCATTGATATCGGCGGCGACGACATCTCGAATGTCTTTCTGAATCGTAGGAATGGTAGGAAACCCGTCGCCAAATGTGCAGCGCTGATAGAGGTCTGTGTCGATGCCAACAACCTCATGTCCGGCTGCTAGCAGCATGGGTGTCATGACTGTTCCGATGTAGCCTCTGTGCCCCGTTAGTAAGACTCGCATTTTGTTGATCCTCCCAAATTTTCCAAGGTGCTTTGCCACTTTCCCAGAGGCTTTCCAAAAGTTTTTTCTCACGGATGGTGTCCATGCACTGCCAGAAGGAATTGTGCTTGTATGCCATCAGTTGCCCGTCTCTAGCGAGGCGCTCTAGCGGTTCTTTTTCCCAGTGGGTCATGTCACCGTCAATATAGTCGAAGATTTCTGGCTCTAAGACAAAAAACGCGCCGTTAATCCAGCCTTCGCCGATTTGGGGTTTCTCAGAAAACTCTGTAATCTGGTCGTCTTCGAGTTGCAGATGCCCAAACCGAGCCGGGGGGCGAACGGCAGTGAGGGTGGCAAGTTTGCCGTGCGATCGGTGAAACGCCAACAGATCATCGAGGTTGACATCTGACACGCCATCGCCCCAGGTGAGCATAAACGTCTCGTTGCCCACATAAGGTGCAAGGCGCTTGATGCGTCCACCAGTTTGGGTTTTGAGACCTGTATCCACTAGATCAATCATCCAGTCGGGTCTATAGCCCCCGTGCGTTTCGATCTCGCCAGACTTTAAGTTGACAGTCAAGTTACTGTTGAGCGAACAATAATCGACCATGTATTTTTTGATCACTTCGGCTTTGTAGCCCAGCGCGATCGAAAAGTCTTTAAAGCCGTAGGTGGAATAGTGCATCATGATGTGCCAGAGAATCGGGCGACCGCCGATCTCGACCATCGGTTTGGGTTTAGCTTCGGTTTCTTCAGCCAAACGTGAACCGAGTCCGCCAGCCAAAATTGCGACTTTCATAAGGTTCCTTAAAGAGTTTCTTCTTGGGCTTTAAAGTTTGACCTGGCTCCAGGGTGAAGCGGTCAAGATCAACGCGGTCGTGATCATACTATTTTTAGACAACCGGGTGCTGTGCTACGAGCGCTACTTCTAACTAGATCGAAGCAGCGAGGGTGGTCATTTAAGGGGACACTGGGTACTCGATCGTCACGAACTTCGCAGCCGCGATTGAGCTATGACGGGAACGTGCGATCTTCCCGCCCACAGTCTCGTGGGACGATCGGTCAAAGTGTTGTCAAAAATAACGCCTTCAAAAGGGCTGAAAGGCTGAGCCAAAAAAACTAAATTTAGGGCTGTTTCTAGATAGCCTTCGCTGTTGTAAACAGGAATGCCAGTATTTATACGAACCGTAGAATCTGTCATCTGAGATACTTGTTTGTGGTGAAGATGCAATCTTAAACAAAACTGTTTGTGGGGAATCTAGGGAGGTTCCAACAGCCAAACATAAAACCAGCACTGAATTAGCACTGAATTTTTTTAGACCAGCTCGTGCTGTATTACTTAATTAGCAAACCGAGGTAAATAAAGCCAATATTTCTACGGAGTCTTTACTGAAAAAACATATTTTTGCCTGGGGAATGCCTCTTTCCCTCCGTAATAACTCTCTAACTCAGTATTAACCCGTAGCTTTTTATACAAAAAAGGACTGACATAAGTGCGATCGTTATTAGGCCAGGGTCTAATGTAGTTCTGCTTTGGGACCAATTATCTGCTTCGAGATGAATTAACTAAGTCAGATTAAATACAAAAACATCTAATAAACGCAATCTTCAATATAAAGATTCGGTAAAGGAAACGGGAAATCGTATTCCTTTAGAAGGTTTTATTTCTACTCTTATGAACAGAAGATTTAAGACACTTTGTCGTCCGATGTCATCTAAAAATGCGCTCTATTCTTTGTATAGAGATCTACCAAAACTGGGCAACAGAGCGGATTTAGACGAACAATTTTCAGAGAGAATTTATGCGGTTATCAGAGAGCGACGCATCTGCTTATCGGCAAACAAAATCAGGGCATTAAGTAGCGCAAGACTCCTTTATTATGGTCGAGAAGTTTTAATGTTTGATGAAGCAACGATCGCTTTAGTTAATGAAAGAAGTTTAATCAGCGATTCTGCACAAACCTCAGGCTAGAGTAAGACAATTCACATTACTGTCCATTATCAACTCGACTCAGGGCAAATTGCTAAACCAGAGAGTTATCAGGAGGTTGCGCTAAAATGATCGGTCGTTTACTTACTCCGTGCCACTCGATCAACCCTCGTGTGAATCTGCCAAATGCAAAGTTTTGACTAGATTTTAAGTTCATCTCTAGCCCGATTTTCGGTTGTCTGACCTCTACTCACGCAAACTTCAGTTCCGTCGTTGCTGTTCAGCCAAAGAGAGTTTCATGGATTTGCCTGCAATTTCTATCGTTATTCCCACGCTCAATCGAGGCGAGTTTCTCCAGTCCACGTTGAGTTCTCTTCAGAGTCAAACCTTTGATGACTGGGAGGCTTGGGTCGTTGACGACGGCTCGACTGATGACACTTGCGATCGCGTCTCGCAGATCATCAAGCTTGACCCTCGCATTCACTATATCCGCCGCACAGAGGGAAAAGCAGGTGCCCCCGTGTGCCGCAATTTGGGAACTCAGCTTGCCAAAGGCAAATATATTATTTATCTAGATTCTGATGATTATTTGGCAGTCACGGCTTTAGAAAAGCGCTTTGAGTGCATGGAGGCACATCCCGATCTTGATTTTGGCGTGTTTCCCTGCATTCTCTTTAAGCAGCAGACGAATGACATGAAGGTGTTGCTCAATATCGAAAGTGATGTAAACGACCTCGATCGCTTCCTTGATTTTGATGCGCCCTGGCAAACCATGTGCCCGACTTGGCGACGTGAGTCGTTGATCAAATTAGGGCTGTGGGACGAAGATTTGCGGGTGTTTCAAGACATCGAACTGCATTTTCGAGCAGTGGCGCAGGGCTTAAACTATCGTCGTTTTGACTACCCAGATTGTTTTTGGCGCGTGTTGCACGATGATCGACTCAGCAAGAGTGCGCTCTCAACCTCTCGGCTCACCTCTCATTCTCATTTTTTTGAGGTCACGATCGCAACGCTTAAAGAAAAAGGACTGCTCACCTCTGAACGTCGTGCAATGTTAGGAGGGCTATATTTCTTCTACACCGATTATTGGTCTTATTGCGGGGATCGTGCTGCTGCCCATACGTTTTGGGCTGAGTGTTACGATCGCCACTTAATTAACGCCACTGTTCATCGTATGGGAGCTTTCTACGCAACCCTTTCTAGCACCACACAATTGCCTTTTGCCCTCCGCAGAGTTTTACGTCGCTTGCTGCGAACCGTGTTTAAGCTGACCTGGCACCCTAAACTCTTGGTCAAAACCTCTAAGACCTGTCGCTCTGTGCCCATTGAGGCAGATCGAATTCCGGTGGTGAAGCTGCGATCGCCTAGCCCGATCAAGGGCGATCGCAGCGTTGCAGAAGACCGTATAGTTGAGTTGGGCGCTCAAAGCCGCGCAGATTCCGATTCAGCCGAGAACACCGTCTGCATAGGGTTGAAAGCAAACCTCTATTCATTCAACAACAGCGACTGATGCCAATAAACTATCCACGAGACCTGATTGGGTATGGGCGCACGACTCCTGAACCAAACTGGGAAAATCAGGCGCGGGTGGCGGTGCAGTTTGTGATCAACTACGAAGAGGGCGGCGAAACCTGCATTTTGCACGGTGATCAATCGTCTGAGACGTTTCTTTCAGAAATTGTGGGAGCCGTTCCGCTCAATGGGCTGCGCCACATGAATATGGAATCTTGCTATGAGTATGGCAGTCGATCGGGCTTTTGGCGCTTGCACCGATTGTTTACTCAACGAGGAATTCCGGTGACTGTGTATGGCGTGGCAATGGCGTTAGAGCGCAATCCTGATGCGGTAGCTGCCATGCTGGAAGCGAACTGGGAAATTGCCAGTCATGGCTATCGCTGGATTGACTATAAATATTTTGGAGAAGACGCAGAACGAGCGCATTTGCACCAAGCGATCGAGGTTCACACGCGGGTAACGGGCGATCGTCCGTTAGGTTGTTATATTGGGCGCACTAGCCCCATAAGTCGTAAGTTAATTGTCGAAGAAGGTGGATTTCTCTACGATTCTGATAGTTATTCAGATGATTTACCTTACTGGGTTCATGACTATGGCAAACCTCATTTAGTGATTCCCTACACGCTAGACAATAACGATATGAGGTTTGCGACTAATCAAGGGTTTAACTCTGGGGATCAGTTTTTTGCCTACTTGCGTGATGCCTTTGATGTGCTGTATGCAGAAGGCGAAACTGCACCCAAAATGATGAGTGTAGGATTGCATTGCCGATTGGTAGGGCGACCCGGACGGGCAGCCGCTTTGTCACGGTTTCTTGATTATGTGCAGCAACACGATCGAGTATGGCTTTGTCGTCGAATTGATATTGCTAAACATTGGCATCAACATCACAAACCCCAATCCGAATAGAAGGGCTAAAAACAGAAGAGGTTTATTGTTGTTGATAAGCCAGATATACCGCTTCTAAAAATAGATCTGGAGTCATTTGAAACGGTAAATCTTGTAGCCCGATTATCTGTCTTGTCTGACGCGCTAACTGCAAACTTAACTCTGATCGAGCTTTTGTTTCCATCAGCGATCGGCGCTGCAAATATTCTCGAATCACCGCAAAATCATCGGGCAGTAGCTGACTGATTTCAGCCGTGGCTAAAAGCTCGGTTGCTAAAGGCGTTGCCTGCTGTGATGTTTGAAATGTTGCAGCCACTATAGGGCGATCATTTTGAACGACAAGCGTTCCGGCAACCCAATCACCTAAGCGCTTTTCTCGTTTGCCCAAAATGATCAACAACATCCCGATCGAGAGAAAGTCATCGATTGGGCGCAGCAGCGATCGCAACAGGGCTTGTGAAAGTCCAGCAGGTTGTCCATCTTCTCGAATCACCCGAACTTTAGCATAGCGCTTGCCGGGAGTTTGCCCTTGCCAGAGCGTTTCAAAGAATACGAAATAGCCTACATACATCGCAAAGGCGATCACCATCGAAATTGCCGTCAGCCAAAGTTCTAAGTTTTTAGACTGGATGTATCTAGGCAGTTGACTCGCTAGAATGCCCCACACCACTAAGAACACAAATAGAATGCATCCCCAAATGACATAATCAACCAGCAGCGCCAACGCGCGATTACCAATTCCTGCCAGCGTAAATTCTAGCTCGACGCTTTCAGGCGTTTGAACTTTGATTTTATTGAAAAAGCGCATAGGTGATGAGATTAACGATCGCGTAACTGTAAGCCTAACCCTTCTCGACGAGCGCGCAAATCATAATAAACGACGGCTTTGATCACCTGCCAATAGGGCATAACTAACGCAGTCAGCAAAATTCTGACGACCAGATCAACTAATTGAATCAGAAGCAGCACACCAGACGATGGATCATTGATCGATAGGAAAGAGACGGTGCCAGAGAGCGCGATCGCAGGCAAATAAACCAGCAGCGTGATCAAAAATGCGACCACAAGAATCCATTGAAGTCGCCCAACGGCTCCCTTCGTCAGGCTCCAACTGCGGCTGATCGACGTGGTGCTGTCGATGTTGTCTTCGATCGCCATCGGGAGATCATAAATGAACAGCCGAGAACCAAATCGAATCAGGATAATGATTGATGCAATGAAGGCGACAATGCCTAAAATCACAGATAGCGGTGCCAAAGGTGGACTCGTAGACGCAGCAACCGCACCAACGCCAACGATGATCGAAAATCCGATGCCAAATCCGAAAAACAAGCCGACAAAAATCAGACTCACTAACAGGCTGGTGACAAAAAATTGCCAGAGGCGAGGGCTAGTGTGTCTGCGGGCATCGGTTACGGTTTCGGGTTGGTCAACCAGCTCACTGTAGGCAAGCCGAGCGATCGCGCCCGCAATTTCAGTAGACTTTGCCCACCCGTAGACCGGAACAATACTCCACAGAGCGGCTCTCAGCGATAGCGTAAGATACTGCTGAAGATGAGAACGATAAATTCGCACACCAGCGCTGACAACATTGCCAACACTGAGAGGGCCGAGCGGACTGGCGGGGCTAAGATTTGACATAATGAATAGTTGCCATTGGCATCCTACTAAAGGATGACTATAGAGTTGACGCTATCTTAGGCGACCTAACACCGAGTGTCCGAAAATTTTATGAATGTTAAACGTTGGATTGCCAGACGAGAACCCGATTGGCAGCAGTTAGACGCATTGCTGACTCAGATGGAAAAGCGGGGACTGCGATCGCTGCAAACTGATGAAATCAGAAAATTAGCCAGCTTATATCGCTCTGTCTCGGCAGATCTGGCGCGAGCGAAAACCCATCAGGCGGCGATCGGCAACACGTTGGTGCATGATTTACAGCAGTTGACGGCGCGCGGCTATAGTCAGGTTTATCAGGGTTCGCGACGGCAAGAATGGCGATCGGTGCTTGACTTTTATCGCTGGGGCTTTCCGGCGGTGGTGCAGCAGACTTGGGTCTATATCGCGATCTCGACCGGGTTGTTTTTGCTGGGCGGCTTGATTGGCTGGTGGTTTGCTTGGCGCGATCCGTCGTTTATGGCGCTGATTGTGCCCGAATCAATGATTCGCCTGGTGCGCGACGATCACAAACTTTGGATGGGTTCCATTTTAGGAACTGAACCGATCGCATCGAGTCAAATTATGATCAACAATTTGGCGGTTTCGTTTCGGGCGATCGCGGGCGGCATGACACTGGGAATTGTGACGGTGCTGCTGTTGTTTTTTAATGGATTGATGATTGGCACGATCGGGACTTTAGTCGGTCAAAATAATCTGGCGTTTCCATTCTGGGCGTTTGTGTTTCCGCACGGGTCTTTAGAACTTCCTGCCATTTTTCTAGCGGGTGCTGCGGGGTTGTTAATTGCTAGAGGAATTCTTTTACCCGGAAAGTTTCGTCGTGCCGATGCGCTGAGATTTTATGGATTACAAGCCGCGCAGTTAGTCTATGGAATTGTGCCCATGTTGGTGATTGCAGGTGCGATCGAGGGCTTTTTCTCACCTAGTCCAGCCGTGCCCGAATTACTCAAATACATCGTCGGAATCGTACTGTTTAGTTTGCTGATCCTGTATTGCAGCCTGAAACGTCCCGGTGAAAAACTTAACTGAAGCGTTGTTCAACCAGTGATTTGAACCGTCGAATCTTTAGAGTTGATTTTTGGCTTTGAGTTGCAGATAGCGATCGACGAGTTGTTCTGTGATTTGGTTAGCAGGCGCATCGAGCACTAACACGCCTTTTCGCTTCAGGTCGGCAAATGCAACTTGACGTTGAGCTAACAAATCTAGAGCGACTGCACGAGCATAAGTAGACGGCACATCTTCGGTTACAGCATTGGCTTGTCGATCGACTTGTGGGTCACGCAGCGTCACACAAAACGGTAAATAGCGAGGCGTTAACCGTCCGAGTGCTGCCAACAATTCAGCCGATGCAGTGATGTCTACGATATCGGTAATGAGAACAACTAACGCACGGCGAGTTTGTTGATTGGCTAACGCAGTGACTGCACCTAAATAATCTGGTTCTATAATCTCTGGCTGAATGGGAGTCAGACGCTCAATTAAATGCGTTAGATGTGACTGACCCCGCTCAGGCGGAATCCAGGTGTGAAGTTGACGATCGAACACGCCAACCCCAACCCGATCGCCGCGATGCAATCCTGCTAATGCGAGTGAAAGCGTTGCGTTTAAGCCCCAATCGAATCGAGACAGTCCTTTGACATTAGCGGTCATCAAGCGACCCCGATCGAGCAAAATAATCAACGTTTGCTCTTGTTCTGGTTCTAGCACTCGCACTAAAGGCTGTCCGCGTCGCGCCGTCGCTTTCCAGTCAATAAAGCGGGGATCGTCACCAATGCCATAGTCGCGCAGTTCGGCAAACTCGGTGCCGATGCCTAACCGTCTGGCGCGTCGAATCGAACCCGCCGATTGCAGAGTCAGCCGAATCGAGAGCGATCGTAACCCAATCAGATCGGGATACACGGCAACTTTTTGGACTTGAGGAATCTTCCAATCGTGCCAACCCAACCGCCAAGGACTCAGTTGCCGCACCTGAATCGCGCCCCACAGATATTCGCCGCGCAGGGTCGGATGCACCGTGTAAAGCAAGTCTTGTGTACTATTGCTGGGCAACTTCGCTGCGAGAGGCATCTGCGACACCCCAAACTCGATCGGATAATTGTCATAAATTTGCACCTCGGCGGCTTGCCCAGTTTCAACCGATAGGCTGACTGCGTTATCCCGTCCGATTGACAGTCGCGATAGTGCAGACCGCTCAACTCGAACGCGGCTGACGCGGCGACTGTCCCAAATTGCTAATCCGAGAATTAACCCATTCCAAATCAGGAGCGCAGTTAGCCATGCAGCCACGCGAGTCTGAGCATCCCAAACTGTTGCGATAAGGGCGGCGATCGCCACTCCAAAAATTAACAGTCCGTAAGTCCGGCGAGCAGGAATCATGGCGCTATCTAGGAACGGGAACTTGAGTCAGAACAGAGGCAATCACAGCATCGACGTTGACCCCATCGAGTTGAGCTTCGGGGCGAAGAATTAACCGATGACGTAATAGCGGTGGAGCAATCGCTTTGATATCGTCAGGCGTGACAAATTTGCGTCCTGACAGCCAGGCTTGAGCTTTGCTGGCTTGAAGCCAACTGACTGCCGAGCGTGGTGAAGCTCCCAACACTAAATCAGGATGCTGCCGAGTTTTTTGCACCACCCCTAACAAATAATCCAACACCGCTTCTTGAACCGCGATCGCGCTCACTTCTTGTCGAGCTTGCAGGATTTGCGGCACGGTTGCCACAGGCTTGAGCTTTGCTAAATCTAATCGCTTTGCTCGAAAGCCTGCCTCACTGTTAAGCAGCATTCGCTTTTCGGCGGCAGCATCGGGGTAGGGAACGATCAGTTTGAACAAGAAGCGATCGAGTTGCGCTTCTGGCAAGGGATAAGTGCCCTCAAACTCTAGAGAATTCTGCGTTGCAATCACCCAAAACAACTCTGAAAGCGGCAGACTTTCACCGTCTAACGTGACTTGCTGTTCTTCCATCGCTTCTAGTAGCGCAGATTGCGTTTTAGGAGGTGTGCGATTGATCTCATCTGCCAACAAGATTTGAGTAAAAATCGGCCCCTTTTTAAGGGTGAAGTCACGTGTGTTGAGGTCAAAAATGTTCGTCCCTAAAATATCAGACGGCAGAATGTCAGGCGTGAGTTGAACCCGTCGAAAATCTGCCTCGATCAACCGTGCCATCACCTTCACTAGCAGCGTTTTGCCAGTTCCCGGTACGCCTTCTAAGATGACATGTCCCCCCGTCAGCAGCGCGATCGTGAGTTGTTGCACGATCGTGGTTTGCCCCACTACGACTTGATCGAGTGCTTGTCTAAGGCGAGTAAACATGGCGTAGAGATCTGACATAGATTAAAGGGTGAAGGTGAAGTGTAGATAGGTTTAGGATCGACAAACAGCACACCCATCTTACGGGCTGATTTGCAAATTGGGGTAATCGATCGCGAAAACCCTGCTATTGCACGGCTAATTTGACCCATAGCGATCGTTATCTTCCATCTGCAAACTTAGCTTAGATCTTGCACCTGTGGCATCTAGACGATGAGAACCCGTGGTTCATGGCATTCTCCCACCCTGAACTAAAGTTCGGGCTAATGGCAGCAAGTCCGTTAAAACGGACTAAACGCGAGTCCCCGCCAGTTCTTCAGTCCGTTTCAACAGACTTTCCCCTCGTTAGCTCGAACTTCAGTTCAGGGCGGGTCAGCGGACTGACTCAGAAGGCTGCAAGATTTCAGTTAGAGTAGTAACCTACCTAACCCGTCTCCGTTTTCGCTGGGGTTCTCTACGCAGCATGCCTGCGATCGTCATCACAGAGCCGAGTAACCCAAGGGCATATTGCGTGTAGGGAGTTCGACGCGCTTTAATTGCGGATTGCTTGATGTGAGAGGGCTTGTCCGGTGAGTTGTCTGACTGCTTCGGAACGCGGACGGCGTGCTTAGATGGCTCGATCGGTAACCCTCGATATTTAGAGTAAACCTGTGTGAACTCTGCGCCAAACAGCAAAATTTGAGCCGAATAAAACACCCAAATCAGCAACACGACTAACGATCCAGCCGCTCCATAAGCAGAACCAACACTGCCGTTGCCGAGATAAAGCCCCAGCAGAAACTTACCCAAGTTAAATAATAATGCGGTTACACCAGAGCCAACCCAGAGATTTTTCCAGGGAATATCAACGTCTGGCAGAAACTTGTAAATCGATGCAATCAAAACTGTAATAACGCCAAATGAAATAATAAAATTAACAGTCTGACCCACAATCACAAAACCTGGAACTAAGTTTCCAAAGTAACTTGAGATTGCTGCCAAAACTGCCGATAACACTAAAGAGACTAACAATAAAAATCCAATCACCAACACCATCGCAAACGACAAAAATCGAGATTGCAGAAAGCTTTTGATCCCGTTTCCAGGCTTTGGCTTAACCTCCCAAATAGTGTTGAGGGCAACTTGCAGTTGACCAAACACACCCGAAGCGCCAAATAAGAGAATGACAACTCCAGTAATGGTAGCGATCGTGCTGCCTGACCCCGGTCGGTTCGCATTCTGAATCATTGCTTGAATGGCTGCTGCACCCTCTTTGCCCACTAAGCCTTGAATCTGTCCGATAATTTCCCCTCGTGCTGCTTCTTCTCCAAAAAAGAACCCAGCGATGGCGATCGCAATCAACAACAGAGGAGCTAGAGAGAACACCGTATAGTATGCGAGTGCGGCGGCTAGAAGCGGTACCTTGTCTTCATTCCATTCAGTTGCAGTGTCTTTAATCAGCTTGAAACCGTCCTGTAGTCGCATATTCTAGGTTCCTAATACAAAAAATATTTTTAGACTGAGTAGGAAGCGAGTCAACTGTCAAAATCTACAGGAAACGTCAGTAGGTTTACCCCTACCGTTAGAAGTAATTTATACGAAATATTGATAAGCCCTGACATGATTCGGTAATTGCCCTATGAGAGGCAGAATTCGGGAGAGTGATATTTCTAAAGGTAGAGGGAACTGAACGTATTGTGAATTAATCCATTCCTCAAGATAGTGTAACTGACACTACTAAAACCGTAATCTAGGCATCGAAGTTACAAACTAGCTTTAATGAGGAACTAACAGTATGTCTAATTTAGAAAACAACCCAAAGAGAAACGTAACGACTGATAGCGCCGATCGCGTTGAAGAAGACAGCTACGATGCTCATATTATTCCAGCCGAAACAGCAGCGCGTCGAGAGCGAGAAGGCAATCTCTTTAAGACTCACCCCACCGAAGAACGCGAGGCAAGCGCTTCTACAGACGATCAAACCGACAATCAAAGCATTCACACGACTGACGGCTACACGGTTGATAAAGAAGGGCTGCTCAACAACTACGCAGTCGAGCCAGAAATGTATTATGAAGAGCCAGGTGACGCACGAGCACAGGCTGAACAAGACAAAGCAGCTCGTGCCGAAGAACTGAAGGAAGTCAATCAAAACAGTCAAGGCGATCTAACCGAAGAAGGCGATCAGCGCGGTCGAGGAACAGGCGTTGTTTAACGTCTAACGCTGAAGATTTTACGGGTTTTCTGTAGAGGCACTTTTAGAGAGGTCTCTACAGAACCCAAGGGTGCAATTTACAAGCGTAGATTTAGCATTCCTACAGCTATTCCTCTAGTCTAATGACGATCGCATTCCAAAATTTTTACATTGTAGTTGGCCGTATCAATCGTCACTCCATCATTGAGTTTATAAGGAAGGAACAAAAATGGTTTTAAGAACTCATCACCGAGCAGTCGGAACGTTTCCGACTCGCCAAGCGGCAGAGCAAGCGCTCCATGATTTAAGAGCTAGCGGATTTTCGATGGATCGCGTTTCTGTGGTTGCTAAAGATGCCGGAGACGCTGGCAATTTAAGCGGCGCAGAAACCAGTCGTGGCATTGGCAACAAAGCTGATGAAGGGGCAAAAGCAGGGGCGGCTACTGGGGGTGTTTTGGGAGGAATTGCAGGTTTGCTAACGGGCTTAGGTCTGCTGGCAATTCCTGGTATTGGCCCTATTATGCTAGCAGGCGCGACCGGAACGGCTCTCGTGACAGCACTTTCTGGCGGCGCGATCGGAGCGTTAGCTGGTGGGTTAGGTGGTGCGCTGATCGGGTTGGGCATTCCTGAAGAGCGGGCAAAAGTCTACAACGATCGCGTTTCTAGAGGTGAATATTTGGTGATGGTCGAAGGCGATAACGCTGAAATCGCTCGTGCTGAAACCGTTCTTCACCGAGGCGGCATTCAAAATTGGGGCATTTATGATGCTCCCGATGCTGTCGAGTCTGACACTCGCATCGACACGCGGGCAGGAGTTGCGACTCCGATGGCTGATGTTGCCCAGGATCGGATCAACACGACCGATCAAGAGTCAGTCAAGCTCTATGAAGAACGGCTGATCGCGGACAAAGATCGGGTCAAAACTGGCGAAGTCTCGATCGGAAAACACACCGAAACTGAAACAGCACGAGTTTCCGTACCGATCGAGCGAGAGCGGGTGGTGATTGAGCGAGTCACCCCAACCGATGCAGGTGCAACCATCTCTCCTGAAGATGCCCATTTTGGCGGAGAGACGATGCGAGTTGAGGTCTATGAAGAGACTGCCGATGTCCACAAAGAAGCCTTTGTGCGGGAAGAAGTCAGCCTTCGCAAAGAGGTCGATCGAGAAGTCGTCGAAGTGAATGAAACACTGCGTCGCGAAGAACTCACTGTCGATACAGAGGGTCATCCCAATATGGATGCGACTCAAAATCGTGAAGGGCGCGATCGCATCTAGATAAGCGACAGATTGCTATAAGGGCATGGCATTGCTGTGCCCCTACTAGTGATCATCATTTTTCAAATGGATTGTTTAGTTTCAAAAGCAATAAAACGATGAACAAAATAACTTTACTGATACTCAGCAGCCTCTTGATGTTGGGCAGCGTTGCTTGTAGCGATGCTTCAAAAACGTCTAGTAGTGCACCCGATACTACGGCTAAAGCTGGCGATAGTTTAGACAAATCTACTGCCCAATCCAATCAAGCCGATGCCACCAATGAGACTCGCAGAAAACAGCTTGACTCTAACATTCGGGCTAACGAGCAGCGAAATAGCGCCACCAACGATGGCAGTGCTAACAGAAGCGATGCCCAAATTAAAAGCGAGGTTAGCTCAAAGCTTGAAGCCAACCTACCTGCGAGTCAGTTAGCGATCGACGCTAAAGACGGCGTGGTTACCGTCTCTGGAACGGTGGTTGCTCAAGATCAACTGGCTAAGATTGATAAGCTTTCCAGAGAGATCAAAGGCGTTCGCGACGTGCAAGTTAAAGCAACGCTCAAGCCTTCCGCTAAACCATAAGTGGTTAAATCGGCATTGCTGAATAGTGATAAAAACTGCCTCCCTGCCCTAATTTTAGGGAGAACCGGAATCTCAAAGTTTCCCAGAACTGGGGTGTCTAGGAGACAAGAGACGTTCCAGCCTTGACAGATTAGACTCATATTCAGCAACGCCAAACTATTTGTATAAAATTAAGCTTTTTGTCACAAAGCGATCTATTGTTTGATAGCTACAATAGACCCATATGGAACAAGAAGTCATCACCCTCCTCTCTAGCCGTGAAATCGAAAAAATGCGCCGAGCCGGACGCTTGGCAGCAGAGTTACTAGACTACCTAGAACCCCTCGTTCGCCCAGGAGTTAGCACACTCAAGCTCAATGACGAAGCCGAACGCTGGACTCAGGCTCATGGGGCAAAAAGCGCTCCTTTGGGCTATCACGGGTTTCCTAAGTCGATTTGCACGAGCGTCAACGAGGTCGTCTGTCACGGCATTCCTAACGCTAGACAAATTCTTAAAGACGGCGACATTATTAATATTGACGTAACGCTAATTGTCGAAGGCTATCACGGCGACACCTCTAAAATGTATTTTGTCGGCACTCCGTCACCCCTGGCAAAGCGCTTAGTTGAAGTGACCGATCGATGTCGTCAATTAGGCATTGAGCAGGTAAAGCCAGGCGCTAGAATCGGCGATATTGGCGCAGCTATTCAAGAATATGCAGAGTCTCAGGGGTTTTCGGTAGTTCGAGATTTTGTAGGGCACGGCATCAGCAATATTTTTCACACTGCCCCTCAAGTGCCCCATTATGGCAAACGAGGAACTGGCAAAAAGCTGCGTCCGGGGATGGTGTTTACGATCGAGCCAATGATCAACGAAGGCACCTGGGAAGTTGAGGTGATGAAAGATAAGTGGACGGCGCTCACAAAAGACCGTAAACTCTCGGCCCAGTGTGAACATACGTTAGTCGTCACTGCTAGCGGTTATGAGATTTTGACCCAACATTAATGTCAGTTCGATGAGTTCTTTCGCTGCGTTCTTCAGCGCTTCAGCCCCCTAAATCCCCCAGTTTGGGGGACTTTGAACTTAAATTCTGGGACTGAAGTCCCCCAGTTTTGGGGGATTTAGGGGGCAGCCCGGATTTGCAACCGCAGCGAAAAGCTTCATCGAATTCACGTAATATTTAGACGGGTAAGCGATCGCCAGGAGGTGGAGACAAGACCTGCGGATAAAAAAATTCTTGCCATTGATCCTGACGATCGCAACTGTTCAAAAGCCAAGGGTGCATTAGCCCAAGACCAATACACCCTTGGTCAGAATGATTGCGACTACTTTGCAGGTTTAAGTGCTAACACCGCCTCAAATTGGCTCGTCGTTTTATCGGTCTGGGTAGTCGTGCCACCAACACCCTTAATCGAATTCAGAATTGCAGTCGTCTCTGGCTGCATGGCTGACTTTTGAGAAACGGGCGTTACTTTGTTCACCAAAGTCATGGTTTTTTCCATATCCATGTAGAAGTAACCAATGTTTTGCTTAGGCAGAGAAGCCGTCACCGCTTTGAAACTATCGCTGGTTTCTAAAGAAGGATTAGGTTGACTAGACATCGTAGTCACCAGTTGATCACCCATTGCAATAAACACGGTGTTGTCATCTAGCCAGCCATGACCCAAAAGAGCGCCTTGGGGCGTTTGCCATTCGGTGACTTTTTTGCCGTTGACATCACGTTGAGCGATCGCCAGAGATTGACTCTTCCCGATCGTATCCAGCTTGCTTAACGTGGCTTCGGCGGTTTTACGATCGCTTGTATTAAACACCATTGCTCCACCAAATCCAAGCTGTGCCAACATGCCTTGATTGAGTGGCATCATGCCGATCGCAAACTCGCCATTCATCCAGCCAAAGATATCGTTATCGAGGTTAAGACCGATCGTTTGGCTGCCACTTCGCATCGCCTCAATGACCTGTTTCGCCTCTGGGCTGTCCTTGGATTGGGTTACAACTTGGCTCCAATAAGAACTCAGGTTAGCGCCAGATACGAGCGCGAAAGTGTCGGTTGGGAACTGAGCCACCACTTTGCCAGGAGAAGGCTTAAACTCGATCGCCGTCTGTGGGTCAACCTTCACCGCTCCTTTAAGACGCAGCCCAACCTCATCAATGCTGACGTTGCCGACCATCGATTTGACTCGCTTTAGCTGCTCTAAAGTCGATGCGTTCAGCGGCGCGCTAGAACTGCCGCTCATGGCTTGCACCATCCCGGCATAGTCGGGCAGATAAAAGCGGGCAACCACGGCTTCTCCATCGCTTTGAGATAGTAGCGGTGCGGCTTCTGGCTTGGTCGCAAAAGAGGGACTACCTTGAAGCGTCTCGATCGACTGTTCAATTGCTTTTTTGTCAGACGACAGCACGAGATAAGAATCTTTTAGCACTGCCGCGTAACTAGGCTTTTTACTTTTTTCGCTCACGACTTCACTGATTTTGACCCCTTTATAGTCGGTCTCAGTGCTTTTTACTTTTGCGTCGCTCTTAAGCTTGTTGGCAAAGCTAAGGGCGCTTACCTTGTCTTTGATAGCGATCGCCATCAGCACATTTGGCTCTTTAGCATTGGTGCTAGGCATCATCGCCACCATCACATTGCCCATCCAGGGCTTTAGATCTTTGTCTACATCGACGTTAGATTCAGTCAGCACTTTTTGCTGGAATTCTTTAACGCTTTTATCGACTGCCTGTTGAGCCTCTGGGGTGCCAAACTGCTTGAGCTTTGCCCAATTTTTTTCGTCTGTGGAGATGAAGGCTGCCATATAAGCTTGATCAGGAATCACTTTGGCGATTCCTAAAGGCGTTGCACTATCTCCTGGTGCCCCATTGAAATAAAAGTATCCTGCCACGCCTCCTGCAAGAGCAGTCACCGCCACAGCAGGCAGAATCAACTTTTTGACAGACATTTAGCTTCCTCAACGTTCCAAATATTACTACGGCTGTATTTAACATCACCCTGACACTTAACGAATTCGGACGTTTGAATCAGGAAGATGAACGATCGTAGAGTTCCCTACAATGTTGGCGTTAGCACAGCGAAGGATTTTGGCTAATTCGTACAGTTGTGAGCGATCGCCCCTATTGATCTCGAAGCATTGAAGCAAATTGCTTTGCAATTGAACCATCAGCTAAGTGGCAAAGAATGTAAAAATCCTAGTTTTTCCAATGCTTGTGCGATCGCTTCCGTGCGACTTTGTACTCCCAATTTGCAATAAATACTTTCCAGGTGCTTTCGGACTGTGCTTTTGTGAACACTGAGTTGGAGTGCGATCGCTTTGTTATCTCTGCCTTGCATCACACAAAAGAGAACTTCAGTTTCTCGCTGACTCAAGCCCAGTAGTTCTAGCGAATTCAACAAGGGTAGAGTCTGTTCTTCCAGCAGAAGCAGGTATTGCACTCTAGGCTGTTCGACAACTAAACGAATTACCAATTGCTTGCCAGCCTGTTCGATTCGCAACGGCAAACACGCCTTTGGCAGGTCTGGGTTTTTAGTGAAACCAGTGACTTGATGCTTGACCCACGACCACAAATGGTCTGGAAGTTGAAGGGAACAAGTGGGTTTTGAAAAATAGCTTTCTAGCCACACTACGGCTTGGGGCGTGACGAACACGCTAGAGGAAAAACCGATGAGCCGTATCAGAATGAAAGTGTTCATCCGTAATGAATCGGATGCGACGCTGACCTTTTCTAGTGACGAAATTGTGCATGGCGACTATACCCCCGATTGGACTCCGCCGTCAGTCATTCAACCAGGGGAACGAAAGGGCTTTCAAGGCGAAGGAAACATTGTCCATTCAATGAGCCGATTACGGGTACAGAAGGTAGAGTCCGTTACAACATCGTTGCTCCCAATAGCGGCGAACTTTATATTCATTGGGACAGCCCATTGATTGAATCTCAATACGGCAACACTTTTCACATCTGGGCACCGGAAAACTGGGAAATTACGCACTCAGGCGGACAGGGACATGAAGCGAAACTTGAGATTCGCTTGCGCCGTACTGCCCGCCGCAGTGTCCCAAACTTTCACGCAAACGGAAGAGGGTTCGCTTTTACCAATCATTGGGATGCCGACCTGCCCGTCATCTCACTCGGTTTTTTGTGGAACAAGCTGTTTGATTCGTTGCCTGGCCCTTTGGGCGAACTTGGGATCGGCAGAGTTGTAGACGAAAATTGGGCACCGATCACGCACGCTAACGCGGGGTTGTGTGGTGGCAGGTCTACACCGTGATGGATTATTATGCTTCCCACCTGTTGCCGCCAGAACAGACAACTTCTCCTAATTCTCGCAATGATGGTTTGTTTGAATTTATCCGAGATCGGTTGTGGGACAGCTTCGATGTAGATGGTGAAGGACATCGCTTTCTTGGCTACTCATCGCCTCATTACCCAAACGGGGATGAAGGAGTGATCCAGGTGGTGGGCTTAACGCGAGGGCGATCGTGGATCACCTATCGAGAAGCGTGGTCCCAGATTCAGCAGGACATTGACGCGGGTAAACTCTCGCCTCTCGGACTGTTTAGTGTAGACCAACTCCCAACTCACCACTCCAACTCCCGATTATATTCCTGGGTCGGTGTTGCGAGTCCTTCCCGAATCGATTCCCGCATCCCTGGAATTGAAAGGAGATATAGTGTTTCTTGCACCGATGCCCAATCAGCTTCAGACAACAGCACTGCATTGCTACTCTGTCCCACAATCACAATGGGTTGATGGGACAGGCTCACCGAATCGATCAAATCTTGCAACTGCTGTTGAGCTTCATTGACTGGAATCATAATCCTCTATCCACCTAACTATGCTCTCTAGATTATGTCTGCTGGCTGTAGATACTCCCTTATTATGAGCAATTGTCTCAATTCCGGCTTTTACCGCTTTAGACATCTCATCGATAGTGCGATCGCCGATCTTGTAGGTTGAATTGACGCAAGGAAACTCAACATCACCTTCTCTCTCAACCTTGATCAGTTCCGCTATTTCAGCGATCGCAGTTAAACAAACTCGTACACTAGATAAAGGCACATAACCGAAGCTCACTTGTTGGTGTTCCAGCTTCAGTTAGCGTAAAATTGCTGGTGAGGGGTAAGTCTATATGCTCGATCCAGAAAAGCTCAACTATTTCAAGTGGACAATTCCAGATGGCTCTCGTGTACGCCTAACTCCACTCCAAGCAGACGATCTAGAGTTTATAGATAGGTGGAAAAGCCAAGTTGATATCTCCTCTATAACTTCTAAAGCAATCCAGCACATTACTTTAGAAGAACGACAGCGACGGTTTAACGAGAAAATCCCCTCTATATTTGCAGTTCGCCGCATGACAGATAATCAGTTTATCGGAGAGATTAGCTTGTATAACCTCAACCCTAAAAACCGATCGGCAGGAGTAGGTTACTTCACTGGTGCAGACTATCGACAACGAGGCTATACAAAAGAAGGCTTGTGGCTACTGCTCAATTATTTGTTTAAAGTCGTTGGGTTAAATAAGGTCATGGCCGATACGGGGGCATTTAATCAAGCCTCGATCGCCCTACTCAAATCTTTAGAATTCCAGCAAGATGGATGTCTGCGTCAGCACCAATTACTGGATGGTGTGTTGTATGACCAGCTACTCTTCAGTTTGCTGGCAGAAGAATGGGGAAGACAACCGGGCTATTAATTCAAAATCTGCAATGCTAAACGGAGATCACAACATTGTTCAGTGTCATAGAGCTAATGGCGTTGTTTGAGTTAACAAGCTGCTTACTCGCGCAACGCCTCAAATTGCAGATCACTGGTTTGGTTTGTCGATTTGCGATCGGGTTAAATTCAGTCTAATTCTGAACCTGAGTAGCCGGGATTGCAGCTTGCATATTAACGTCACAGACTCTCGGAGATTGAATGGCAGCAACCTCCTCGCTCGTCAAACTAGAATCGTCAAATCGTGACGCGCATGAAACCATCTGCGATGAGTTGGGGGTGGTGTTAGAAGTTTGTGCAGCAACTTCTTCGAGCGTCGGATGAGTGGGATTGTTGAATGCCTGTGCAGAAAAAGCGGCGGATTGTGTCGTTACAGTCGCAGCGATCGCTAACATAAAGCCCGTTGCAAGTTTATAAAATCGCATGATTCAATCTCCTTAAAATGTCAGTGGGTCGTTCTATTCCTGACTATGATTAAAGGCTACTTATCTGAGATCTTGCTGACCTGAAAGGGTGGATTTGATAAGGCTTTGCTTAAAGGAAGATGAGAGCGCAATATCGGGCCTAAATTGATTGACTATAATGAATACAAAATCAGCGATCGCGTCATCTTTCATGACTCTGCGATCGCTAATCTGATTGGATATTGCTGAATGGAGAGAGGATTTGGGTAGGGGAAATCTCCTATGGTTGCCCTCCGCGCTTTTACGCCTCCACCCAAATCGCCAGGTTTAGATCAACTCGCGCACGTCGGTCACTTGACCCGTCACCGCCGCCGCCACCACCATCGCCGGACTCATCAACAAAGTCCGTCCCGACGACGAGCCTTGACGACCTTTAAAGTTGCGATTTGACGAAGAGGCGCTGAGTTGCCGACCTTGCAGTTTATCGGGGTTCATCGCCAAACACATCGAACACCCGGCCTCTCGCCATTCAAAGCCTGCGGTTAAAAAGATATCGTGTAACCCTTCGGCTTCTGCCTGTTTTTTCACCCGTTCTGAACCGGGGACAATAAAAGCTTTTACACCGTTTGCAACATGTCGCCCTTTGGCAAACTTCGCGGCTTCTCGCAAATCGCTGATTCTGCCATTGGTGCAACTGCCGACAAAACAGACATCAACTTTAGTGCCTTGAATCGGTTGACCCGGAGCCAGATCCATATAGCGATAAGCTTCTTCGGCGCTCGCTCTCTCGTCTTCGGCGATGCCATCCTGCGTGGGAACTGATTCATCTACGGCAATACCTTGACCGGGAGTAATACCCCAGGTAACGGTTGGAGCAATGTCAGCCGCATCAAAAACGATCACATCATCATAAATGGCATCGGCATCGCTACGAATATTGTTCCACCACGCGATCGCTTTGTCCCAATCATCGCCTTTAGGCGCAAAATCACGCCCCCGAAGATAATCGTAAGTGACCTGATCGGGGTTCACATATCCACAGCGCGCACCGCCCTCGATCGCCATATTGCAAACGGTCATCCGTTCTTCCATGTTCATCTGCTCGAAGGTTGTTCCTGCAAACTCATGAGCGTAGCCAACACCGCCCTTCACGCCCAGTTTGCGAATGATATGCAAAATCACATCTTTGGCATAAACTCCAGGTTTCAGCGCCCCATTGACCTCGATTTTACGGACTTTCAGCTTTGAGAGTGACAGCGTTTGCGAGGCAAGCACATCTCGAACTTGACTGGTGCCGATGCCAAACGCGATCGCGCCAAATGCCCCATGAGTTGACGTGTGGCTATCACCGCAAGCGATCGTCATTCCGGGCTGGGTCAATCCCTGTTCGGGGGCAATCACATGCACAATTCCTTGACTGCCTGACCCAACGTTATAGAAGGTGATGCCGTTCTCCTGGCAGTTTTTTTCTAACGCTTGCATCATCTCTTCTGCGAGTGAGTCAGCATAGGGGCGCGTTTGATCTTCAGTCGGAACGATGTGATCAACTGTGGCGATCGTCCGTTCTGGAAAAGATACGCTGAGTCCGCGTTCTATCAACATCGCAAACGCTTGAGGGCTGGTGACTTCGTGAATCAGGTGTAGCCCAATAAAAAGCTGAGTCTGACCCGAAGGCAAAGTTCCGACTGTGTGTGCATCCCAAACTTTATCGAACAGCGTCCCTTTACTCATGGCGTTTTGTTGTGACTGATACAAAAGCTTAAGTCTAGATTCTACCGCACAAGTTACGGGGTTCGAGTCGCCTCGTCAGGGATGAATGACGCAGCAACGATGAGATTTATAGTACAAAAACTCTCACCACTGTACAATTCCAGTGAGTGCGAGAGGAATCACTATGCGATTGGGTAAAGTAGTCAAATCAAATTCCCACTGTGATTATGTGGTGCAGTTGGATGACGAGATGGATTTTATCGATGCTCCTAAAGCCGATGATTATGGGTTTGGCACCTTCGTCAAGCTCGAAACCGAAGAACGTCATTGGGCGATCGGCATTGTCTATAATTCTCAACTGCTCAACCCGATGTTTATGAATATGGGGCCTCGCCTGTCGAGCGAACCCGATCCGCTTTTCACACCCGATCTAATCAACGAAACGCGCACATTACTCTGGACAGTTCTCGTAGGTTGCCTTGATCAACACAATGGCGAATTCTATGGAGTGCAAGGAATTCCGCGAGTCGTCGTGCCTGTGAATACGCCCGTGGCTACGATGACTCCCGCAGAGATTCATCAGTTTCATCTCAACCAAGAGCGACGATCGCAATTTTGCTACTACAGTCACCTCCTGCACTGTGGCGGCACGTTTTCGACTCAACTGACGCACCAAGTCTTGCAAGAATTGATCGAGTCAAAGCTTTTTAGAGATGCCGAAGAACGCGCCCTGATCGTCCTTTGCAAAGAATTATCCTGGAAGAACACAATGGGCGCAATGCGTTGAGCTTTAAAAACAAAAAACCCCAGCCGTGAAGCCGGGGTGAATAATCAGGGTGCATCTACCATTCCTCTATTCTGGGTGGAGGGGATAAATCAGGATGATTTCAAAAAATCTTCTGCGATCGTTCCTTCTAGCCCCGACCCGTGCTTTAAAAACACGTTACGACGAGCTTTTTCGCTTTGTTCTCAGCGGCTTCTGCCCCCTTGTATCTTGAGGAGATATCACAACTCAAAACTTAAAAGTCGCCCAGTCTGACTCGCGATAATAGTGAGCCATATTGTCAAACTTGTGAAGCTCTGCCCGATAGACGCAAAATGCTTGAGGTTGACCGTCTACCCACTGCTGATTCAGTTCATCTAAGGTTTGACCCCGACGATCGGGGTTTGCTGCTGCCGAAACATCACCAAAATAGCCCAGCGTAATATGCGGCGTAAAGTAATACTGCTGCTCAATGCCGATCGCGATCACCTCCGGGTTTTGGTAAATCGCTCGTCGCAGTTTCAGCGCTCGCTCATAAGATTCCTCATCGGTAGGAGCGAGACACAGCGCGATCGCACGAGGCATCACCATCAACCCCAAGGCTTGAAAGCGAAGTGGTTTGTTTTGAGAGAGCGGTTGACTCTGTTTAAAGCTGATGGCCATGCGATCGCGCAACTGAGTTTCAAAGTCAGGATTTTCGCTAGCATGACGATAAGCACTATCCCAAATCAAATCTGCCAACGTCATGTGAAAGCTTTTTGGCGGCACCGGAAGCAGCAGATTTTCGCCTAATTGCTGCACCAACTGCGCTTGAAAAGTGGTCAGACGATCGTAGAGAGCCGCATTTTCGTGGTCGGCTGCTCCACACGGAGTCACCACGCTATAACCCGGAAACTCGGTCGTCTGCCACCCGTGATCTGGATGATGTTGAAACTTGGGCGACTCTTGAATGTGCTGCACCTGCGACCTGTAGGTGTCTGGGAGCGTCATCCGCATCACCCGATTGAGGTAGGTCTGATAGTTTTCGTCCAATCTCGATCGCCTCGCGCTGTAAATCGACAGTTTAAAAGTCCACCCTTAATCTAACGGCAAAGTGCCGCTTTGC
The DNA here is from genome assembly GCF_003003695.1 of Phormidesmis priestleyi ULC007. NCBI lineage: Bacteria > Bacillati > Cyanobacteriota > Cyanophyceae > Leptolyngbyales > Leptolyngbyaceae > Phormidesmis > Phormidesmis priestleyi. The sequence goes on from NZ_PVWG01000004.1 coordinate 76,393, forward strand.
TCTAGGGAGATTCCAGCAGTTCTCCTCAACCCTACGAACCGGGGATCGTCTTAAAAAATCTTTAAGACTTCAACCGCTAGACGCTGGACGCTGTTCAGTCTAAAGTCTAAAGTCTCACGTCTAAAACTGGTGTATGGCAATTTACGTTTATTGGGGAGAAGATAGTTTCGCGATCGCCCAAGCCGTCAAAACGTTACAGGAAAAGACGCTTGACCCCACCTGGGAGAGCTTTAACGTGGACAAGATTTCGCCTGACCAGCCTGACGCGGTGATTCAAGGACTCAACCAGGCCATGACTCCGCCGTTTGGAGCGGGCGATCGCTTTGTGTGGCTAGTCGAAACAACCCTGGCTCAACGCTGCTCAGAAAGCTTGCTGGCAGAGCTAGAACGAACGCTGCCCGCCATTCTCAAGACGACGACGCTGCTGTTGACCAGTTCGAGCAAACCTGACGGACGGCTAAAATCTACAAAACTGCTGCAAAAATATGCCTCGATTCAAGAGTTTTCACCGATTCCGCCTTGGAAGACCGATTTATTGATCAAGCAAGTGCAGCAAGTGGCTAGAGAACTAGAAGTCAAGCTGAACGCAGACAGTGCCGAATTTTTAGCGGAAGCGATCGGCAACAACACGCGGCAACTCTATAGTGATCTAGAAAAGATTCGACTCTTGGGCGGCGAGTCAAAAAAGCCTTTAACCGTGGACGAGATCGCGCCTCTGATCACCGCTAGCACTCAAAACAGCTTGCAGCTAGTGGCAGCAATTCTCGAAGGCAAGACCGATCGCGCGTTGGAACTAGTCACAGAACTGCTGCGTCAAAACGAACCTGCCCTCAAAATTTTGGCGACGCTGATCGGGCAGTTTCGGCAGCGTTTGTGGATTAAAGTCATGCTGGAGTCAGGAGAGCGAGACGATCGCACGATCGCTCAAGCCGCCGAACTTAACAATCCTAAAAAGCTTTACTTTCTGCAAAAAGAACTCGCCAAAATTTCGGTGACTCAACTGCAACAGACGCTACCATTACTGCTTGAATTAGAATTTAGCCTGAAACGCGGAGCAGAGGAAATTTCAACCTTACAGACCAAAGCGATCGAGCTTTGTCAAATCTTCAAGACCTGAGTCACTCTGATTTAAAGTCCTGTAGCAATTAAAGTTAAAACCTCGCGATTTTGTGGAACTTCTTGCCCATAAAATAATTCATGATTATTAAAGCGCCCTCGTGTGCTAGTTTTCGGAGTGTCACACTATCTATGATGAACAGCGCCTCTCATTTACCGTCTCGCTTAAACAAAATGCTGGCTCGATCGCTGACATTGGGCACCCTCTCTGCTCTGGGTGTTCTCTTGGGGTTGGCTCCAAATCTATCGGGTCAGACCGCTCGTCTGTTTGATTCTGCCGCTTATGCTCAGTCTCAAGAGCCGACCTTCACTCGTTATGTCAGAGCTGCCTACAAGCTAGAAATCACCCGTAGACCTCTCGACGAAGAGGTTAAGAAACTAACAGGCGGAAATGCGCCTAGTAATGTTTGCAGCAATGTTGATCAGGTTCAAGCCAATGTGCGCGATCGGGTTAGAGAGATCTGTGCCGGGTTTGCTGCTCAGAGACGGGAGATCGTCTACAAGGAATACAAGCTCAGTCAGGAAGAGTTCAACAGCTTTCAACGACAAATGATTGACCCGTCAACCCGCTCCGAAATGGAAGCAAAAATCAATGCAGAGCTAAAGCGTCTAGGTTTGATTAAATAGACCGATGCTGAGTCGCTGTGATGCGGTTTCGCCGATCGCTCACCTCCTCACACCCAAAAGTATTGAATCACACTCCATTAACGCTCTCAATTCTGTAGATCCTTTAGTGTGGGCAAATCAAATTGCAAGCATACGGAGATCTCATATGAGCGGGTTAGGTGGACTGAATAAATCGTCAGATGGAGTCGTCTTAGGGCTGGTGCAGCTACAGTTGCCGACTGTGGTAACGCCAGACGATCTGGCAATGCAGACACAGCGCATTTGCAGCCTGGTTGCCAAAGCTCGACGCAATCTGCCCTCAATGGATCTGGTCGTGTTTCCAGAATATTCTCTACACGGGTTATCGATGGATACCAATCCGTCGATCATGTGTCGGTTAGAAGGTGCCGAAGTCGCAGCGTTTAAAGCCGCCTGTCGAGACAACCAAATTTGGGGTTGTTTCTCGATTATGGAACACAACCCCTACGGCAATCCCTATAACAGTGGAATCATCATCGACGATCAAGGAGAAATCAAGCTCTACTATCGCAAGCTGCATCCCTGGGTGCCTGTAGAGCCGTGGGAACCCGGAAATCTGGGCATTCCTGTCTGCGAAGGCCCCAATGGCAGCACGTTGGCGCTGATTATTTGTCACGACGGCATGTTTCCTGAAATGGCGAGAGAATGCGCTTATAAGGGAGCCGATATCATGATTCGCACGGCGGGCTACACGGCACCGATTCGTCACGCTTGGAATATCACCAATCAGGCAAACGCTTTCTGCAATCTGATTTATACGGCTTCGGTTTGCATGTGTGGCAGTGATGGCACCTTTGACTCAATGGGTGAAGGCACGATCGTTAATTTTGACGGCACTCCTCTAGTCACAGGCACAGGTCGCCCCGACGAAATCATTACCGGAGAGGTGCGCCCAAAACTGGTGCAAGAAGCCCGTCGCGTTTGGGGTGTAGAAAATAATATCTATCAATTTGGGCATCGCGGCTATGTCGCGGTCAAAGGCGGTGCCCAAGATTGCCCCTACACCTATATGCAAGATATGGTAGAAGGCAGTTATCGCTTGCCTTGGGAAGATCAGGTAGTTCACACAGACGGCACGTCATGCGGTTTTTCTGAACCTACCCGTTCTTATGAAACAGCCCCCTTAGTGAGCAAAGTCCAGTTATAGGATGTGGTTTATGGGATGTTATGTAGAGGCTGAACCCTACCCCTATCCCTTCAATGGGGATTTGCGACCCGACAATACGGTGATTTTGGTGATCGACATGCAGACCGATTTCTGTGGAATCGGGGGGTATGTCGATCGCATGGGCTATGACCTATCGCTGACACGGGCCCCGATCGAGCCAATCAAACATCTGCTCTCAGTAGCTCGTGCCAAAGGCTTTCACATCATGCACACCCGCGAGGGACACCGACCCGACTTGTCTGATCTGCCCGAAAACAAACAGTGGCGCAGTCAGCAAATCGGCGCTGGCATTGGCGATTTGGGCCCGTGCGGCAAGATTTTAGTTCGGGGTGAACCGGGTTGGGAGATTATTCCTGATCTGGCCCCATTGCCGGGAGAAGCCGTGATCGATAAGCCTGGAAAAGGCTCGTTTTATGCCACGGATCTCGATTTGTTGCTCAAGCGTAAAGGCATTCAAAACATTGTGCTGACGGGCATTACAACCGATGTTTGTGTCCATACAACGATGCGCGATGCCAACGATCGCGGCTATGAATGTCTCTTGCTGTCTGACTGCACAGGCGCAACCGACTATGACAATCATCTGGCTGCCTTAAAAATGGTAAAGATGCAAGGGGGCGTATTTGGTGCGATCGCCGATTCAGTCGCGCTGATCAAAACAATCACTCAAAAGTTATTCTGAGAATGAACGCTCGATCGCCGAATTCTTTTCTCCTTAATCTGATATGTCAATGCTGATTGCTGAAAATGTTCATAAGTGGTACGGCAAATTTCAGGTTTTGCGCGGCGTGAGTTTGACAGTTGATCAAGGCGAAGTTGTGGTGATTATGGGGCCTTCTGGCTCTGGCAAATCCACGTTTATTCGCACCTTTAACGCGCTAGAAGACTATCAGCAAGGACGAATCGTAATCGACGGCACTGAGCTATCTGATGACCTGCGAAACATTGACAAGATTCGTCAAGAAGTGGGCATGGTGTTTCAGCAGTTTAATTTATTTCCTCATTTGACGGTGCTGCAAAACGTCACTCTTGCCCCGACTTGGGTGCGTAAATGGAGCAAGGCAAAGGCTGAAGAGGTGGCTTTACAACTCTTGGAGCGAGTCGGCATTCTTGAACAAGCACAGAAATATCCGGGTCAGCTATCGGGTGGGCAACAGCAGCGAGTCGCGATCGCTCGTGCTCTCGCCATGCAGCCTAAAATTATGCTGTTTGACGAACCCACTTCCGCACTAGACCCTGAAATGGTGCGCGAAGTGTTGGACGTAATGCGATCGCTGGCTGAATCGGGCATGACGATGATTGTGGTCACTCACGAAGTTGGGTTTGCGCGAGAAGTTGCCGATCGCATCATTCTGATGGATGAAGGCTTATTAGTTGAGACGGCAAGCCCGATCGACTTCTTTCAGCACCCTAAAGAAGAACGCACCCGAAAGTTTCTGGCCCAAATTCTTTGACTACACGCCGCTACGATTGTGCTTTGTCAAATTTCGTTATAGGCTTCACAAGTCATTACAGAAGTTCACACTTCGTAAACTGAGTTTAGCCACTATGAACCTGAAAGCTTTCGCTCTAATGAAAACGCTGAGTCTTGCTGGATTCTTGAGCTTAGGTGCGCTCGTAGTTCCAAATCCAAGCCAAGCTGCTGATATGCCGATGGCGGCTCCGATCAGTCTGCCCACAATTCCGCCAGCAACAAAGACTGCTGAACCCGTCTCTAGCCCCACACCGATCGCGGCTCCAGGAGCGATGACGGCTTCCGAAAAGACGATCGTTGAAATCGCGTCTACAAACGATTCGTTTAAAACTTTGACGGCGGCTCTTAAAGCGGCTGGTTTAGTTGAAACCTTATCGAGTCCTGGGCCGTTCACCGTGTTTGCTCCTACCGATGCCGCATTTGCTGCGCTTCCTAAAGGCACGGTTGAAGAACTTCTCAAGCCTGAAAACAAAGCGATACTGGTTAAAGTTCTGACTTACCACGTCGTTTCTGGTGAAGTGCTTTCTACCAATCTCAAGTCAGGAAACGTCAAGACCGTTGAAGGCAGCCCTGTGATGGTCAAAGTTGGCACCAGTAGCGTGATGGTCAACAATGCGAAGGTTGTTAAAGCAGACATCAAAGCCAGCAATGGGGTCATTCATGTGATCGATAGAGTGATTTTGCCATCGGCTAGAGCTAAATAGTCACCTGCTAAATCTGAATCGCCCGTAGAGACGTTAGATTAAACATTTCTGCGGGCGATCGCTTTATTAATGCAGATGCAATTAGCCTTGGGTGCGGCGAACGTGATCCATAATGCGCTGTTTGCGTTCTATCGATCGCGGCGACAAATCCTTGCTAAAGTCTCCAACACTACGAGCGACATGCTCCATAATTCTCTTCTTACGATCGTCTGCGTTAGCCATAGTTAACCTGAATTAGCGGAGTCTTTGTCCTACCTCAATTCTAAGGTGATTAACTTATTTAACCTGAGTTCGGGATAAGAAATCGCCAGAAGTCCTGATTTTCCGTGCCTTGCTGCTATGCTCCACATCAGGCTCTTGTCAATAAGCCTCACAGTTGAGAATATTCTTAATAGTAGGACTTATTGAGAAAAGATTACTAGCTGGTTGTTTGGCTCAAGCTACTTGCAGTGGGGATTTCAGCCTTCGGCTTAACCCGAACTCAGGTTATTTAACGTGAGTTCGATGAAGCTTTTCGCTACGGTTGCCAGTCTGGGCTGCCCCCTAAATCCCCCAAAATTGGGGGACTTTGAACCTAAATTCTGGGCTTGAAGTCCCCCAGATTGGGGGATTTAGGGGGCAGAAGCCGCTGACAACGAAGCAAAAAAACTCGTCGAACTCACGTTATTTAGGGTGTTTCTGAGACAGCGAGAATTCGTGAGTAGCCCTTATCTAAACGGCGGTGAGAGCAGCAATCCGCCTTTTGTGGAGAGGTTGTTTTGCCCACGAGGTAGGTTTAGCTTAGTTTTAGCACCGAGGTTGCGATCGTAAATTTCGCCATAGTTTCCACCCTGCTGAATGATTCGCACTGCAAAGTCATTCGTTACGCCCATTCCTTTGCCTAAGTCACCTTCCGAACCTAAGAACCGCTTCACCGTCGGATCGGGACTGTTCACTTGCTGAGTCACATTTTGAGAAGTTACGCCCAGTTCTTCAGCTTTGATTAGAGTAAACACCGTCCATCTCACTAGATTGCTCCAGGCAGCGTCGCCATCGGCAACCGCAGGGGCTAGTGGCTCTTCAGATAAAGGTTCTTCTAAAATGACGTGATCGGCGGGTTTGGGTAGCGTTGTGCGACGAGAAACTAACTGAGAGCGATCGGCGGTGACTCCTTCACATCGCCCCTCGGCGTAAGTTCCGAAGGTGGTATTCACATCCTCAAACACAACGGGCGTATAGGGAATGCTGCGTTTTCGCATCTGATCGGTCAGGTTTTGCTCAGTCGTGGTGCCCGTCTGGATGCAGATCGATTTGCCTTTGAGATCGGCTAAAGTTTTGATGCCGCTTGCTTTTTTGACCATGATTCCCTGACCGTCATAGAAGACGACGGGTGCAAATTCTAAGCCGACGGAGGTGTCACGGCTCATTGTCCAGGTTGTATTGCGGCTGAGAATATCGACTTCACCCGTTTGCACGGCGGTGAAGCGTTCTTTGGCGTTGAGGTTGCGATATTCAACGGCATCAGCGTTGTTGAAGACGGCGGCGGCGATCGCTCGACACACATCTACGTCTAGCCCCGAATATTTGCCGTCTTTGCCGACAAAACTAAATCCGGGGAGTTCTCCACTGACCCCGCACACGAGTTTTCCTCGGCTGACAACCGTAGCGAGTCGTCCTTTTGGCGCGGTGCTACCTCCACCCTGACCCGTCGGCGAGTCACTGCAAGCCGTTAACGATAAAACTAGCAAAGCGACTAGGAACGGGGACGACGATCGCATCATAGTTTGTTTAAATGGACAAGTAGCGGAGTTATTGTAGTCCTTTCTGGACAATTGCGTAACTTTTATGATCGTGGATTAAATAACTCCGAGAGTGGGTCGGGCATCTTGCCTGACTTAAACAGCCGAGACGAGACGAGACGGCTGTGCCACCTTATTTAATCCAGAATTCTTAGCGCGAGCGACTCGTTTCCGCTGGCTGTCGCTCAAATCCCGCGACTTCTCCAAGGGTATAAAGGGGGCGGTTTTTTACCTCTTCATAAATTCGTCCAATATATTCACCGAGAATGCCAATGCTGACGAGCTGCACCGCACCGAGAAAGAAAATCGCGACAATAATCGTGGCAAGTCCAGTCACGGGTGAATGCGGCACAAAAATTCGCCAATAGAGCACTAAAATTGCCATCACTAGCGCCACCACTGCCGAAAACAATCCGACATAGGTTGAGATGCGAAGCGGCACTTTAGAAAACGAAACCAATCCGTTAACTGCCAGCCCAAATGATTTACTAAATGTATATTTCACATCACCCGCAAATCGTGGATCGCGATCGAACTTGACCGAGGTTTGTGAGAATCCGACCCACGATCGTAACCCTCGGAGATATCGATTTCGTTCTGGCATCGTGTTCAGCAAGTCCACCACTTGCCGATCGAGCAAACAAAAATCACCTGTGTCTGTGGGAATGTCAACATCTGCCAGGTTCTTTAACAATCGGTAAAACGTATAGGCGGTCAAGCGCTTAAACCAGCCTTCTTTGCGGCGTTGGGTGCGTTGAGCGTAAACCACCTGATAGCCTTGTCGCCATTTCTCGACCATTCCGGGAATCAGTTCGGGTGGGTCTTGCAGATCGGCATCTAAAATCACAATCACCTGACCTCGTGCGAAGTTTAACCCAGCAGTCACCGCGATTTGATGACCAAAATTGCGAGCCAAACTCAGATAGCAAACGCGTGAATCTTGCTGGTGTAGCTCCCGAATTAGCGGCAACGATCGGTCTCGACTTCCATCGTTAATCAGCACTAATTCGGCAGTGGCATCTAGTCGATTCATCACAGAACTGACCCGACGATAAAGCTCATGAATCGTGGCTTCTTCGTTATAGATAGGGACGATCAGCGAGTAGGTTGGCAACATATCTGGTGCACCACATTGGAACAAAAAAGGAGCGATCGTGCAGCGTGTGAAACCCACATCTTAACGATCGCCCCAGAATTCTAACAATACCGACTTCGGAAGAAATTTAGACGTTGCTAGATAGAGGGGTGATTTGTAGGGGCAATCCCCCGTGGTTGCCCTCCGTCAGGGGTAGGCACGGGGGCACTACCCCTACAGCCATTTCATCCCATTCTGCAACCCAAAATTTAGTGCGCCAACGCTAGTGCCCGTTTTGCCAATGCTTCGGCAGTGATGCCGTTGACTGCCATTAATTCACCCGCGCTGGCAGTGGTTTCGCCTCGCTTCCAAGAGAATGTATCGCGCTTGGCAGTGCTTCGCAGCATGATCGGCTCTAGCATTCCACTTGCGCCGCCCGTCACTCCAATCAGCACATCGCCGCCAAACATCGCCTCAAACTTGGCATCGTCTAGAAACTCACCGTCTGGCTCTGAGCAGAGATCCCAGGCGACATCATGAGCGCGATAGAGACGACGAGGATTCACAACTGATACGACTCGCACGGATAGGCCTTCCGCTTCGAGATGCGCTGCCGCTTCGAGCACCGGAATCAGAACCATGTCACCGACGGCGGCAAACACCACGGTTTTAGCATTTGCACTTTCAGCGCTGGGCATTTCTTTAAGCACGATCGCGCCATCCTTCAACGCCTGACGCGCTTGCTCAAAGGTCGTGTGAATCGGAAGCGGCGATTTACTTGACGTAATCACAATGCCCTTATTTTTCGTCGTCAGCCCCCAGTCATAGCAAACCTGAATGCTATTGGCATCGGGCGGAAACAGCGGAAAGACATTGCCGTTCCGCATCATTGCTGCAAAATAAGCTTCGATTTCAGGACGTTGATGAGTCCAGCCGTTGCGCCCCTGCTCTAGCGCCCCTGCCGTAAACAGCGTCATCGTAGACGGCGTGGGACGGCGCAATTCTGCCATTGCCTGAGTGACAGTTTGCCAAATTGGTAAGCCATTGATCGCAAACGATTCGTAAGAACACCAGAGCGATCGAGAACCCATCAGCGCTAACCCGGCTGCCAAACCTGCACAGGCATCTTCACTCAAAGGCTCGTAGACCTGTCCTTTAGGGGCTTGGTTATAGAGCGCGTCTTCAACGGGGTGAATAATTCGCAATGCCTGGTTGATGTTGGCGATTCCAGAGGCTTCGTTGCCGTCTGCGTTGGTGACTGTGAAGGCACGATCGACGTTGCCGACATAGCCAACCAGCTTACCCATAGCCGTCGTTGAGACTTTAGGATCGCCGCCGACGGTGAATTCTTCTAGCGGCAACTGTCCCAAATCGGGCAAGGGCAACACCGATTCGGTCACAGCCGTTTTGCTTGCGGGGCCGCCGCCTGCCCGTTCGCAGTTGGTTCGCACAAGTTCCCACGCTTCGGGTGTGAGGGCACGGGCTTTGAGCGCTGCAATAATATCGGGATTGTCTAACGTGTGTTGAGCGTAGAGGTTGTGAGATTTTGCGCCTCTCGCGTGCATCCCTGCGCCCTTAAGCTGCTTGATGATAAAGACCGTCAGCTTGCCGCCCAAGGCAGAACGAGCAGCCTCATTCATAGAAGTCAGAACCGACTTTGTAAACTGAAGACGCTGCTCAAACGAGAACGCGGTGCTGTCTACATAAGCTCCCGGCTGGTTTTGGTCATCAAAGTCTTTAGCATCAACCATTACCACGTTCTCAAAGCCGTTGCCCTTCCAATAGGCAATCATCTCGTCATTAGATTTGGTAGACACCATGCTGTGATGCTCTTGTGAATAGCCGTTCCAGACCAACACAGGCAAGAAATTTGTCACCTCTGGATAGGCAGTATGGAAGTGGGCGATCGCGCTCACAATATAAGGCTCACCTAACCCCCCATCGCCGACGGTAAAGGGAAACAGCTTATCGCGGTGCAGCGTCGCGGCTGCCATTGCAAAGTGTTGCCCCTGACCTAAAGGGCCTGCTGGGGCCAAAATTCCCGGAATGAAGCCAGAGAGATGTCCGAGTAATCCGTGTTTTTCGCGGAAGCGATCGCGCAACTGCTGCACGGTCTGAATGCCCATATCTTCGAGCGATCGGTCTAAAAACATGGCGCTATAAAAACCGGGCGCGTGGTGCCCCACCTCGGTCAGGATGTTTTTGTGACCCAACATCACTAGCGCTGCATAGGCTTCGGCTTGACTGGCAAACCCGCCGGGGTGCCCTGAAGCTTTACTTGCGGTCACTTGCAGGATTAGATAGCGCAACGCATCCGCTGTGAGCAGAGTCTGATAGACCGCCGTTAAATCAGTGGGGTCAGCGATCGCGGTTTTGCCTGGGGCGATCGTGGGGGTTTTCCCATATTGATCAAAACCGGGGAGCGAGTCACCAAAATGTTGAATGCCTTCACAGAAAGCAGGCGCGGCGGATTGAGGATTTGAGGTTACGGCGGTCATGCTGGTGATACCTTACTGCGATGAGCGAGTGCTTAAACTCATACCCATAGTACACAGCCCCCTGTGCAAAAGGAGAATGCACTTCTAATGACAAAGATTAAAAAACCTGTAGAAGCATGGCATTTCGTGTCTTCACCTTGTAGATGACGTAAAGGTCAATTTCTCAAAATGGAATAGACATTATTTGATTGATCCATTCTTCAGCCGTAGATGCTTCCCAAATTAGGATGAGCGCAGCAATCACTTCACTGATTGGAAGGCTTTGCGAAAGAATCAGTACACCAGAGCTAGTTTGGGTCATGATGAACTGACCAAACTCGGTTGGCATGGTTCTGCGATCGTGCGTGACCAGCACTCTGGCATCTTGCGCTGCAATTGCCAAAACCTCTAGATCTTTTATGCTTTCAAGCCTTGCTTCATTCGCTGATCGAAAATCAAGACCGGGTTGTCTGCGGATGGCTCCAATCACGATCGCTTGTCTAAGATCGGCATCAGCTTGGAAGCGAACCCTTGTCATACCGCACCGTGTTTCTGGGCTTGAGCAGCTTTCAGTTTTTGATAGAGCGTTGGATTTCTTGATCTACAAGACTGTTGCAACTTTTGAAATTCTGCTTCGCCTGCTTTTAGGTGCGCATCCACAACTTCTCGATTGGCAAGATAAAACGCGATCGCACCATAAACCTGTTCTAGTGAAAGCAGCGGAAAATTTTGGGCAATGCTTTCGGGAGATTCTCCATTCAGGAAACAGTAGACAACTGAATCGAGGGAGATTCGGGTTCCTTCAATCCAATACCCCCCGTTGCAATGTTCGATATATTGCTTTGTTGGCGTAGGTGATGTCATGAGACTCGCGGTTAATCACTAGTTTGATATTAAGCGATCGCGGTTGTCTCTTAGGTGAACTCTAGTGTTGTTGGGCAGGTTGGATTACAGAAAATTGCTACAAACGGTAGTTCGGCTAGAAATCGCTTTCACAAGGACAGCTCAACCACCTGTTTCGCTCACAACTTCTAACCAACCCTCGACAGCATCTTCAAGCATCTCTAATAGATGCTCATAATTCTCTCCCCAAGTATGACACCCAGGAAGAGCAGGCACAGAGGCACACCACACATCGTCTTCTTGCCAAATAATTGCCTTGATTTTCATGGGGTCAAATTATGTTGAGAACCATATTGTTTCGTTGGCGTAGGTGCTGATGTTATAAGACTTGCGGTTAATCACTAGTTGCATGTTAAGCGATCGGTTGTCTTTCAAGCATTGCATAGCACACGCCCAACTTCACGATACATTGTCGTTACTAGGTTGGAAGAAATGTCGCCCTGTCGAAAACTTCGCCAGAGCTTGGTGAAACAGTGGATTTAGAAGCTCGAAAGGCGCATATTCGGGTTTAGGAAGGGTGACAAGGAACTCCTTAATTTGAGGCAAAGTCTCAAAAATATACTGATCTAGAATTGGTATTCTACCGACTGAATCAAGCTCGTACCCTCCCCGTTTTCTCTCAATTAGGTTTTCAAGGGCTAATTTTGCATTGATAGGCATTTCAATTGCTGTAGTAAGCTCTTGCATTAAAAGAGGTGGCTGTCCACTAATTGTCTGAATCCAACGGCAACACAAAATTGGACGCATGACATAGAAGTAACGCTTTGCAGCCAAATCAGAATGCTGAAAATATCGATGAAGGATTCGTTCAGCCCAACCGATGTAGTGATGGACTGATGCGCGTGGAGCGAAAAATTCCTCTCCAATCTCCCGCATCCGTTGAATTATTTCTGGCTGCTCAATGTAGACGACAGGAGATCTCAACCACTCAAGTAGCACGGGATGTGATTGCCGGAGGAACAAGAGTGATTTCCTGAGATCCCAACCACTAAGATCAATATCGCTGGAGGTTCCAAGCTCCAACACATCATTGCGTTTTTCAATACATAGATACCAATCAACTGGTCGAACGTAAAGAAAACGAACATCATAATCGCTGTTTTGAGACTCAAACCCCCAGGCACGACTACCTGACTCAAGCCCATAGATCACCCTGAGACCCTGTTCAGCTTCAACTTTATACAGTAAATCTCTCAGTTGGTCTGGGGAATAGTGCATTGCTCAAGACACATCGATCAACAATAAATTGAGTGTTCCCCAAGCCAAGATTTAAGTACATGTTCTAGTGAGTTTTAGCTTTTCTTATGTTCTGATTTTCAAAGCTACTGCATGGTCTACGCTTAATGTTTTATAAGCATTTCCTCTAAAATTTATGCCGTGAATTTGCAGCTCGTCTAGTTCAGAGTTGATCGCGAAAATAATTCTGATTTTGCCAACCCTCATTCTTAGGAAGCCTTGCCATTCTCCTTCTAAGGCTTTGATATCAAGTTCTCCCGATGGCACTAACCCTGATTGCTCAACTGAGTTAAGCAAATAGAGAATTTTAGTCTGAACTCTCTTCACATCTTTTGTTGGAAGCTTTTTCAGAAATTTGAGCGCGTCTTTACTGAAGGTCAGTTCCATTTCGCACCCAATCTGTCATGTTTACGAACTCGCTTTTGTCGTAATCGGACGGTGAACCAAACTGTCCGCGAATTTCTTGCATTTCCTTTTCGCTAACACGAGGAATCAAAGCTAAACACAGAGCCAGTCTTTCTTCTCTCAAAACCTCATGGATTGTCTCCCGCACACTTTGCTGAATAAGCTCTTTGAGTTCTTGTGCTTCCATCTTTATTCCTTGTTCACGAGCTATTTAGCCTTTTACACTAGAACGTAACTAGATACTGATGCCTGTGTCATAAGTTTTGTTTTAACGTCAAGCAAATTATTAAAACAAAACTTATAAGTGAAGCTTTGTTGAAAGGTTTCTCCGCTCTATTCATAAGTTTTACTTCAAAATCAGGCAGATTATTAAAACGAATCTTATAAACGGAGCCTCATTCGTAGATCCTACTTGACCATCAACAGGTTTTGCTCACGCATCGGGCACAAATCCTAAACACATAATATTGAAGTGATCTTTATTACATAAAAATTACATTGCTTAAGTAAATATAACTAAGATTTTCTAGCTTCAGTCAACACGGTTGCTCATTTTCCAGGAATTTTCTCAGGTCAGCCAAGTTGCTGATTCGCTAGAGTGCGACCGTAACATGATTTTTAAAGGTGCAGATGGTACAGCGTAAAAGAGGTTCTAGAGTGCTTGAGCGCGCCGATCGCCGAGCCGCCAGCTTACAGTCGATTTCACCCACGCTTGACCTCAGTAGTGGACTCACCCTTGCAGCTTACCAAGACGCAATTCAAGACATCCGATCGCAGCTAGTCGCTTACAACGCTGCCTTATCCGCGATCGACAAAGCCCGTGACGATATCAATCAAGCCGAGCGATCGCTGAGAGACTTATCAGAACACATGCTGATGGGCGTTGCAGTCAAGTATGGCAAAAGCAGCCAAGAGTACTTGATGGCAGGAGGTGTGCGTAAAGGCGACCCCCGGCGCAAGTCGTCTCGCACCAGTGGAGTGATAGGGGCGATCGCCCCCCAAAAAGTCTCAACAAACGGACACTCGCCTATTTCAACCTCTGTTTAAAGTCAAAGGATGCGCGATACTTTGTCTAACGCATCCTTCGCGCCCCATCTGATTAACCGTAAGGTAGAACGCATCATTCGTTTCAGGTCGTCTATGACTCCAAGTTTTGCCCTTCTAGCGATCGTCATTATTTTGGGTTCTCTCCTCGTTTTGGCTCCGATCATCGCCGACTATTACTACGCTTGCCGCAAATTAGAGCAATCTTCAAACTCGTCAGACCTGATCAGTAAAACGATCGCCGGGGGCTATCGCTATGTGTGTTGGGTGACGGGCACCACCATGATTACAGCCGCGATCGTCCTCCTGTTTCGGCTCGAATGGTAAAACTTTCTGTTAGGGAATGGCAGGTTTTTCGTGGACAACTTCAGAGTCTCATGAGCCAATTCGCTGAGTTGGGCTAATCTATTCAGTGAGTGGCGTAGAGGAGTGAGAAATTTATGTTGAGTTGGGATCAAAGTTCCAGCATTGCCCTGATGCAGAGAGAGCGGGCATGGGTGGAAATTGATTTAACCGCATTGGCACACAACATTCGTCAGATTCGGGGTTTGCTGTCACCGCATACTGATTTGATGGCTGTTGTCAAAGCTGATGCTTATGGACACGGAGCCGTCACCGTTGCCCAAACCGTCTTGCAAGCAGGCGCAACCTGGCTAGGCGTTGCCACCATTCCTGAAGGCATTGAGCTTCGGGAAGCGGGCATTGAATCCCCGATTTTAGTCATGGGCGCAACTCACACCGCCGAGCAAATTTGCGCGATCGCCCACTGGGGCCTTCAACCCACACTCTGCACACCCAAACAAGCCCTCGTCTTTTCTGAAGCGATCGGCAAATCTTCGCAGCGCCAGCCGCTACCCGTGCACATTAAATTAGATACCGGAATGTCGCGACTGGGAACGCCTTGGCAGAAAGCCGTTGAGTTTGTGCAACTCGTTCAAAGGCTGCCGGGGTTGACGATCGCCAGCATCTATTCTCACCTGGCAACCGCTGACGACCCCGATCCCACAATCATGCGCCAGCAGCAGCACCGTTACGAACAAGCGATTCAAGCCTGCGGGTTTTCCCCGATCCTAAACCCTGCAATTCACAGGCCTTTCCCTCGCTTTCACCTCGCTAACTCAGCCGCCACACTCACAGATGCCAGCTTGCACTACGACATGGTACGAACCGGACTGGTGATTTATGGGCTGTATCCATCTGGGCACTTAGCCGATCGAGTTGATCTCAAACCCGTGATGCAGGTGAAAGCGCGAGTCAGTCAGGTCAAAACCCTGCAACCTGGAACCGGAGTCAGCTACGGCTACAAATTTGTTGCAGAGCGAGAAACTCAAATCGCCGTAGTGGGGATTGGCTACGCAGACGGTGTTCCCCGTAATCTCTCTAATCAACTAACCGTCTTAGTGAGAGGGCAGCGAGTTCCTCAGATCGGCGCAATCACGATGGATCAGATCATGCTGGATGTCAGCACCATTCCCGCTTTGCAAGAAGGGGAAGTGGTGACACTATTAGGGCAAGACGGCAATCAGCAGATTTTAGCGGACGATTGGGCACAAACTTTAGGCACGATTTCCTGGGAGATTCTCTGCGGCTTTAAGCATCGCCTTCCTCGCGTCGCTGTCGGCAAGCCCTATGGAATTCGTCAGTCCCTATCTGGAGCTCGGCATGTTTTTCATGCACAGCAGAGTGACCTGGAGTAACCAGGCGAGTCGGATAAATCTAACGGACAGCAGGGCGGTTTCATGGTCATTGAAGAGAAGTCGATGAGCCATAAAAACCTGCTCCACCCTCCTCACAAAGGGCTGGCGAGGGCTTCGCCTCCCTTCGTGAGGAGGGTCTTCTCTTTAATTCCGCCCAGCTACTTAGATCATTGCCCACAGCGCCCCAGCCGTAGTCAGCAAAAAGAGTAACCCCATTGCCCCTGCCAGAGGCTTTTCTTTTAAGCCTGTTAGCCAGTCAGACGCGCGACCTGTATAACCGATCAGATTGGCTGAATCGAGGCTTGCCATGCCAAAAACCCAGCCCGCATGGAGACCCCAGGCAAGCCCCAGATGGTTGTGATCAACTCCCCGCGCTAGACAAAGCACCATGCCCATTAACCACAGCCCTGGTAGTTGAGGGATATTTTCTGATCCTTCCCAGACCAGGTGAAGTAGGGCAAAAATCAGACTGGAGACGATCGCGCCACTCCACAGCCCATAAGTCTGCTCTAATTGACCCAGCACAAATCCTCGAAAAACCAGTTCTTCGGTGACACCGATCCAAAGTCCTAAAAACAAAGTTGGCAACAGCACTGATCCCAACTGCTTCCAGTTCTCTGATTTCCACTCAATCCAACCCAATAGAGTTTGAACGCCAAAAAGGACGACTAGCCCGATCGTGCCTAGTGCTAACCCGCGACTGACCGATCCGAGATCATCCAGGTTTCCAGACAGCCCATAGTGACTAAAGGGAACATTTTGAACCCAAGCGGCTGCCCAAAGCACGATGGGAGCCAGCAGATAGAGTGAGGCAACGAGCGGCAATTTTTGACGAATTTCTAAAGGCTTGAAGGGATGCCACTTTAAAGCGATCGCTAGTGGGATGGCGATCGGCAGCCAAATTGCCACCCAAACAGCAAAAAAAACACCTACCCTGATCGGCACCGAAGCTTCCGCAAAAAATGCAAAAAACGGGTGAACACGATCGAGGGTAGGCATAAAACAAGTTAGAAAATGAAGTCTTTTAACGCGATCGCGATCGTCTTTTGGAAAGGTTATTCCGCTTCTTCGTTCCCGTTGGAACCGTTTTGATCACCCTTATCAGCATCGATCTGAATCAAGTGAATATGCTTATAGCCCAGCTTAATTTCAAACTCATCTCCTGGCTTTAAGCCCATTGCTTTGGTGTAGGCTG
Source organism: Phormidesmis priestleyi ULC007 (assembly GCF_003003695.1). Lineage (NCBI taxonomy): Bacteria > Bacillati > Cyanobacteriota > Cyanophyceae > Leptolyngbyales > Leptolyngbyaceae > Phormidesmis > Phormidesmis priestleyi. The sequence goes on from NZ_PVWG01000004.1 coordinate 93,310, forward strand.
CCCCGATCACAATTTGACCATTTTGATGCACACTGACCCGATAAGTCGGCTCTCGCCCCCGACCATCTTTTGACCCCTCTGGACTCAGAGGAATGCCTCTTGCAACCAACAGAGCATCATAGAAATCTGTCAGATTAACGCGAGTTTGACTATTCTTAGTTATGGTGTAGTAGCCACAGCGCTTTGCAGTTTCTCGGCGCGGCAAGTGTGACAGTTCTTTTACTTTTTGAAGTAACGCCTTCCCTGTTAAAGGGGCAGTTGCAGTTTCAGTCATCTGCTACAGAATATCCCTAGATTTCTGAAATGGTAAATAGAGTCAATGTTAAATGTTTGACCTAATAAAATATATCTCTAATCTGCTCTATCTGCACAATATTTTTGCTTAAATTATCATGCATTAATCGTTTCAATTAGCTTTTCTCGATCGCGGTCTAACAAAATTTGCCGATATTTCATCAAAGCTTGTATCGAAACAAGTCGCTCAAACGCCGCGCTGCTAAAGCTTGATTTTGTGCATCTTCAGAAGCAACAGGTCTGACTTTCTCAAATTGTTCTAATCAATTTAGGCAAAATGCTAAACTAAAGCGTATGGAAAATGCTGCTTTTTGGTAATTACCAATCAACAGGTTGCCAGTCAGGAGACAGATTTTTCGTAACAAACTATTAACTTTAGAAATTGCTAATTCATAAAATAGTGTTTTCTTGCCGTTACAGTTGCTCTAGCTCCGCACCGCTTAGACCTTTAAAGTTGCAGTTTTTTGGTTTCTAGAATGCAAGTTGTTTTTAAGATTGTTCGCCAAAACCAAAATTCGTTACCAAGAGTTGAGTCCTACCCGCTCGACGTGGAATCAAGCGCCACAATTCTTGATTGTCTCAATCAGATTAAATGGCAGCAAGATGGCACGCTTGCTTTTAGAAAAAATTGTCGCAACACAATTTGTGGCAGTTGCTCAATGCGAATTAATGGTCGATCGGCACTGGCTTGCAAAGAAAATGTGGGCAGCGAAATCGCTCGTTTTTCTGCCAGTTCAGCCGCAGCGCCTAATCAGATTCCAGAAATCACGATCGCGCCGATGGGCAATATGCCCGTGATTAAAGATTTGGTGGTCGATATGCAAGGCTTTTGGGCAAATCTCAAAGCCGTCGATCCCTATGTCAGCACGGCAGCGCGACAGGTGCCAGAGCGAGAATTTTTGCAAACGCCCGCAGAGCGATCGCAGCTTGACCAAACTGGAAACTGCATTATGTGCGGTGCTTGTTATTCTGAGTGCAACGCTCGCGAAGTTAACCCTGAGTTTGTCGGACCTCATGCGTTAGCCAAGGCTTATCGCATGGTGGCCGATTCTCGCGACGATCGGACTGCTGCCCGACTCGAAAAATATAATCAAGGAACCGAGGGCGTTTGGGGCTGCACTCGCTGCTATTTCTGCAATAGTGTTTGCCCGATGGAAGTCGCGCCGATGGATCAAATTGGCAAAATTAAGAATGAGATTTTAGCGCGTAAAGATGGACAAACGGGGCGATCGATTCGTCACCGTAAAGTCCTAATTGATCTCGTCAAACAAGGCGGCTGGATCGATGAACGGCAGTTTGGCTTACAAGTTGTGGGCAATAACCTTAAAGATCTTAAAGGACTGATGAGCCTTGTCCCGTTAGGGCTGCGAATGCTCAGTCACGGCAAACTCCCAGCAAAATTTGAGCCTTCTGAAGGGGCAAAGCAGGTACGATCGTTGATCGAATCCGTCCAAGCATTCCAAACAGAATCAAAACGCCTTTAAGTCCAACTTTCTGCCTCAGTTAACTCCCTCAACTATCAGTAATGACTTCCCAACCCCCAACGCCAGAAACGATCGCAGAAGCCCCGAATCAGCCCCAACCTGCTTTTGGCTGGACGGCTTATGCCGAACAAGTCAATGGGCGCTTTGCCATGATTGGCTTTGTCAGCTTATTAATTCTCGAATTTTTCACCCGCCAAGATTTTTTTACTTGGCTAGGTTTACGATAACGTCAACGCGGATCTGTGGGCACTGCTAGCGGTTGCCCAGCCCGGTTATAGAGCAAAATATCCCACTGTCCCCTGGCATTAGACTCGAAGGCGATCGTTGCTCCATCAGCGCTAATGGTGGGGTTTCTCACTTCTGCCCGAATATTATCAGTCAGGTTACGCAACTGACGAAAATCTCGATCGTATAAATAAATTCCCGTTATGCCTTGGCGGCTGCCTGCAAACACAATAAATCGCCCATTGTCTGACACTGCCGGACTCGATGCCATCAGATCTAAAGAATTAAGCCCCGGTAAGTTCAATAAACGCTGCTCAACCGTGTCATATAAATAGATATCTTGAGTGCCGCGCCGATCGGACGCAAACACAATATAGCGACCGGACAGGCGAGGCGAGATATCTGAAAACGGACTATTCAGACTGCGCCCACCGGGATCGAACGGGAACGGCAGCAGCGTCGCCCCCGCACAGCCATTCAGAAATGCGGCGATCGTAACTAACCCAAAAAAGACAAAACGCTTAGACACAAGACCTAATTATGGGGCAATTGTGGGCGCGGTATTGGGACGATTGTTGGGGAGGTCTAACTCCACAAAAGCACCGCGATCGAGCACTTCGATATCCCACTGTCCGCGAGTGCTGCTCTCGAAGGTCACATAGCGTCCATCCGGGCTAATGCTCGGACGACGCAGCCACCCTTGATAGGCAGACATTAACACCTGCGACTGTTGAGTCGCGCGATCGTAAAGCCGAATTTCAGGAATGCCGCGATCGCTGGCAATGTAAGCAAGATAGCGCCCCGTATAGCTGAGACTGGGGTTTTCAGCGATCGCGTTGGGGCGGTTGAGGCGTTGGAGGTTGATAAACTGTCGCTGCTCTAAGTTATAGGCCAGAATGTTGCGGCTTCCCTCACGGCTCGACACAAATGCCAAAATGCGCCCATCGCCGCTTAGAGCAGGTTGCTCGTCGTTTTGGCGACTGTTGAGCGAAGTTGACCCGATCGGAACTCCAGTCGGACTGCACGCCGCCAGCGAACCCAACAAGAGCAGCCGAGCCATGAAACTAATCCCCGAAACCACACTTTTCACACTGCAACTGCCATTCAATCAAGCCATTTCATAACGAATCCCCCCGACTTCTCTAACCACGAGAAGCAATGGAGGGATCAAGACAGGGGAGATCAACGATCAACGCGATCTAGCTCAAACAAACCAGAAGGTTAGGATTCCCCCCAGTTATCATTCTCGTCGTCATTTGGCTCAACCGGACGATAGTCAACATAATCGGAGGGTGGCTCTTCTACATTTCTGCGTCGGTTGGTAGCTTCTTCATCAGTGGGGCGAGGTCGTCTGGGTTTAGAACCTTGAGATGGATTGCTCGATCGCGGAGCAGTGTTGCGATTGCGGGCGCGATCGTCAAAGTCGTTAGAGTCAACTGTCGCATCGATCACGGGATAATCTGGACGAGAACGAGGGCGGCGAGTCTTATCAGACGGGTTTAGCCGCTCGTCACGAGGACGACTTGAAGGACGACGACCCGAATCATAATCATCACGATTCTGTCGCGTGTCTTTTGTGCCCTGAATTCGCGGACGACGCACCCGCTCGTCGATCACCTCTTGGTCTTCAAACTCAGCGCTTTGACGATAGCGAGAGCTAACTGGGCGGTCAGAATCGACGATCGGCGTGTTGCGCTTTGCTTGCTCGGTCGAAACTTTGCGAAGGCGCAAATTTTCAATCACGAAAAAGACAGAAGCGCCCGTCAGCAGCACTTGACCAAACTGCATAATCGGGTCAAAGCGCCAGCCATAAAAAATTAAAATCAAGCCGCACAGCAGACCGACGGCGGAAAAGAAAATATCGGAATCTCTAGATAACTCAGGGCGGAACGATCGAACGGCATAAAGCCCTGCCCCGCCAACGGCAAGAATAATCCCGGCAATACTAGCTAGATTGAACTGAAAGTTAACCATTCCCTGTCTCCTAGGTAAGTCTTATATTAGCGAGTTATGCCTAAGATCTCTACTCTAACAAGCCCAAATTCCTTCAGACCTACTCAATTGCTTTCTCAGGCTTTATTGAAGCCTAGATTTTGCACTTCAAAGCAAAAACCTCAGTTTTAGCAGGGAGCGCGACCTAAATTTAGCCACTGCCTTGCTAGAACTAAGGTTTTGCAAAAGTGCTGGTACTTTGCTATGCCCAGAAGGATTTTAGGCACCGAATGCCCAGCCTTAAGAGCGCTGAATTTTATCTTTTTGGCTAATGAAGATCAGCCCGATCGTGGCTGGAACTAGCACAACCACAGCACCTGCCAGCAAGCTCAATAAGAAATTTGTTAAAGAAGGTGTCATGAGTCTCAAAGTCCTCTATCTACAACAAGCGACTGTTCATAATCTTAGTGGTTTGTCACACAGTTGCATAGATCCTAGAGAAATGGAATCACGATCGTCCAGAATTCTGGCGTTAATTAACAACCTACGACCGCTAAAATGAGAATTAGCTAGGATTTGTTTACAAAGCTTCAAACTTTTGACTAACACCTGATGATTTCTTCTACCGTTGTCTCGCTGACTCTGAGCATCTTGCTCGGTTTGATGATTTTTCTGTTTATCATTCGCATCGTTTTGTCCTGGTATCCGCAGGTGGCGTTAAACAAATTTCCCTTTAGTTGGGTGGCGATTCCGACCGAACCTTTTTTGGTGGTGACGAGAAAGCTGATTGCACCTGTGGGCGGTGTCGATATTACGCCGATCGTCTGGGTAGGTTTGTTTAGCTTGGCAAGAGAGATTCTGCTGGGGCAGCAAGGGCTATTGACGATGATGCTTAATTAAAGAAATTCTCTCTAATCTTTGGGCATCATCACTTTTTCAACAAAGTTAGTGTAGATTTCGCCCTTGATAAACTCTGGTGTGTCTAGAATTTTTTGGTGAAACGCGATCGTCGTTGGCAACCCTGTAATGGCACATTCGCGCAAGGCTCGTTTCATGCGGCGGATCGCTGAGGGTCGATCGCTGGCCCACACAATCAGTTTGCCAATCAGCGAGTCATAATAGGGCGGAATCTCATAGTCAGTGTAGACGTGAGAATCCATTCGCACACCGGGGCCACTCGGCGGTAAATAGCCGCTAATGCGTCCAGGACTGGGGCGGAAGTTAAAATCGGGATCTTCGGCGTTGACTCGACACTCGATCGAGTGCCCTCGCAAAACCACTTGATCTTGAGTCAAACTGAGTTCTTCACCCTGAGCAATGCGAATCTGCTCGGCGATCAGATCAATGCCTGTGATCATCTCAGTTACGGGATGTTCAACCTGAATGCGGGTGTTCATCTCCATAAAGTAGAAATCGCCGGACTGGTCAAGCAAAAATTCGACCGTTCCTGCGCCGACGTAATTAATCGACTTGGCGGCAAGCACGGCAGCACTCCCCATCTTTTCTCGCAGCTCTGGAGTCAGGGCAGAACTGGGCGCTTCTTCTAACAGCTTTTGGTGACGACGCTGAATCGAACACTCGCGTTCGCCGAGGTGAATCACATTGCCGTGACTGTCTGCCAAAATCTGAAACTCAATGTGGCGAGGGTTTTGAACATACTTCTCGACATAGACACCGCCATTGCCAAAAGCGGCTTCGGCTTCTCCTTGCGCTGCCATGTAGAGTTTGCCGAGATCTTCATCTGCCGTCACCAGCCGCATGCCTCGTCCGCCGCCACCCGCCGTCGCTTTAATGATCACGGGGTAGCCCATCGATCGGGCGATCGATCGCGCTTCAGCTTCATCTTGCACCAAGCCTTTACTGCCCGGAACGGTAGGCACGCCGACTCGCTGCATCGTTTTTTTGGCCGTCGATTTGTCGCCCATCGATCGAATTGAGTCGGGAGAAGGGCCAATAAAAACGATTTGATGATCGGCGCAGATCTCGGCAAATCGCGCATTTTCTGCCAAAAAGCCATAGCCGGGGTGAATCGCGATCGCGTTGCGGGTCAGAGCGGCGGCAATAATATTGGGAATGTTGAGATAGCTTTTGCTGCTGGCGGGTTCACCAATGCAAACGGCTTCATCGGCTAGCTGAACGTGCAGCGAGTGGCGATCGATAGTGGAGTGAACGGCAACGGTGGCGATCCCCATTTCTTCACAGGTGCGAAGAATTCGTAGAGCGATCTCCCCCCGATTGGCAATCAAAATTTTCGAGAAACGCATTGGCGATGTGTTGAGTCTGTATTCAGAAAAATAGATCCTTCTGAGGCATGCTGAAAGATACTTGCCGTCTCTCAACATACTCTATATTGAAGTCCGGCAATGTTATTGAGTGGCGTTACATTCGCAGCTATTTAGGGATCTGCCTGATCACGGCAGGGGCGAGTCCTGACCAGATGGGGGTTTGAATATTTGCGCTGTCTAAGCCATCTGCCGCCCAAGTGTTGCAGGTTCGCAAGATCGAATAGTGCCCGGTGGCTTCATAAAATCCACTCGTGTCGATCGCATCTTGAATGCGAATCGGCTGTCCTTGATCGGTTTGCTGAAACGACGCTTTGATAAAGGCGACTAGTTGCAAATAATCTTTTTGGCTGACTCCCACACATTTCAGTTCAACGTTTGGTTCGTGGGGCAATTCTGCATCACCTTCGACATACAAAGCGGTGGGGTTTCCGGGCATGAATAAGCTTCTGAGAACATTGGAAATTTTCATCTCTGACCAGCTTGGCGTATTCATATAAAAGTCACGATCGCCCCATCCAAATTTGAGATATCGATAGCGCTGTTGAGCATCTCGCCCGATCTGATCAATTGAGAGAAACTGGCTCCAATCAAAGGCTTGATTCTGCACTGGGAGAATCAAGTTAACGTGCATCGCGTCGCCTGCAACATAAACTTTAAACGGTTGATTTTGACAACTTTGTGAAGAAGTTCCCCATTTCCGAGGGGTGACGTAGCCAATTCCAAGCAAAGTTGTGGTGATCAGCATGGGTGCGACAAAATATCGCCAGGTTCGCCTAAAAAGAATAGAATGTCGTTTGGATTGATTCATTACAAGTGAGTCAAATGCCATTACCCTATCCGCACGATCGCACTGCATATCCTCATTTCTAGAAAAACTTCATACTCTAAAGGTTGATCAACCAAAGTAAAATTTAGAAACACAGCCGCAAAAGGATTGATCGATGGCGAAAAAACCTGCCCCAACTGAGAAAAGAATTGTGCTACCGGGAGTCAGTTGGCAGCAGTTTGAAACCTTGTTAGACGAGTTGGGGCAAAATCGCACGGCTCGACTCACCTACGATCGGGGCAAACTCGAAATGATGACTCCGCTTGAAGAACACGAGCGCTGTAGTCGTCTGATTGAGTCCCTAATGCTCGTCGTTGCCGATGAAATGGAGGTGCAGGTTAACTCGATCGGGTCAGTTTTGCTAAAACGCGCCGATTTAGGCTGTGTGGCTCAACCCGATTCGTCTTATTACCTGACTGAGAAAATCCGACTCCCGAATCGAGCAGAACTCGACTTGAATCAAACTCCGCCGCCTGATATCGCACTTGAAGTGGCGATTACCAAGAGTTCTTTTAACAAGTTTGCGATTTATGCGGCGTTGGGGCTGCCCGAAGTTTGGCAATATTGGACGACGATCGGCGATAACGTCCTTAAAGGCAACTTGCTGATCTATCAATTGCAAAACGGGCAATATGTTGAGTGTCTGACCAGTCCTACATTTCCGTTTCTGCCTGCAAAACGAGTTTTAGAGTTTTTGGATCAGAGCGATAAGATCGGGTTAGCACAGGCGCTGACCGTCTTTCGGAGTTGGATTCAGGAGCAGCGATCGCTCAATACTTGATGGATCTTTTTAATTTTTATGAACCGCAAGGGCAAGAAGTGCCGATCGTGGCAAATCTTCCCCACAGTGGAATGTTTGTTCCAAGCGCGATCGCTGCCCAATTTACGCCAGAGCATTTGCAAGCTTTACCCAACACAGATTGGCATCTCGATCAACTTTACGCATCGCTGCCCAGGTTTGGGATCACAGTTCTGCAAGCGACTCATAGCCGATATGTGGTCGATTTAAATCGTCAGATCAAAGAATCTGTTTTTGGTGACTTTTGGACAGCCGTTATTCCTGAGAAAACGGCATTTGGACAACCCATTTATCAAACGACTCCCAGTGAGCCAGAAATCGCGGCACGAGTTCGAGACTTTTATCTGCCTTATCACGATCGATTAGCGGCGATTGTGCAAGAAAAGCTCGATCGCTTTGGCAAAGTTTATCTTTTAGATCTCCACAGCTTTTTAGGGCTGATCGCCGATCAAGTGTGTTTAGGGAATCGAAATGGGCAAACGTCCTCAGAGTTTTTGATCTCGATCGTCGAGCAAAGTTTTCTCCAAGCAGGCTATCAGACTGTTAGAAATAAAGTCTTTACTGGAGGCTACATCACAGGACATTACGGTCAACTACCAGGCGTTGAAGCGCTGCAAATTGAAGTTCGATATCCCGTCTATTTAGATGAGACACAACTTGAAAAACCGCAGCCTCCTGATTGGAATGTTCCTCAATTTGAGAGTGCGAAGAAAAAATTTGATGGGATTTTTGGCTCAATTGCTCACGCGCTCAAATAAGCTTAACGTGAATTCGATGAAGCTTTTCGCTACGGTTGTAGATCCGGGCTGCCCCCTAAATCCCCCAAAATTGGGGGACTTTGAACCTAAATTCTGGGCTTGAAGTCCCCCAGAATTGGGGGATTTAGGGGGCTGAAGCCCTGAAGAACGAAGCGAAAGAACTCATCGAACTGACGTTAAGCTTACGCAAACCTCCGAGGTTTTGGTCAGATAAGTAGTCGAGCAATGCAACCCGATCGTCAGAGAGATTCCTGCTGCAACCTAAAGTCAAACAAGATTACCGATAGAATGAAATCTTGTCTCGATCGTACAGGATTCTATGTCAGTCATTGCCTCCGCTCCTTTTTCGGCTAAAGAGATTGCTGCTGAAGGCATCAAGCCCGAAGAGTATGAAGATATTGTGCAACGGCTAGGTCGTCACCCCAATAAAGCCGAACTGGGAATGTTTGGCGTAATGTGGTCAGAACACTGCTGCTATAAAAACTCTCGTCCGTTGCTCAAGCAGTTTCCCACCGAAGGCGAAAGAATTCTCGTCGGGCCGGGTGAAAATGCCGGGGTCATCGACTTAGGAGACGGATTGCAGCTTGCCTTTAAAATTGAGTCACATAATCACCCCTCAGCCGTCGAACCCTTTCAAGGCGCTGCCACAGGCGTTGGCGGAATTCTGCGAGACATTTTTACGATGGGGGCACGTCCGATCGCGTTGCTCAACTCCCTCCGCTTTGGCTCTCTAGACGATGCCAAAACGCGCCGCATCTTCACAGGCGTGGTGGCTGGCATTTCACACTATGGCAACTGTGTCGGCGTTCCCACGGTGGGCGGCGAGGTTTATTTTGACCCCGCTTACTCTGGCAATCCCTTAGTCAATGTGATGGCACTAGGGTTGATGGAGACGACAGAAATCGTCAAATCAGGGGCAAAAGGCATTGGCAATCCGGTTTTATATGTCGGCTCAACTACGGGACGCGATGGCATGGGCGGAGCCAGTTTTGCCAGTGCCGAGTTGAGTGATCAATCAATGGACGATCGTCCGGCTGTGCAAGTCGGCGATCCCTTTCTAGAAAAATCTTTAATTGAAGCGTGTCTAGAAGCGTTTAAAACGGGCGCAGTGGTCGCCGCTCAAGACATGGGCGCGGCGGGGCTAACCTGTTCAACGTCTGAGATGGCAGCAAAAGGAGGCGTGGGCATTGAGTTGGATTTAGATCTAATTCCAGCGCGAGAAACGGGCATGGTGCCCTATGAATATCTGCTCTCTGAGTCTCAAGAACGAATGCTGTTTGTGGCCCACAAAGGACGCGAACAAGAACTAATCGACATTTTTAAACGCTGGGAACTTCAGGCAGTGGTCGCGGGGACGGTGATTGAAGAATCGATCGTCAGAATTCTCTTCAAAGGTGAAATTGCCGCCGAAATTCCAGCAACGGCACTATCCGACAACACGCCGATTTATCACCACGAGCTACTGGCAGAGCCGCCAGAGTATGCGCGTCAAGCCTGGGAATGGAGCAGCGATCGCTTACCTACCTGCAATGAAAAAGGCATCGAACTCGAAAGCGGATTTCTCACCTGGAATCAAGCGCTGTTGAAATTGCTCGATGCCCCCCCGATCGCTTCTAAACGCTGGGTCTATCGTCAATATGACCATCAAGTCCAAAACAACACCGTGCTGCTGCCGGGTGGAGGCGATGCCGCCGTAGTGCGAGTTCGTCCGCTTGCGAATGCGTCGTCTTCGGCGTTTGTGGCTGATCCGTCGTTGCTCAACAAAGGCGTTGCTGCCACGGTTGATTGCAATGCCCGCTATGTCTATCTTCACCCTTATGAAGGAGCCAAAGCCGCTGTTGCCGAAGCCGCTCGTAATTTAAGCTGCGTGGGTGCAGACCCGATCGCCGTCACCGACAATCTCAACTTTGGTAGCCCCGAAAACCCGATCGGCTATTGGCAACTCGCCGAAGCCTGTCGGGGTCTCGCCGAAGCCTGCACCGAGTTTGCAACGCCCGTCACAGGCGGAAATGTCTCTCTTTATAATGAGACGCTAGATAGTGATGGCAAACCTGCCCCCATTTATCCAACTCCCGTTGTGGGAATGGTCGGGTTAATTCCCGATCTTAATCGCATCGCAGGTCAGGGTTGGCAAGCTGAAGGAGACGTGATTTATCTGCTCGGATTGGGGATAGATACCGTTTCTGAATCGGTAACTCTGGGCGCATCCGAATATCTGGCAACTCTGCACGGCACGATCGCCGGAAAACCTCCACAAATCGACTTTAGTTTAGAACGCAACGTGCAAACTGCGTGTCGAGACGGCATTCGTCAAGGGTGGATCAAATCGGCTCATGACTGTGCTGAAGGCGGATTTGGAATTGCTCTTGCCGAGTCGTGTCTCAGCAGTCAGCAGGGCGCAGAAATTACCTTCGACGCGCATCCGGCTCGGTGGGATCAGTTGCTGTTTGCAGAAGGCGGCGCACGCATTATTGTCTCGGTTGGGCGAGAGCAGCAAGCTGACTGGGAAGCCTATCTGCAAAAGCATCTTAATGAAGATTGGCAAAAAATTGGTCAAGTTGCGGGTCGATCGCTGCGAATCTCAACCAGCAACCATCTCTGGTTAATTGACGCTACGATCGCAGAGATGCAAGCCGCCTGGCAAAACGCGATCGAGCGACGGTTAGAGAGTTGATTCATACAACTGTAGGAATATAATCTCGCTCTTTTTGAATAGAGATCGAATCAGATCTGTGAGATTATTAAGAGGATATTAAGATAAGTTAAGCCTCCCATTCATCAAGTTGCCCCTCTCCACGTCACAAAATCCTTAGAAAGCTCTGAGCTAAACCTATGATGCCTGATGACACTTTGTCCGATTCGCTTGAGCAGTTTGATGGATGGGTAGATCCACTCATGTCTGCCGACAAACCAGAAGAAGCCTGCGGAGTTTTTGGGGTTTATGCACCCGGAGAGCAAGTCGCCAATCTCGCCTATTTTGGGCTGTATGCACTCCAGCATCGTGGACAAGAGTCAGCAGGCATTGCCACTTTTGAGGATGGCACCGTTCACCTGCATAAAGAAATGGGGTTAGTGTCTCAGGTCTTTAACGAAACAATTCTCAGTGAGCTGACTGGAAATCTGGCGATCGGGCACACTCGCTATTCGACCACTGGGTCTAGCCGCGCTGTCAATGCTCAACCCGCCGTAGTGCCAACTCGCTTAGGCAAAATAGCGCTGGCTCACAATGGCAACTTGGTCAACACCCAAACGCTGCGAGAAGAACTCTTAGAGCAGAATCATAATTTTCTCACCACTACCGATTCAGAAGCGATCGCTTGGGCAATCGCCGAAGCCGTCAACGCTGGAAGCCCTTGGGTAGAGGCGGCCACTCACGCCTTTAAGCGCTGTCAAGGAGCATTTAGTTTAGTGATCGGCACCCCGGATGGCATGATTGGCACTCGTGACCCTAACGGCATCCGCCCACTCGTCATTGGCACCCTTCCGCAAGAGTCGCCCGACGACGCACCTCGCTACGTTCTTGCGTCTGAAACCTGCGGCTTAGACATCATCGGAGCCGATTATTTACGCGAAGTTGCCCCTGGCGAACTGGTGTGGATCACCGATGCTGGGTTAGCGTCGAGTCGATGGGCAGAGCAGTCACAGCGCAAACTCTGCATCTTTGAAATGATTTATTTTGCGCGTCCTGATAGCGTCGTGCATGACGAAAGTTTATATAGCTATCGGCTGCGAATTGGTCGCCAACTGGCGATAGAGTCCGCGATCGATGCCGACATTGTAATCGCCGTGCCTGATTCAGGTGTGCCTGCCGCGATCGGGTTTTCCCAAGCGTCGGGCATTCCTTATGCAGAAGGCTTGATCAAAAACCGCTATGTGGGTCGCACCTTTATTCAACCGACTCAGATCATGCGCGACGCGGGCATCAAAATGAAGCTGAATCCGCTTAAAGACGTGCTGGCAGGAAAGCGGGTTGTGATTGTCGATGACTCGATCGTGCGAGGCACCACCAGCCGCAAAATTGTCAAAGCTCTGCGCGACGCGGGCGCGATCGAGGTTCACATGAGAATCTCATCGCCCCCGGTGACTCATCCTTGCTTTTATGGCATCGACACCGACAGCCAAGATCATTTGATTGCCGCCACCAAACCAGTAGCAGAAATTGCCCAGCAAATTGGAGTCGATTCGCTGCAATATCTCAGCTTAGAAGGGATGTTAACCGCCACTCGTGAAGACACCAATGAGTTTTGCTCTGCCTGCTTTACGGGTGATTATCCGATCGCGGTGCCTGCACCATTGAAGCGATCCAAGTTAATGCTAGAGAAAGCGGCAACGAGCTAGGCTAACTGAAGCTTAAAGCAACGTGAATTCGATGAAGCTCTTCACTGCGGTTGAAAATCCGGGTTGCCCCCTAAATCCCCCAATTCTGAGGGACTCTAAACCCAGAATTTAGGTTCAAAGTCCCAATTCTGGGGGATTTAGGGGGCTGAAGCGCTAAATAACGAAGTGAGAGAACTCAGCGAACTGATCTCAACTCATCTTCTGATAGACTTCCTCGGCAACTCTTTTGAGTCGTTTGAGTTGGGCTGTCATGTCGCTCTGCGTCCACTCAGATGCAAAGGTGTTGAACCCATACCGCACGATCGGGTTGGGAATCTCAAACTCAAAGCGATTTAACAACCGAGTGCCTTTGCCTTCAGGGGTACACTCCCAACGATCGCGCCCCTTAAAAAATCCTTGAAACTCCCACACTACTAAGCCCGGTTCGCGCTCTGCAACCACACTTCTCAGCGCGGGTTGTAAAAGCGGGACTTGGATCACAAAGCGGCTGAGGCTGCCCACCTCAGTAGACCATTTCCCGATCGGCTCACAGCGCAAAGCTGGATTGAGCCAACGGTGCATCAGACTTTGCTCGGTAAAACAGCGCTCTACGATCGTGGCGCTTGCATTGATTTGGATAGATTGCTCAAAAATCTGGGGCGACATTTTAACTTGTAATCACTGAGATTCAAGGGTTGAACCGTTTACTACATCAAAGATATATCTCTAGACCGAGGTTTTGAAGTATGGCTAGATGGCATTCTGCCTGTCATCTACTGTTTTGATTACTCCAATCAGCGAATAAACCCTCTTTACTAATCAGCAGTCATGCAGAAAGTTATCGAGGTCTTCATGATAATTCATCAAAACTTAAAAATAGTATTTCTAAAGTCTTTTCTCTTTGGAGAGATGCCTGTACCCTAATAATGCATCAGTATTTTAACGCTTCTCACAAGATTTTCTCGCACTCTAAGTAGGAACTCGTAAGCTGAGTTGTATAAAAACAGACTGCTTTCTAGCCTAGTTCCAAATGGCTACTCTTCTCACAGTAGCCGTTGCACGTTTTGATCGACTGAAAAAGAGATTAACTAGATAACCATGAATCAAGTTTGGCAAAGTTTTAGTGAGCCAGTTGGGGTGCAAATACTCAGCCCACTGATTGTATTGGCACAAACCCCCGTCGCCAACCCAGCCCCGATCAATGTTTTTCAAGGAATCGATCCCAATAATCTAACCAATATCGTGTTGCGGCTACTGGGCGCACTGGCGATTTTACTGATTGGCTGGTTAATTGCGGGTCTGGTTTCGGGGGCTGTTCGGAGTCTGCTTAAGCGCACAGATGTCGATAACCGTTTAGCGGGGATGACTGCGAGTGGACACGCTCAGTCAGACCTGAAGGTAGAGAGTTTAGTTGGCGCGTTCGTCTTTTGGGTCATTATGATCCTGGCGGTGGTGGCAGCCTTAAACACACTCAACCTGGCAACCGTCTCGACATCGCTTAACACGTTCCTCGATCAAATCTTTAGGTTTTTGCCGCGTCTTGGTTCTGCTGCGGTGTTGCTTGCGATCGCTTGGATCGTTGCAACCGTGGTGAGAGCGCTCGTGATTCGCACGGCTCAATCATTTTCACTCGATGAACGGTTATCCGAGCATTCTCCTACCGATCCCCTGTCTCCTAGCCCGTTTTTGCTGAGTGAGGCGTTCGGTAATGCGCTGTACTGGTTTGTCTTCCTGTTCTTCCTGCCGCTGATTTTGGGTGTGCTCGATTTGCAGGGACCGCTTCAGCCTGTGCAAAATCTGCTAGATCAAATCTTGGCGGCTTTGCCCAAAATCTTTACGGCGGTGTTGATTGTGGCGATCGCCTACGTGCTAGGCAAAGTGGTTGCTGGCTTGGTGACGAGTCTGCTAACGAGCATTGGGTTCAACAATGTGTTTCAGTGGCTGGGCTTGCCCGACCCGACGACTCGTGTGCCCTATAGCTCAGAGTTTCAGACAGGCGAAGTGTTAAACGAGCCAATAAGCCCCAAGCCGACGATTCGCACACCTTCTGAGATTGCAGGGGTTGTGGTTCTGGTGGGTATCTTGCTGGTGGCAACGGTTGCGGCGATCGATGTGCTGCAATTTGAAGCGCTGAAACTAATCGCGGCGCAATTGCTGATCGTCTTTAGTCGGATTTTGGTCGGGTTGCTGGTGTTTGCGGTGGGCTTATATTTTGCGAATCTCGCCTACAACTTGATCAACAGTTCTGGAAGTCGTCAGGCAAATCTGCTGGGTCAAGCGGCGCGAGTCTCGATTATTGCGCTTGTGGCGGCGATGGCGCTTCAGCAAATGGGCATCGCCCCAGATATTGTTAACCTGGCGTTTGGGTTGCTGTTGGGCGCGATCGCGGTGGCGATCGCTCTCTCTTTCGGGTTGGGTGGTCGCGATGTGGCGGCTGAACAATTGCGCGAGTGGCTGAAAGAGTTCAAGCGCTAAACTTTTTTGAGTTCTCAATCGATCGGGTGCGTTGCTAAGGGTGACGCACCTTTTTTGTGATCAGAGCGGTGCCTTAAGATCACATCAGTTCGACGAGTTTTTTCGCTTCACTTCAAATTGAAGCTCAGAGCTTGGGTGATGGAGCAAAAAGCCCGACAACTAAACCAAAACCCGTGTTCATCGATCGCTCTTTTCTTGCCCTCACCCTGAACTCTCCCTATGCCAGCCACACCCGCAAGCCTCCAGGAATTTGTCCAATACTGCCAGCAGCATCTTAAAGGCGAGTCGCAAAACTTTTTGGATGCAGTTGCAGTGTCCTAGCTATGTGATGCTGTGCAACTTCGACGAGTTTTGGATCTATGACTTTCGCAAGCAGTCTGAAGAACCGATCGAGAAGATTTCGTTAACGTCAGTTCGGGTTAATCATTGCCTGCCTAGCGATTGAACCTGGTCTCCTGTGCAGCCTGCGATAGTTTGATCGTCCAATGCCGAGCGTCTCGCCCCCTAAATCCCCCATGATGGGGGACTTGGAATGGGCACAATTTCTTGAACGCTGTCGATCTTTCTGCTTCAAAGTCCCCCAAGTTTGGGGGATTTAGGGGGCGAAGGGAACTGAAACGGAGCAGTAACTTATCCCGAACTCAGGTTCGTTAGCACGGCTGCCCGATCAAGTCGGGGCATTCACGTTCATGAATGCAGAGTTGGAGTGAAACTGCCCTGCCAATTCGGGGGGAATCGGAGTTCAAAGTCCCCCAGAATTGGGGAATTTAGGGGGCTGAAGCCCTGAGGAACGAAGCGAAAGAACTCATCGAACTGACGTTTTTCTTTAAGATGCGAGGGCTGCACTACCAGATTCAATAGCCACGAGAAAAATTTAGTGCGGACGATCGAGATATCGCTCAAGCTCAAAAAAATTAAGCAGTGACTCTAGCGGCGTGGTTTCAGCCGTGGGCGTAATCGCTACGATCGCTTCAACCGTCGTCGGAGTCAAATATCGAAACACGTCACGAGTCAGCGTTGAACGCACATCTTCTGGCAGCCCTTCAACTTCAGACTCAAATCTTGCAGCCCGACTTTTGGCAAAGTTTACCTGAAACCGACACCGCTTAAGTAAGCGCCGTTGAATGTTCTGATAGAGCGGCTCATCTGATTTTAAGTGATAAATGGCTCCGTCTAAAAGCAGCGGAATTACGTCTAGGTTCTCTTCTAAAAATAAAAGACTTCCTTCTTGGTTATAAACGTCTATGCCATCGATTCCTAACGCGTTAATATCCGCTAGGGCCAGAATGCGGGCCACGATCGAGACAGGCGGCTTGAAGTCATATAGATCGGACTGATAAATCGCTTGCTCGATCGGGTCATAGGTGCAAATCGTGGCTCCGATCGCTTCTTGAATCATCGCAATATCGTGATCGGTCACAATTGCCAGACTATTAGAGTCATGTTGCCGCAGTTGTTGATTTAACGTGTGAATATAATCTAGCAGCCGATCAATGGTTGCCCGCTCACTCACGCCCGGTTCTCGCCGCCGAGACGCATGTGTGTCAGGTTGGTCAACAAATATCTGCACCATATCATGAGCAGCGATGCACAAATCAAGCAGCAACTCGATCCGAGAAAGCTCAAAAGATTGCCCCTGTCGCGATAGCATCTCTAAAAATGGGTAGACCGTTTGAAAGATCTGGGTAGCTCGCCGCTTAACATTCTCTAGATGGTCGCGCGTGTGATAATAAAGCTGCTTTTGAATCACTTCTCGATCGAATTCTTGCAACGCAAACGCCTTAACGTGATCAATGCTCTCATCAATGCTTTGAGGAATCTTTAATAAATGATCTGAAAAATAAGCGGACGATCGTGAAGAGTCTTGATTCATGAACGCACATTCTGCTCGTTGCAGGCGAGAAATGCTGCTGTCAGGCTTGCCATCTCTGATTGTCTATTGAGGGATGGGGAAGATGGTCTACCTTGAGATAGAGTTAACTTCAGCATCTTTAGACAGAACGCTTGACAACCATTTTTAAGTGACTTGGCGGCGCGATCGTCAGCCCTCGGCGCACAGGTTTAATCGGTTGGTGACTCGCTAACTCTAGATCAGACTGCAAAAGCAGCGTGACTAAAACCAGCTTCATTTCAAACAGCGCAAAAGCTGCCCCGATGCAGCGACGATCGCCGCCCCCAAACGGCAAATATTCATAGGGCGAAAACTGCCGCTCTAAAAATCGTTCGGGTCTAAACTGCTTGGGGTTTGGGTAGACTTCAGAGCGCTGATGCGCCAGATAGATCGATGGCAACAAAATGGTTCCGGGTTCTAACGAATAGCCGAGCAAATCCATCGGCTGCTTGACGACGCGAGGAAAGGCATTAATTGCGATCGGATAGAGCCGCAGCGTTTCTTGACAGATTGCACTCAAATAAGGCAATCGGGCGATCGTCATGGGGTCAGCATCGGGGCTGAGGCTGTCTAATTCTGCTTTTAATTTGCTGCGAACTTCTGGCAATTTAGCGATCCAATAAAGTGCCCAGGCAAGAGCAGATGCTGTGGTTTCATGACCCGCAAACAGCAGCGTCATCAACTCATCTCGCAGTTCGGCATCACTCATGGGCTGTCCGGCTTCGTCTCGCGCTGCTAGGAGCAATGCCAAAATGTCAGTGCGATCGGAGTCAGGGTGAGCGCGACGATCGTCAATCTCGTCTGACAGCAATTGTTTAATCTGCTGTTTTTGGCGCAAAAATCGTCCCCACGGACTCTGGGCACCCCAATCTTTTTGCAAAAACCGATAATAGAGCAGCATAAAACCTGCTGTCGATCCAAATGCCTCCAGCATGTTGACTAACACGTGTCGGAGTTGCTCATAGCGTTGCCCTTCGTGTAACCCAAACACCGTGCTGAGAATTACCCGCAGTGAGATCTCCTGCATTGCAGGACGAACTACAAACGGTTGATTTAGAACCCATCGGCGGCTGATCTGTTGGGTAATTTCACAAATCAACGACCCGTAAGACCGCATCCGATCGCCATGAAACGGAGGCATCAAAAGCTGACGCTGACGCTGATGGCGTTTTCCGTCAAGCAAAATTAGAGCATTCTCGCCCAGCAGTGGCTCTAAAAGTTGATTGCCTTCTGCCGAGCTAACTTGATCAGTCTTAGCCGTAAAAATTGCTTCTAACGCTTCAGGGCTGCTGAAGTAGAGGAACGGTGGCATCTGTTGCCCTAATGCTCGAAAGGTGTCGCCATAGCCGCGAGCGCGAGCCTCTAAAGTTTCTAGGGGGCGAAAGATCCATTGCAGGGTTTGCAGCCAGGGTGGAGTTTTGGGGCCGTCGGGTAATTCCATCGGTTTCAAGACCGCTAACGCTCAAGTCTACTCCCCGATCATCAGCCATTCTTCGCGTTGCTGCAAGGTCTGAAATGTAAAATGATCCAAAGATTGAGGCGATCGTCAAACAAGCCCAGGCTCTTTCCCCTCTTCATACCTGTAAGTTGATCTGGCGAGAGCCGTCTTAATCGAAGTCAAATTTCTATAGCAGAGTCGGTAAACCTACGATCGTGCCTGCAACACCGCTCCAGATACAGAAACGTTTAACATCAGACTCAGCCAATGCTGTGCCCATTTGCTCTAGCGATATCAAGAGCCAGATAAGCACCGTCAGGCAAAACAAAACATATTGCAGAACAGACATCAAGAGTGCCTCCAATTTGTTGTACGAAACGTGAATCAACCTAGCCTTTAAATCACGCTGTCCGCAAGTCTGCCTCGTTGAGAAATAACATCGTTTCTGCACCCACTCTGCCAAAGTCAGGTTCTAGCCCCAACGCCATTTCAATGAGATAAGTCCAGTTTCCAGATTCAGGTTTATAGCTTTTTACAATTCCTTCTCCACCCACAAAGCTAACCAATTGTGCATGACGAAACTTAGGCAACTTAGACACTCCAATACAGATTGCAGTCATGAGAAAATTCCTTCAATCAGGTTCAATTTTTTCTACTTTAGCGGCTTTCTACTAAAGTAGAAAGCCGCTAAATTTTTTTGTATCTTTCTGAATAGAGAAGTTAAACATTTTCTACAACTTTTGAATGTTTTAGTTGAATTTGTATAACTTATACGCAACTAAAACATTGACTCAAACATGATCTTTAACAGTCATACTTTATAATCATTTCTGTCGAATAGAGAGACCTCAATGGGCATCCAAAAAAGTATTCAAATTGACTCGCCTGATGAAATCGCTGGAGCAGGGATTGCCTCACTTTTTGGTGAATCGATCTAATCAACAGCTTTACGAGGCTTCATGGCGGCTCAAACAGGAAATCGAGGGCGATAACACCTCGCTGCTTCAGCAACTCAGAATTACGCAGATGGAAGCTTTATCAAAGCATCAGATGAGTTTGTCAAGTGGAGTCACAGCTATTTGCAGTCAACCGAGAATGTCTATAACAGTGAGTCGAGCTATGCTCAGTAGACATATTTATCCTTGCTGCTCAAACGTGCTACTTCGTCATGTGCGTTCAAGACAGATTTACTGGCGTTGTGGACATTGCTATCAAGACATGCCCGTTTAGAAAACGAACACGTCTTTATACAAACGATATTTAAAGTCGCTCTACAAGATTCAATACAATGACTCAAATTCTAGATAGGTTGTCTACTGAGTGTGCCGATCGCATTCTCTGTGCTACATCAATGACACTCACAAGATTAAAGTCCCCCGGATCATAAATATCTCAAACTGGTACTTTGAGCGCGTTATTTTTCCAGGAGAAACGCTTTTGTTTGAAGCGCTGCCAAAGGCTCAGTTAGAGATTTATACCACGATATTTTCTAGGGTCGCTCTAGTCGAAATTACGGCTTGAGAGCGTTTGGTTATCAAAGATTCTCAAGTTAACGTCAGTTCGACGAGTTTTTTCGCTTCGTTCTCAGCGGCTTCTGCCCCCTAAATCCCCCATTCTGGGGGACTTCAAGCCAAAATTCCGGTTCAAAGTCCCCCAGTTTTGGGGGATTTAGGGGGCTTCTCGAATTCACAACCAGGCAAACCATTTCTGTCGAACTGATTGTTTAAAGCGGCGGCTGTGGCAAGCGTAGCGTAAAGCAACTGCCTTCGGTGCTGGATCGTAGCGTAATCTCACCGCCGTGGAGTTGTGCCAGTTTTTGAGAGAGCGCCAGTCCCAATCCGGTGCCCTCGTAGTTGCGATCGAGCTTGCTGTCAATCTGCTGAAAGGGTTGAAACAGCAGCGCTTGGTCTGATGGGGAAATGCCGATGCCAGTGTCGCTCACGGCAAACTCAATGTCGTCACCAGATTGGCTGACTCGCAGCGTCACCGAACCCGACTCAGTAAATTTGATGGCGTTTGACAACAGATTGACCAAAATTTGTTTCAAGCGGCGTTTATCGGCAATGCAGGTTGTCACATCTAAACCAAGGATGAGGATGAGTTCTAGACCTCGATCGGCTGCCCGCTCTTGCATCAAGTCTGAGCAAGACTGACACACTTCTGTGACTGAGATCGTTTCTAGCTCTAGTTCTTCTCGCCCTGCTTCAATTCTCGCGAGATCTAAAATCTCGTTGATCAGACTCAACAGATGATGACCAGAGGCAGAAATCGTTTCGAGATATTGTCGCTGTTTGTCGGTCAGCGAACCAAATAGCTGTTTCAGCAAAACGCTAGAAAACCCCAGAATGCTGGTCAACGGCGTTCTCAGTTCGTGACTCATGTTGGCCAAAAACTCACTCTTGGCACAATTGGCAGCTTCTGCAATCAACTGCTGCTCTTCAAAGGCTTGAGTCCGTTTGTGGACAAGTTGCTCAAGGTTTTGATAGCTGTGAGCATTGTGGAGCGCGATCGCTGCATTTTCAGAAATTTGTTCTAGCAAGCGAATTTCATCGGGACTAAAGGTGCGGTGAACGGTTGTAGTGTGTAGAGACAGAGTGCCATAGAACTTGTTGTGGATCAGGATGGGCACCCGAACGATCGAAAGAGTCTGCGATTGCTTGATCAAGTCACTCCGAGTTTGGGAGCGAAAACAATCGGCATAGTTGAATGCCTGAAATGGCTCGTGCTGCCAGACATCGGCATCGGGGTCAGTGCGATCGAACCACTCTGATAACGGTAAGCTCCCTCCTAGCATGGAGCAAACTTGCGGGGTGACTCGCCACTCTTCAACCACTTCGACCTTTTCTGCTCCAATCTGCCAAATCACGGCTCGATCGACCTTTAAGTTTTCTCCGGTCAGCCGCACAATTTCTTGCAGCACTCGGTCTGGCTCAAGCTGAGAATTGAGCGATCGACTGATGTGATGGAGTAATTCTTCCTGCCGCGCCTTTTGTTGAATGCAGTGATAAACTTGCATCCGTCTGGTGATGATTGCGCCTAGCAGCAGAGCCGTCTGGGAGATGGTCAGCATATAGAACTGGACTTTTGCGAGATCGAAGCCTAGCTGAGGGGCTTGTGATTGCAAAGACTCTATATAACCAAACCCCGAATTGATCATCAAAATGCTGATCGTGGCGGCGGGCAGCCCATAACGCACCGTCAGCCAGAGCATGGGCAAAAAACTAACATAAGCAAAACTGGGGTTGCCATTGATGCGTATCCCAAACCCCACCCAAATTCCCAGCAACAGGGCGCTGGCTTCTGCGGTTCGTTCTAGCCACACCCGTAGCGTCAGATCAGGCAATCGAAATCGCCGCTGTGAAATCACTGATCGCAGCCAGGGCACCACGCAAACCAAGAGAAACGGGGCTAGAGATGCAATGCCAATGCTGTCTCCGATCCAAAAATGCAGCGTATAGATTTTCCAATCTGACCAGGAAACTGTCCCTGCGATCGCCAGGTTAGCCACCGCCAGCACAGCCAGCACCAGCGGTGTAATCAGCGTGGCGATGAGCACAAACCGCAGCACATCTCGGAACCGATTGAGGCTAGGATCAATTCGTAGACAACGGCTGAGAAAAACATTCGCGCCGCCATAAACTCCAGCGGTGAGTAGCGCGTAGATCAGTCCATAAAACCAAGGAATGTTAATGGGGGGAACAAACCAAACATCAATCAGCGAAGTGAGAAAAAGTGCTGGCAGATAGCGCAAGCCAAACACCTGTAGCAGAACAAAGTTGAGCGCAGGCGGTGGGTAAAACAACGAAACTTCTGGAGCGGTTTCAAAGATCAGAGATGCTCGGTCTAATGCCAGCCAACTGAGCGTGTAGACCCCGACGATCGCGATCGATCGCGCCGACGCTACAAGCCGTCGTGTCAACCTGCTCGATCGCACCTTTTGTTCTTTCACCTGTCTATCAGTCACAACCTGACCTGACAATCATCAGCAAAGCTGACCGTTCCACTTGTCAATTTACTCAGAAGGTTCTTCCTCTGCTTCAGCAATGGTTCGTTTTGTAGCAAAGCCGTCGAGAATGATGCCTCGAATGAGTGTCACTTCATCATCCAGGCTTTTGGCGTGATCTTCGTATTTTGTTGCCGCGTTCTGTAAATTGTAGGTTTTCATTCGCTCAGACATTTGACGCGAGAACGTGACTTTCTCCTCCATGGCCCGAACAGCCGACCACAAAGCATTTTCAATATTCTGAGTTTGCTCTGACAGAAACACATTAGCCGTGAAAGAGTGCCCGATGTGACAGCGAAACCGCAACGGCTCTTCTGTGCCAATTTGCCAGATGCTGCCGTTGCATTCAGGGCAGGTGTAAGTCGTCCGAGTCCCGATCGCTTCTACATTCTTTAGAAACTCCTGGGTATTCATCTCCTGCTCAGCAATCTTAGATTCGACTTCAATTTCTTCAGTCACGGCGGGTTCCTCCTCGGCGACGAGTTGCGACAACTGCACTAGCCTGTCTGGAATTTCTGCAAGCGGCAGGCAGTGATCGACCTTCACATATCGCAAAGCACTCTTGACCATGCTGGGATATTCTGCCTCGTTTGGGTCTTGGACGATCGCCACTCCGCCCCGTTTCTTGACCGCCTGTAGCCCCACAGTGCCATCATCTAGATAGCCAGTCAGCACTACACCCACCACTCTTGAACCATAAGCACGGGCGGCAGAACGAAATAACGCATCGATCGCGGGTCGAAATCGGTTTTCTTGAGGCCCGCGCACTACGCGCATCGCGCCTTGATTGACCAACAGGTGATAATCGGGCGGCGCAACATAGATTCGCCCTTTTTGAATTGACTCTCCATCTGCCGGGTGAGATGCCGGGAGAGCGCTCACGTCTGCAAGAATTTTAGGAAGAAGGCTGGGCTTATCGGCTGCGAGATGCTGAACAATAAAAAGCACAGCATCGATATCAGCAGGCAGCGCCCCCACGATCGCGCCTAGTGCTTTAAGTCCACCTGCCGAAGTTCCAATCACAATAATGTCGTGTCCAGGCATAAATTCCTTTTCTAAATGAATGAAAGCAGCCCAACCCCATCATCTATGTCTTTTGAATGGTTTAGCTCAACTTATACAACGATCGAGCAACTATGACATTAACTAAGACCTGATCTTCAACAGCAGGGTGTAAAGCTATTTGTTGTTCACAGACATTCTAAAACGGGACTAAACAAGATGGCTGACATTGTTGATACTGCTGTTAAAGCGGGTTCTTTCAATACCCTAGTGGCTGCGGTGAAGGCGGCTGGCTTAGTCGAGACGCTTAAAGGCACGGGCCCATTCACTGTGTTTGCGCCCAGTGATGAAGCGTTCGCAAAACTACCAGCAGGCACCGTAGACGGGTTGCTCAAGGACATCCCTAAGCTCAAGAAAATTTTGACCTATCACGTTGTCTCTGGCAAAGTGATGGCGGCCGATGTGGTGAAGCTGAAATCAGCAAAAACGGTGGAAGGTTCAGAGGTGAAAATTGACGCGACTAATGGAGTCAAAATCAATTCTTCGACTGTCACAACAGCCGATGTTGCGGCTGATAATGGCGTTATTCACATCATTGACACTGTGCTGATGCCAGCATAAGCGATCGTCTCTGGGGCTATGGCATGCCATCCGACGGGGCAAGGTATGCCATGCCCTCATACAGATCTGTCACACTCACAAATCAGATTGATATTAAACATTCACTTTTCACAACAAAGTAAGGGATACAAATTGTGTCGCACTACATCAACGAATCTGAGAGTATATTTTCACCAAGGCAATGTCTTGAAAACCGCGGTCGGGTTGCCATTTTTATTGATGGATCTAACCTGTTCTACGCCGCGCTGCACCTAGAAATTGAAATTGATTACACTAAGCTACTTCGTTATTTAACGGCAGACTCTCGTCTACTGCGCTCCTTCTTTTACACTGGAGTCGATCGCAGCAACGAAAAGCAGCAGGGCTTTCTGCTGTGGATGAGCCGCAATGGCTATCGCGTCATCTCTAAAGATTTAGTACACCTCCCCAATGGCTCCACAAAAGCCAACTTAGACATTGAAATTGCGGTCGATATGATGTCGTTGGTTAAATCTTACGATACTGCCGTGTTATTGAGTGGCGATGGCGATCTGACTTATGCAGTCAATGCCATGAGTTACCAAGGGGTGCGGATTGAAGTGGTCAGTTTGCGATCGATGACCAGCGACAGTTTGATTAACGTTGCCGATCGCTACACTGATCTCGACACCATCAAAGAAAACATTCAAAAGATTCCGCGCCGCTCTACTGCCCAGTGTCTAGAGTCAGTTTATCAAACGATTTAGATGACGAGTAGACGATGTGAGACTTTCCTAAAACCGCTCAAAAGCAGCCCTCACCCTAGCCCTCTCCCGCAGGAGAGGGAACTAGAAATCGCTTCAAAGCCCCTCTCCTGCGGGAGAGGGGTTTGGGGTGAGGGTTCTTAGTCGCACATCGCGTGATCAGTTCGATATCTACTTGTTCTATAGGGACGATCGAGTCCTTCCTTTAGTCAACTTGTAATTCAAGCTACAAAACTCTAACGTTAAGCCAGAAGTATTCGTGACACTTATGGCAATTAAAGAAAAACCAACCCCGTCTCGTCCTCGCTTAATCGCGAATATCCTACTAGCCGTATCGGGCGTATTCCTCCTCGTGAACTTGTTTTTGCCAAATTTGTTTGGCGCTCAGGTTCCGGCTGTGCCCTACAGTCTGTTCATTCACCAAGTGCAAGAAGGAGAAGTCAACCAAGCTGCGATCGGTCAAAATCAGATTCAGTATCAACTGAAAACGGAGAATGATACTCCTGGGCAAGTGTTTACAACGACTCCCATCTTTGACTTAGAGTTACCCAAACTTTTAGAACAAAAAGGCGTTGAGTTTGCGGCAACGCCACCTTCTAGAAATGGCTGGTTTACGAGTCTGCTCGGTTGGGTGATTCCACCACTGATTTTTGTAGCGATTTGGCAGTTCTTTCTAGCACGGAGCGCAGGTGGGCCACAGGGCGCACTGTCGATCGGCAAAAGCAAAGCCAAAGTCTACGTCGAAGGTGAATCTGAAAAAATTACGTTTGCGGATGTTGCAGGCGTAGAAGAAGCGAAAACCGAGTTAGTTGAGATTGTTGATTTTCTTAAAACTCCGGCACGCTATATTGCGATCGGCGCTCGGATTCCCAAAGGCGTATTGTTAGTCGGCCCGCCCGGAACCGGAAAAACGCTCTTAGCAAAGGCCGTTGCGGGAGAAGCGGGTGTGCCATTCTTCAGTATTTCGGGTTCTGAATTTGTAGAACTGTTTGTGGGTGTGGGTTCTTCACGAGTTCGCGATCTGTTTGAGCAGGCGAAAAAGCAGGCTCCTTGTATTGTGTTTATTGATGAACTCGATGCGATCGGCAGATCTCGCAGCAGCAACGGCATGTATGGCGGGAATGATGAGCGAGAACAAACGCTCAATCAACTGCTCACAGAAATGGATGGATTTGCGGCAACTGATGCCACTGTGATTGTCTTAGCTGCAACAAACCGTCCTGAAGTTTTAGACCCAGCGCTCTTGCGTCCCGGTCGGTTTGATCGTCAAGTGTTGGTCGATCGTCCTGATCTGGCGGGTCGTGATGCCATTCTCAAGATTCATGCTCAAAAAGTGAAGTTGGGCCCCGATGTCGATCTCAGGGCGATCGCAACTCGCACACCCGGTTTTGCCGGAGCCGATCTTGCCAACTTGGTGAACGAAGCTGCACTTTTAGCGGCTCGAAATCAGCGTCAGACCGTGGCTCAAGAAGACTTTGCCGAAGCGATCGAGCGAGTAGTTGCTGGGCTTGAGAAGAAGAGTCGCGTGCTCAACGAAACCGAGAAAAAGATAGTAGCCTATCACGAAGTTGGTCATGCTTTAGTTGGAGCATTAATGCCGGGAAGTGGTCGAGTCGAAAAGATCTCGATCGTGCCACGAGGCATGGCAGCGCTAGGCTACACGTTACAACTGCCCACTGAAGATCGCTTCTTGTTGAATGAAACTGAATTGCGGGGTCAGATTGCGACGCTGTTAGGGGGACGATCGGCTGAAGAAGTGATTTTTGGCAGCATCACGACGGGCGCTTCTAACGATTTGCAACGCGCAACCGACTT
Source organism: Phormidesmis priestleyi ULC007 (assembly GCF_003003695.1). Classification (NCBI taxonomy): domain Bacteria; kingdom Bacillati; phylum Cyanobacteriota; class Cyanophyceae; order Leptolyngbyales; family Leptolyngbyaceae; genus Phormidesmis; species Phormidesmis priestleyi. The sequence continues at coordinate 120,197 of NZ_PVWG01000004.1, forward strand.
AGCCGAGCGAATGGTGACAACTTACGGCATGAGTAAAGTGTTGGGCCCATTAGCCTATCAGCAAGGACAACAAGCAATGTTTTTGGGTGATAGTGCGCCCAACCCTAGACGAATGGTGAGCGAAGACACGGCAAAGGCGATCGATATCGAAGTCAAAGAGATTGTAGATACAGCACATGAACATGCGCTCGCTATTCTGCGGCAAAATCAAGAATTGCTGGAAACGATCGCGTCTCAACTGCTCGAAACCGAAGTGATTGAAGGCACAACACTACACGATCTGTTAGGCAAAGTCCAATCTCCAAGCCAAGTTACTGCCTCGCGAGAAGTTGCTGTCTGACACCAATCTGATTGAGTGCCATGCCCCTACAAAGAAGGCACGGTGTAGGGGCGACATGTCGTACCCTCTTACTCTATTTGAACGTGAACTCGACGACTTCGTTACGAGTCCATCGCGCCCCCTAAGTCCCCCAAATTGGGGGACTTCAAGCCAAAATTTCCGGTTCAAAGTCCCCCAGAATGGGGGATTTAGGGGGCAGAAGTCGCTGACAACGCAGCGACCCCCCACCGAACTGACGTTAATTAAACTAAATCGATCGGTCTTGCAAGACTGCAATCAACAAAAGCCCCTTCCCAAAGATTGTTGGAAAGGAGCTTACTATTTGAACAAAATTTCGTTGTTTCTGACAATGAAAAAATTCTAATGTTAGTTAACTAAGTGTAGAAGATCCCGTAGAACGCTAACTCCTGACAAGTCCCATAACAGGTAAGCAACAAAGCCGATCATGGCTAAACGACCGTTCCACAATTCGGCTTGAGGGTTGAAACCAAAAAGGAAAGCGTTACGATCGACACCATTATATTCTTTAGCAGTAGAAGGTAGGTCAGTCGTTTTGTTAGTCTGCATTGGTAACATTCCTTAATGACTTGTTACCTTTCATAATATTTGCAGACTTTGCTTTTACCGTCCGCCTTTAGAGGCATCTGTGAACTATTGGGTTAAATCCACGATCGCCAACACCAGTTGAGCTAAATCGATTGGTTTTCCAATATGAGTCTGAAACCCAGCGTCGATCGCCATTTGCTGCTCTCGATCGCTGACATAGGCAGTGATTGCCGCAGCCGGAATCTGTCCCCCAGCTTCCGCACCCAGCCGCCTCACTTGACGAATCAGAGAAAACCCGTCTTCTTCTGGCATCCCGATATCGGCTAAGAGCACATCATATCTGCCAGGAGCTTCAGTCAGAGCCGCGATCGCCTCCCTAACCGAAGTAACCACAGTGACTTCTGCCCCCTCTTCTTCCAACATATATTTCATCAGGTCGAGGCTATCTACATCGTCATCGACCGCCAAAATCGATAAGCCTGCTAGAGAGGGCACCGTCTGGCTCACGATATTCAATTCCTCCGCGGTAGGTTCTAGCTGACTTGGCAGTGTCTCTGGCAGCATCGATCGCAGGGGCAGCCTCACAATCACCGTGGTTCCTTGCCCTTCGCCGGGGCTTTCTGCTTGCACCGTGCCGCCGTGGAGTTCCACAATATGCCGGACGATCGACAACCCTAAACCCAAACCCTGCTTACCTTTAGTCGTGCTGGAATCGCCTTGACGAAAGCGATCGAACACGTAGGGCAATATCTCTGCTCGAATGCCTTGCCCAGTATCACTGACTCGAATTTCGGCATGAGTTTGCACTGGTTCTAATGTGATTTCCACTTGTCCGTCAGTGGGCGTAAATTTAACGGCGTTAGAAAGGAGATTCCACAGCACTTGCTGTAATCGATCGACATCGCCCACGATCATTGCAGAAGTTAGCTGCGAAACGATTTGAATCGATTTCGCTTCGGCAGAGAGTTGGATAGACGAGATCGCGGCATTCACGACCAAAACTAGATCAACCCGATGCGAGTTGAGGTGCAGCTTGCCGCTGGTGATTCGTGAAATATCCAGCATGTCTTCGATCAGTTGAGATTGTGCCCTAGCACTCCGCTCGATCGTTTCTAGGGCACGGGTGACGGCTGCCTCGCCTAGCTTGTGGGTGCGGAGGATTTGCGCCCAGCCCAGCATCGCATTCAATGGGTTGCGAAGTTCATGCGAGAGGTTGGATAAAAATTCGTCTTTCGCGCGATTGGCAGCCTCCGCCTCTTGACGGGCTAGTTGTTCTTGGGTTAGCAGATGCGATCGCTCAATCTCAAACTGCTTGCGATCGGTGATGTCTTCGATCGCCAGCAAGATCCGTTGAGTATCCCCGGCTTCAATCATCTTTAACGCGTTCAGCAGCATAGTTTTCTGCCCAATTCGCTCAAAATTATGCTCGACCTCGAAGTTTTGCAAGATCGTATTGTTGGCAAAAATATCTTCTAGGAGCGATCGCAGTCTGGGTCGGTTCCACTGCCCGTTGCCCAGATCGAAAATCAGCGATCGCGCGGTTTCGTTCGGCTCAACCTCAAACGTTTCGTAGAACGATCGATTGGCTTGGTTCACCCGGAAGTCAGACTCCAGCACGAGTAGCGGAACTTGCACGGTTTCTACGATCGCTTCTGCATAGTTCCGAGCTTCTTTTAGCGTGGCCGCACTGCGCTTGAGGGCATCAATATCGAGCAACACCAACACTACGCCATCAATCTGGTTTTGAGCGGTGCGATAAGGGCGAATGCGGAGCGTATACCAATGTCCGCCTTGAGTCTGCACGTCTAGCTCCTTGACGTTGAGCGTTTCTAGCACCTCCAACATCAATGGCTCTAGGTCGGGAACATTGAGATTGGCTCTGATATCGCTGAGGGGTCGCCCAGCATCGGTGGGAATGAAGTTGAATAACCGCTGCGCCATCGGCGTAAACCGTCGAATTCGTAAGTCGTGGGTCAACATCAAAATCGGGATGTTAATGCTGGCAAGCAAATTGGTCAGATCATTGTTGACCTGGTGCAATTCTGAATTGCGGCTGCGAAGTTCTTCGTTAGTGGTGTTAAGTTCTTCGTTGGTTGCCTGAATTTCTTCTTTGGCAGTTTCTAACTCCTCGTTCGTGCTTTGCAGTTCTTCATTGCTCGACAAAATTTCTTCATTGGCAACTTTGAGGTCTTGAGTCACATACTCCTGCTCTTGAATGACTGCCTGCAAATACTCCTGAGTTGCTAATTGTTCTTGAGTTGCGGCGGCGAGTTCCTGCCGCAGCCGCGCATTCTCCTGCTCTAAATCTCCCTGCTGGCTTTCTAGATCGACAGGACTAAGGCTACTGGCTAGTAGAGCGTCTTCAAACAGCACTAAAAAGCGGTATTCTTCAGCAGTCGGAACTTTAAAGGGAATCACCTGAAGATTGACCATTCTGGATTGCTCGCCCTCTTTTAGGTGAAGTCCGTTCTTGATCACTGGCATCTCTTGCCGTTGCGCTTGATAAATGGCGGCACGTAGCTCGACCAGCAAGCCATCACGCACTAGGTTGAATAGGTTGAAGTTGGCGATTCCAGAAACCAGTTTTAGGTAGCGATCGATGTCTCCCCGCAGTTGCAGCACCTGCATCTGGTTGTCAATCACGACCCCGATCGGCGCGTAGCGATTAGCGATCAGTTGATCAACCTTTTTCTGCAAATCAAACCCTTCGGTCGGAGCCTGTATCGGCTGACTCTCTCTCACCCTAGCGATCGGATAGCGGCTGGGGGTAAATGAAAAGGTGGAACGCGTCGCGGTTAGCTTCTTGGCATAAATTCTGCTCTTTCTCTCGACTAAAGTAAACAATTCTGAAGATTGACCCGTGCTTTCTGACGTGCCGAGCAGCAAAAAGCCAGTCGAGTTAAGGCTGTAATGGAAGATCGGCATGATCCGCTTTTGCAGCGAGTCGCTCAAATAAATCAGGACATTGCGGCAGCTAATTAGATCGAGATTAGAAAACGGCGGATCGCTGCCCAAGTTTTGACGGGCAAACACGCAGAGTTCTCGCACTGCCTTGGTGATTTGGCAGCCACCGTGTTCAAGGGCATGAAAGAATCGGCGGCGCTCTGGTGAAACCTCCACCATTTGATTTTCTTGATAAATGCCCGATCGCGCTTTGTTGATCGCTGACTCGCTGATATCGGTCGCAAAAATCTGGATCGGCGGCTGAGTGGCGTGATCTGCCAAAAACTCTAGCAGGCAAATGGCGATCGAATAGACCTCCTCGCCCGTCGAACAGCCTGCGACCCAAATCCGAATTGGAGAATCTGCCGACTTATTTCGCACGATCGTGGGGAAGACTTGCGTTTTTAGCAACTCAAAGGCTTCGGGATCGCGAAAAAAGCTGGTGACGTGGATCAAGATTTCTTCAGACAGGGCTGTGATCTCAGCCGGATTTGCTTGCAGATATGCGGCATAGTCCTCTGGCTGTTCCAGTTTACATAACAGCATTCGTCGATGAATCCGACGATCGAGCGTGTTGGGCTTATAGTGGCTAAAATCAACCCCTGTGGTCGATCGTAGCAGCGCAAAAATCGTCGCCAGGGCATCTCCTGGTTGGGGCGACTCCTCAGTCGAGATTAGCGGCAGTGGACGCTCCAGCATGGGATTGCGACTAAGATTCACTAGTTCTTCGGCAATCTTTTCGGGCGGCAACACAAAATCGACATTCCCGGTGGCAACGGCGGTGTTAGGCATACTGTCGAATCTTGCGGTGCTTTCACACTGGGCAAACGTTACGCCCCCGGCTGCCTTGATCGCCTTCAGCCCCAGAGAACCGTCTCCATCTGACCCTGATAAAACGACAGCGATCGCTTTATGCCCGCGATCGGCTGCCAACGAAGCAAAAAAGGCATCTCCTGGCATATATTTGCCAAACACCTTCTCGCGAGGCGACAGTTGCAGCATCCCTTGAGACAAAATCATCTTGGTGTTGGGCGGAATCACATAGACCTGGTTTGGCTCCACCTTCATGTCGTTTTCCACCTGGTGCACTGGCAGTTGCGTCGCTCTGCTGAGGATCTCTCTTAATAAACTCTCATGATCCGGCGCTAAATGCTGAATCAGCACAAACGCCATGCCCGTATCAGTGGGCAGATGGCTGAGTAGCTGCGTAAAAGCTTCCAAACCTCCCGCAGATGCGGCAACCCCGACGATCGGAAAGGACGCTTCGATCGCGCTTTGCTGCATCAAGTCAAACGGTTCTTGTGACGCTTGTGCTTGCGCGTCTCCAGAATTAGAGAACGGTTGCTGAGAGGGGGGGTTAGAAGTCATAGAATAAAGCCTATCACTACCAAAAATTAGCAACTGAGTTTTTTCCTCTAGGTTGCTGATCTGCGTATACCAAATAAAACGTAAATAGGACTTTTAGTACAAGGCTCTTAAGGATGAAAAAGCTGCTCAAATTGCCTAGAAGACCCTCCTCGCAAAGCTCTCGCCAACTCTTCTCCCCCAGGAGAAGGGAGCAAGATTCAAAGTCCCTCTCCCCAGGGAAGCGGGATTTAGGGTGAGGGCAGTTCGCATCATCTTACATTTGATCAAGTCTGTCTACTTACTAGGAGAGTGTTGATGGCAATCCAGCTAAAAGTGACTCAAAGCACCATTTTCAAGCAGACAACCGAACAGTCATCCCAAATTCCCGACGAGGATAAAGTTGCGATCGCCGCTGGTAAAAGCTTTGACGTGCACTCCTGGAAACTAGTTGACCAAAACCACATCAGCATTGCACTGCTGAAAGATTTTCTGGGCAATCCACCGCGCAACACCTGGTATGCTCACATCCCAGACATTCAACTGATTAAGCCTGCCAGCCTAAAAGTGACTCAAAACACGATTTTCAAGCAGTCTACCGCCGATTCTTCACAGGTTACAGCCCCGTATAAAGTGGCCGTTGCCGCTGGGCAGGTGTTTAATCTCCAGTCGTGGGCAACCGCCAACAATAACCATTTCAAAATCACGTTAGCGTCTGGCTCTTTGGGTGATCCACCTCGGAACACTTGGTATGTCTATGCGCCCCACATGCAGTTTATCAATCAGCAACCCCAGACTATTGCGATCGATCAACCGCCACCTCCGTCGGGTGGGCTACCTCGCACAAAGCAGCTTAACGTGCCGCACAAAAGCCAGCTTGACAATGCTCTCAACCCGACTGGAGCCTGCAACGTCACCTCTTTGGCCATGGTGATCGCGTATTTTCAAATCAAAGGCTCAACGGGTGTGGGGCAACTGGAAGATGAAATCTATGCCCACATGGAAGATCGGGGGTTGGTGCGTGGCAACCCCGAAGACTTATCCCAGACGGCGTATGATTATGGCTTAATCGATGACTTTACCTACCGAGGCAGTTTGTTTGACATTCGTAAGGCGATCGCCGAAGGTCGTCCTTGCATCATTCACGGAAATTTCACTAGTTTTGGTCACATCATTGTGGTGCGCGGCTATGACCCGTATGGTTTTTTTGTCAATGATCCCTACGGCGAATGGACATCTTCTGGCTATCGCACCGACCTTTCTGGTGAGAATCTCCACTATTCCAACACCCTGATCCAGAGTAAATGTTCTCCTGAAGGCGAAGATTATATTTGGCTGCATCGGTTTGCCAAGCGTTAATGAATCTGGCTATAAACTAATGAACTTGCCCTCACCCTAGCCCTCTCCCAGAGGAGAGAGAATAAGATTTCTAGCCATCCTTCAGGAGAGGGTTGGGTGTGAGGGTCATTCATGATTACTTGTTGACTACTAAACCCGTTACTGGGGCAGGGAAGAATGGAACAGGGGGTGGAGATCCATAAGCTTGTTCGAGTTGGGCAGGAGTCAACGATCGTACTAGATCAACCTGAATTGGTTTTTGGCTGATTGCCTGTGCATATGAGGCAGACAAATAGGTTTGATACTCAGGATGTTGAGCGACGTATGTTTGCATAAACGCTAAACTTAGTGCCCGGATATAGTCTCGCGTTAAGGCTGGATCAGGGCCAGCAAACAGAATATCTCGTTGAGTTAGTGGCTGATTTTGCTTACCTCTCTCCCCCTGGTCTGCCGCTGTGTGACCTGCTGGAACCATTGATACCAGGTATTTTTTCTGAGTTTTCAACCATAGAAATGGGTGAATTTGTTCAGATACCGCACCTGTCAAAAAATCGTGGCTGGCGCTGACTAGCATCGTGGGAACTTGAATTCTGCTCATTTCTTCTGGCCCAAACACAATGCTAGTGAGAGGATTGATCGAAATGACCGCTTTGATACGAGGATCGCTAAGATTGCTCTCAGTTGCAGGAAGTTGCGAACTTAGGCATTGCAAATAGATTGAAAGATTGATGCGGGGTTTGTTGATCGCGCAGTCCTGAACTACCCGCGCCATATTAAGCCGTGCGCCTGCTAGGGCTAAAGCGGTATAGCCACCGAAAGAGTGTCCAATTACGCCAACATTTTGTAGGTTGAAACGCCCTTTTAGCGTCGGGTCTGATTGAGTTAATTGTTCCAACTCATCCAGCGTTTGTTTAATGTCTAAAGGGCGTTCAACAAAATCAGCCGGGTCAACATTGGTGTTGATTAAACCTGCAAGTAACGCCTTTTTGATAGCTTTCCCACTGCCCACATGTTCCGGTATCGCAACCACAAATCCGTAAGAGGCTAAATGTTCACCTAAATAGCTAAACCCAGTGGGCGTGGAACCCATTCCATGAGAGATGGCAACAATGGGCGCAGGTTGAGACGTGCCTTCAGGGATGTATAGCTCAACTTTGAACCGACGATTCACCCGATTCCCCTCAAGCGATCGCACGGGACGCTCTAGCTGTAAGGTGCGCCGACTAACCTGAAACGGCCCCGGTTTTCGGGGATCGGGTAATTGCGAAGCCGCTAGTTTCGGCTCAGTTGCTGCTTCGGCTTGCGCTGCTTGGGCGATCGCGGTCGTCGCTGCCTTTTTATAATCCACAAGCGTGAGCAAAATCTGCTGGACTGTTTGAAGATCGGTAAAATTAATTAGAACTCTTTTTGTTGGATAGTTCCGCAAGAGATCGATGAGGGTATAACTCTGAGATTTGTGAGCAGACAAAATCCAGGCAGCCCGAATGGCGTGAAATCCGTTAACCCCTGCCTCCGTTTTTACCAGTTGCCCCAAGCGTTGCAGAAAATCTTCTGAAATCGGAGCATAAGTCAATTGAGAAGTGGTTGTCAACGACAGATCGCCGTGGAGTTGCAACAGTTTACGCAACTGAACCATTCCCTTAGCCCCAACAAACCGAGCATAAAATCTTAGTTCACTGTCCACTTTGCCAGTTTCAGCAAAGGTTTGCAGAGAATTAACCGACAGCGAGAGTTTCAATGGCCCGTAAATGATATATAGTTTCTCAGCGCTGAGAGCGGGTTTGGGTTTCAGCGCGATCGGCACCATCACCAACCCAGTACAGCAAAGAATTAAAAAGAGGCGCAGTATTAAACGATTACGACGTGCCGCTTTAGACATAAGACCTATAAACCCGAAAGGCAAAGATTCTATAGCTTGTTTAATCTCAACAGTGCTTTGTTGCATGGATCAGAGAGATGAGGACTGGATTTGAGGCAGCAAAGCTGCATCGCCTCACATGATAAGACAAACAAGTAAGAAACTTATAGGAAGGGTTGCAGTCGTCTTTTATCTCGCAATCTGACTCACTGGAGTGTTTGACTTAAACGGTTTTGCGATCGCATTAGTTAGGTTAGTGAGTCAAGCGTAAGGAACGTGGATTTATTAAGGTGTAACTTCTAGCCCTCTCCCTAAGGAGCTACGGTGTACACCAATCTTTGTCGCTGCGTTTGGGTCGGCTTCAGCCCCCTAAATCCCCCATTCTGGGGGACTTTGAGCTAAGACTCTGGTTTCAAAGTCCCTCACTCGTGGGGGATTTAGGGGGCAAAAGCCTCGGCGATGACAAATCAGAGGACTTTTACAGGTTATTTAATCCACGATCCTAAGTAGGTTGATAGTGGGCAAAACTTAAGGGCGAAACCAGCAATTCGAGAAGCAAATCGAACAGCTCAATTTGTCCAGAATTCTTGTCTGCGGTTCTGGATGGACAATCGCACAGAATCCTGAATCCGGTAGATAGGCAAAATTTTTCCGCCTAATTTGTATTTCTCATTGCCACCGTGCGATTTTGGAGGGCGATCGCGTCGTCTGGTTTTAGCGCTAAAACTTTGTCATAGCTGTCAACGGCTTCTGCAAATCGTTTGAGGCTGACCAAAATGCTGCCACGATTATTCCAGGCGCGAAAGTCGCTCGGTTTGAGGGCTAAAGCCCGATCGTAGCTGGCGATCGCGTCTTCAAGCCGTCCCACTGTTTTGAGCGCAACGCCCCGGTTATACCAGGCTTCGTAATAATTGGGATTTAGCTGCACAGCCTGATCAAACTGAGCGATCGCGTCCTCATGGTCGCCGAGCTTCATGCAAGAACACGCTTGACTATACCAGGTGGCGGCGTGATCGGGCTGCAACGCTAAGACTTTTTGGTAACTCTCGATCGCAGCTTCGTGACGATTGAGCTGTTTAAACGCAAGTCCGCGATAAAACCAGACATCGGCATCTTCTGCATCGACTGATAACGCTTTTTCATAGCTAGAGATGGCAGCTTCATAATCTGCTAAACACAGCAGCGCATGTCCTCGATTGATCAGCGCATCTTGGTAATCGGGACGCAGTTCTAACGATCGATTAAAGTGCGTCACCGCCCCTTCATAGCGATGAGTGACATAGAGCGTCACGCCCTGCATACACCAGGCATCAGAAAACTTGGGCGTTTGCTCTAACGCTTTGCTAAAGTGAGAAATTGCGTCTTCATAGCGCTTGAGTGCAAACAGCGTTAAGCCTTGACTATAGTGAGCGTGAGGATAATCGGATTGCAGAGTTAAGAGTTGATTAAAGCTGGCGATCGCTGTCTCAAAATCTTTAGCAACATAGGCTGCCCATCCCCTACTGTAGTGAAGATCTGGGGAGTTGGGATGATAGACGATCGCCCGTTCAAAGCAGGAGACGGCGGCTTCGTGCTGACCCAAACTGATTAAAACGCTGCCCTTTTCGCTGAGAGCATCATAGAAGTCTGGTTTACGAGAAATCGCTTGGTTAAAGTAGTCGATCGCCGACTCGTAATCTCCAACCTGGCTAAAGTTTAATCCTTCTTGAAAGAGGCTTTCAGCAGTGGCGTGTTCAGTCTGGATCATAGAGCGTCGATCGGGTTTCCCGTCAGTAAAGATTTGGGCTTGAATGCTTTAGATAAAGTACCCAGATCAATCCTGACGATGCATATCCGCTTGATTTAATGCACGGGTGCCCCGCCAGTTGCCTTAACTTTTTTGAGAAACGGAACGGCAATGCCACTGATCAGCAGCGCACAAGCGATGAAAAAAAAGCAGTCATTAAATGCCATCACATAAGACTCTCGATGAACAGTGTTGCTAATCGCGGCGATCGCCTGATTGTGCGCCGTTGCCAAGTCAGATCCCCGACTGACAAAAAACTGTGTGTAGCGATTAATCGCTTCTTGAGTCGCAGGATTGTAGAGAGAAACCGCTTCGCCCAGCCGATTGGAGTGAAACTGTTGTCGAGTCGTGAGCAGTGTGGCGATTATCGCGATGCCAAACGAGCCACCCAGATTTCGCATCATGTTAAATAAACCCGATGCCGATCCGGCTTGAGAAGGGGGCAAGCCTGCGGTGGCGATCGTAGAAATTGGCACCATGATCAACGGTTGCCCAGCCGCCCTCACTAACTGTGACCAGCGCAATTGATCGATTCCTGATTGATTGGTTAACTCAGAGTTCATAAAGCAACTAGCTGCAAATAAACCGATCCCAATGCCGATCAAGATTCGCACATCCATGCGCTGCATTAATTTGGGCACAAAGGGAATGATCAGCAGTTGCGGAAAGCCAACCCACATCAGAACTTCGCCGATCTGCATGGCGCTGTAGTCTTGAATTTGACCCAAATAGAGCGGCAGAATATAAACTGAGCCATAGAGTCCCAACCCTAACGACACGTTGATCACACTGGCTAAACCAAAGTTGCGTTCTTTGAGCAATCGCAGGTTAATAAACGGTTTTTTGCGCCGCAACTCGATCCAAAAAAAGAGGGACAGAAAGATTGATGCCACGATCGCTAACTGGGCGATCAGCGTTGAGCTAAACCAATCTTTGCGGCTACCTTCTTCTAGCACGACTTGCAGCGACCCTAGCCCGATCGCCATTGCCGCAATTCCACCCCAGTCACCTTGTTTGAGCAGATTTAACTGCATAGGAGTCGCATCGATCGCATACCAAACGGCAGCAACTAGCAGCGAACCTGGAATAATATTTAGATAAAAGACAAAATGCCAGCTAAAATTTTCGGTTAACCATCCCCCCAACGTGGGGCCAATTGAAGGTGCAAATGTAGCGGTGATTGCAAACAACGCCATGCCAGTAGACTGTTTAGACGGAGGCAATGTCGTTAACAATACCACAAACGCCATCGGAATCAATACACCGCCCGTAAACCCTTGCAATGCGCGAAACACAATCATTGAGGGCAGATTCCACGCTGATGCACAGAGCACAGAGAAGAATACAAAAAGGATTGCATTGACTAACAGATAGCGACGCGTTGAGAAGACTTGAGACAGCCAACCTGTTAATGGAATCACCACGATTTCGGCAACCAGATAAGAAGTCGAAATCCAGGAGCCTTCTTCAAGCGTTGCCCCCAATGCGGCTTGAATATCTCTCAGTGAGGAATTCGTAATTTGAATATCCAGCACTGCCATAAAGGCTCCCAAAATGGTGCCAAAAACCCCAATCCAGGTTTTAAGAGAGACGTGATCGGAGCCTGGCTGAGACATTGCAGAAGAACTAGCCACAAAAACCTCCCATGATTAAAGGTGACGCTCGGTTAATAAACCCATACGATCGTAAATAGGCAGAACAATTTGACGCATCGCCGGAAGCTGCCGAGAAAAATAGATCGAAGCAGCAATGCAAATCACGCCGCTAATCACGAGTGTATTGGGAGCGCCAATGCGACTGGCAAGACTTCCGGCAAACAAATTACCAAAGGTCGCCATGCTGATAAACGCGATCGTATACAAGCTCAAAACTCGTCCCCGCTTATCTTCTTCAACGATCGTCTGCAAAATCGTGTTGCTCGAAGTGGACTGGAGAATTAAGCTGCTTCCCAGCATAAACATCGCGATCAGCGACAGCCAAAGCACTTTAGAAAGGGCAAAGACAATCAGGGCAATTCCAAACACCGTGGGCGCGATCGCAATGATTTTTCCTAGACCGACGATCGTGCTGCGTGAACTGAGATAAACGGCTGACACCAACGCCCCCAAGCCAGACGATGCCATCAAAAAACCCAGCGTTTGCGGCCCGCCATGAAGAATGTTAGTGACAAAAATGGGCGCTAACACGGTGTAGGGCATTCCCACCAAGCTTACCAACCCGATCAGCAGCAGAATTGAGCGAATCGGAGGAAACCCAAACGCATAGACAAGACCCTCTTTGAGCTTCCGCAAAACCGTGTCTGACTTGCCAACCGAAGCTATCTGCCGAGGTCGGATTCGCATTGCCAAAAGTCCGATAATCACAGCAATGTAGCTGACTCCATCGATTAAAAAGCAAGTAGAGGTGCCTACTGCGGCGATTACCAAACCCGCGATCGCAGGCCCAATTAATCTGGCACCACTAAACAATGAAGAATTGAGCGCGATCGCGTTACTTAAATTCTCTCGTTGTTCAACCAGCTCGATCACAAAAGTTTGGCGGGTCGGCATATCGATCGCGTTCACACAGCCCTGAAAAATACTCAAAACAATGATGTGCCAGATCTGAATCGTACCGCTAAACGCCAATGCTGCCAGCGCTAACGACTGAATCATTGACAGAATCTGAGTCCCAATCAGAATTCGATGACGATTCAAGCGATCAACCAACACACCTGCAAATGGACTCAGCAAAAAATTAGGCACCTGCTGGGCAAATCCAACCACGCCCAAAAGCAGCGCTGAATTAGTCAAGCTATAAACCAACCAAATCACCGCCGTTTGTGACATCCAGGTGCCGACCAGAGAAATTCCCTGTCCAGCAAAAAACAAACGGTAGTTGCGAGACGAGAAAGCGCGGAAAACAGGGCTAATTTTCTCCGTGATAGACATAGCGATCGCAGCTCAGTAACATTTAGCAATACTTCAGTGTTCAAGTTCTTCTCACTGAGCAATACCCTCTGAAGAATGAGATTCAATAAAGAAAAAGGGTGAAGATCTACGATCGCTAGACTCGTAGATCTTCACCCTTTCTAAACAGACGTGAATTCGATGGAGCCTTTCGCTGCGGTTGCAAATCCGGGTTGCCCCCTAAATCCCCCAAAATTGGGGGACTTTGAACCTAAAGTCTGGGCTTGAAGTCCCCCAGAATTGGGGGATTTAGGGGGCTGAAGCGCTGAAGAACAAAGCGAAAGAACTCATCGAACTGACGTTAAACAGAATTACTGTACCGTCACTGTCACTTCTGCTGACATCCCAGGAGTAATGAACGACTCATAGCCGCGAATGCTATCGGCATCCAACGTCACTCTCACCGGAACTCGTTGAACGACTTTTGTAAAATTGCCCGTTGCATTATCAGGCGGCAACAGCGCAAACGAGGCACCCGATGCTGGGGATAGACTTTCAAGATGACCGCTAAATGTCTTGCTCGGAAAAGCATCTAGCTTGACTTCGGCAACCTGTCCCGGACGCATTTTTTCTAACTGCGTCTCTTTAAAATTGGCAGTCACCCAATATTGGTTATCGACGATCGCCATCAATAGGTTTCCGGGCTGAACTGATTGACCGACTTGCACGGTTTTACGACCCACGCGACCCGCAACCGGAGCCGTAACATTTGTGTAAGAAAGCTGTAGCGCCGCATTCTTAAGCGCAACTTGTGCCTGATTAATCGCCGCTTGCGCCGTCTGATAATCGCTGCGGCTCACTGTGGTCTGCACGTTTTTAGCCTGAGCTTCTTGCACACCGCCTTGCGAAGAACTCAGCCCAGCTTGTGCCGTCGCCACCCCTTGTTGAGCTTGAGCCAATTTTGCTTGAGCTTGAGCAACTCCCTGATTAGCCGCCGCTTTTTGGGCACGAGCCACCGCAAACGCTTGTTGAGCAGTATCAAGATCACGACGCGCCACCGCCCCAGAGTTGTAGAGCGCCTGAAAGCGGTTCAGATCAGTCTGCGCCTTTTGCAGGTTAGCATCAACCTGCGCGACTTGCGCCTGAGCTTGAGGAATGCCCGATCGAGCTTCGGCAACTTGAGCTTGAGCGCTGGCGATCGCTGCCACTGCGCTGCCGACTCCACCCTGAGCTTGCGTGTTAGCAGCTTGAGCATTTTGAGCAGCCAAGTCGATGTTTACCTGAGCCGTGTTTGCTTTTCGACGAGCCGCTTCTAAATCGGTCTGAGCTTGCTGAAGCTTAATTTGATAGTCACGAGGGTCGAGTTTGACGAGAGGTTGCCCGGCGCTGACCGTTTGGTTGTCATCGACTAATACCTGATCAACCGTGCCCGCAAGCCGCGAGCTGATGGAGTGAATATTGCCAGTCACCGTCGCATTATCCGTCGATTGATGAGTTGAGGCGAATTGCCAATAGTGATAGCCAAAGCCACCAGCCACGATCGCGCCACCAACACCCACCCCTGCCAAAATTGCTTTGAGCGGTTTTTTGCGAGGAGCCGCAGGCGCGGTGTCAGGAGTAACTGGACGATCGACTCCGATCGGAGTCTCTTCGACAGGCGGTTTTTCTAAAACGATCGTGGGCAATTTTGAAAAATCGCTGGCTTCTTGAATGACTGGCTTGTGACCGTTGGTAGATTCAGTGCGAATGCCTTTCATGAGAATGACGTTCCTTGGGTGCAAATGAAGGTTAAAAAAGTTTGTTCTTAAAAAAGTCGATTGTTAGAATTTTTACTTAGCGCTCTAAATATCTGACTACAAACAGAATAACACGATTTTACTTAGAGTGCGTAATACTTTAGAAGGAAGCCCGATCTATCTTTGTAGAGCTTTCCGTATTGGCTAAATAGATCAACAGATCTTCCATACGGCTGAAGATCATTTGGCTGGTTCACTCGATCGAACCATTCCCTAATTTTCTCTATTCATCACGGTGAAAGAGATGCAATCGCAGTAGATTAAGAAGGATGAAAGCAGTCTCCAGAAATAGGGACACCGCCCATGGAGTGGAATGAGTTGGCGCAACACATCGGTGATATTCAAACTCAATTTCAGCAATTGCAGCAAACGATCGCCCTCTTGCCGCAGACCGACACACAAGCAACGCATCTCAATTACCTCTTTGAGAATTTGTTGAGTGGGCTGCAAAAAATTGACGGGTTAGAGATGCCATTGCAGGGTGAGCAGACTTTGAGAGCGAGTGAAGAAAAGTGGCGTGCTCTGAGCGCTTGCTCACCAGTGGGCATTTTTACCTGCGATGTCGATGGGCGAATCACTTACACCAATCCTCGCTGCCACGAGATAGGCGACTTCACTCTAGAAGCAAGTCTAGGTCAGGAGTTTGCGACGGTGATTCATGCTGAAGATCGCGATCGTGTTGTGTCTCAATGGTGTGCCCAAGCCCCAACCGGGCAACCCCACGCCGATGAGTTTCGATTGGTTAACCCGGAAGGTGCCGTGCGGTGGGTGCGAGTGCGAACGGCTCCGATCGTCTCCAACGACGGCAATTTGATGGGGCACACAGGCACGCTTGAAGACATCACCAAGCAAAAGCAAGCCGAAGCGCAAATTAAAGCCTCTTTGAGAGAGAAAGAAGCGCTCCTCAAAGAAATTCATCATCGCGTCAAGAACAATTTGCAGATTATTTCTAGCTTGCTTTATCTCCAAGCTCAGCGAATTGAAGACCCGAAAGTGCGACAAATTTTTGAAGACAGCCAAAGTCGAATTAGCGCGATGGCGCTTGTTCATGACAACTTGTATCGATCGCAAAGTTTAGCTAGAATTAATTTCTCAGAATATATTCAAACCCTGACAACAAGTCTTTTTTATACCTATCGAATTCAGCCTGATCTGGTGCAGTTAAAAATGGATGTAGATGATAATGTTTTAGTGAGTTTAGATAAAGCAATTCCCTGTGGCTTAGTGCTCAATGAACTGATGACCAATGCCCTTAAACATGGCTTTTCAGATGGCACAACGGGCGAAATCGCAGTCACGTTAAAGAAAGTATCAAGTGGTCAAATCTATCTAACTGTTGAAAACGACGGAAATAACCTCCCAGAAACGTTTGAACTCAAGACCATTCAGTCAATGGGGTTGCGACTCGTGCACGGACTCGTCAACCAATTGCAAGGGCATTTTGAGTTAGACAAAACTGATAAAACTTGCTTCACAATTACGTTTAGTGACTTGTGAATAGCTCTACAATGCTCTAAGCAGTTTAGCGATCGATCGCTCTCTGATCTTTCGCGAATTTTCTTCAATGACTTGAAGAAAATCTCTGTAAGGCTGATATCGCGACGGGTTATTTTTGACTCTCATTTGCGCTAATAGCCTGATTTAATACACGCGCCGAAGTAGTCTGATCACTCCCTAAATTTAGCGGCTCATTTCATTAAGCTTAGTGAAATGGGTTAACTAATAGTGGAATCAAACGGTTAGACGATACATAATAATCTGCGAACATGGCGAAAATATTAGTGGTTGAGGATGAAAGCGTTGTCGCGTGGCATGTGCAGGAAGCTTTGCAGAAGCTAGGGCACGAAGTCATTAAAATTGTCACAACGGGCAGAGAGGCGATTCAGATTGCGGCTCAAGCTAGACCGCATTTAGTGTTGATGGACATTCGATTGCAAGGAGATATTGATGGAATTGCTGCCGCAAAGAATATCTATTTTCAGTTAGACGTGCCCGTGGTTTATTTAACGGCCCACGCTGATGAACAAACGCTGCAACGGGCAACCGAAACCTCTCCATTTGGCTATCTCGTCAAGCCTTTCCAAGAGGCAGAACTGCAAGCGACCATCAAAATTGCTCTACAGCGACATCAGTTAGAGAAAGCGCTAAAAGACACTCAGCAATGGTATGCGACCACGCTGATCAGCATTGGAGATGCCACGATCGCGACTGACATCGACGGGCTGATCACCTTCATGAATCCCACTGCCGAGATTCTCACAGGTTGGAATCAGGAACAGGCGCTCGGAGCCTTGATCACTCAGATTTTAGACATTGTGGATGAAGACACGAGAAAGCCGATCGAGAATCCTTTACTTGCGGCTATGTGTCGAGGTGACACGATGACTTTGCCTCTAGGCTCTCTGCTGCGCGCTAAAGATGGCACCGAACGCCCGATCGGAGACAGTGCCTCCCCGATTCGCAATCGTGATGGGCAAATTATAGGCGGCGTGATGGTGTTTCAAGATCTGAGCGATCGCCGCCGCGTTGAGGCAACTCTACAGCAGCAAAACCAGTGCCTAGAAAACAGTCAAGACCAACTAACGCTTCAGCTACACCAGCGCAATGAGCAGCTTCAGCAGGCGATTTCTTGCACCCAATTGCTGCAACGAGTTTTAGAGCAGTCCCGCGAGACGACCGATCGCCAGCAAATTTTGCAACTCACGTTAAAAGAACTGGGACAGACCTTGGAGGCAGATTATTGCTGGGCGACGCTGCACGACGAAGACTATGCGATCGCGACGGTGATCTGTGATCAGGTCGGTCAAGGCACTGTGGCACCGATTTCTCTGGTCGGCAACCAGATTGTGCTACAAGATTTTTCTCGCTTTTATCTACGTCTCTTTCAGCACGATTGCTGGGTTGACCCTAGTGCCGACCTCTTGCCGCCTGTCTATCAGTCGCTGCTCGACTCGACAACTCAAATGCTGATCTGCCCGATTCAAGACGATCGACGAGTGATTGGAGAAATTGGCATTTTGGTTCAGGGAAAACCAGTTTGGTCGCGGCTTCAGGCAGATTTGGTGGCACAAGTGGTTAGTCGGGCTACGATCGGGCCGCGGCAGGCTTAACTCTATCCAGTGACGCAAACTCTGGTCGGAGAATTGCAGCGTTTCAACAGTGTCAGAGGTTTAAAGGGTTCTATTCAGGTGAGGGTCGATCGAGTGAGATGACGTTTATTTTGACGTGACCGATCGTGCCAAACTCAAAGATACTTTAGAGACGACGTGGGTTCGATGAGTTCTCGCGCTCTGTAGTGTTACTAACCGCTTGCCAGACGATGCCTAGCCAACCGACTAATTCTCTCTTTCATAGCAAGACGCTGAAAAGTGCTGTGCAGAGTTTTCCATTCACAGCAGATTTGGAGGAACGACAGCAAAAACTTGTTCAGTGGATTGAGCCTTTAGAGAAAGGAGTTTTGGATGAGATTAAGGAAGTCTCGCTACACGGACAGTTTTTAGCGGATGTTTTTCAGCAGGTTTTGGGCTATCGCTCGGTGATTCAAGGGTCGGGGCAAGCCTGGGAGATTCATGCAGAACAGACGATCGCTGATGGGGGCGGCTCTGCTGATGGGGCGTTAGGGTTTTTTACGGCAACTGAAGGGAAGAAGGGAAAAGCTAAACTACAGGGTCGGGTGATTGCCCCGATCGAGCTAAAGGGTGCGAAAAATGATCTCGATCGACCTGCACCGGGACGCAAAGAGTCTGCGGTCGATCAGGGCTGGCGTTATGCCAATTATACGGCTGATTGCAAATGGGTGATTGTCTCTAATTATCGAGAGATTCGGCTGTATCAGACTAGCAAAACGCCTGCTTATTATGAGTCGTTTCGATTGGCAGACTTGAGAAGTTTGGAGACCTTTAAGCGGTTTTATTTTCTGCTGTGTCGCGATAATTTTTTGCCCGTTTCGGATGATCCAAACGCACGTTCTAGAGTTGATTTATTGCTGGCAGCGTCGAATGAGGCAGAAGACGCAATCACTAAAGATCTCTATCAGCAATACAAAACTGTGCGGATTAATCTGACGCAGCATTTTTGGGCTTCTGCACCAGATGACATTCTCGATCGAGAGGCGGTGTTGATTGAGAAGGCTCAGAAGCTGCTGGATCGGATGCTGTTTATCGCTTTTTGTGAAGATAGACGGCTGTTGCCAGAGAAGACGATTCGCAAGGCTCATGATCACCGAGATCAATATAACCTGCGCCCTATTTGGGAGAACTATAAAGCGGTGTTTCGCTGGGTGGATGTGGGGAATGATGATCCGCCAATTCCGGGATATAACGGGGGTTTGTTTAAGCCCGATCGATTATTGGATGAGCGGCTTGAGGTGACAGACTCGCTCTGCACTCAGCTTAAAGAACTGGCGCGATTTGACTTTGATACTGAGGTGTCGGTCAACATTTTGGGTCACATCTTTGAGCAATCGGTGACTGATCTAGAAGAATTGAAGGCGTTGGCAACGGGGCAAGCCTTTGATCAAAAGAAGGGCAAGCGTAAAACTCAGGGTGTTTATTACACGCCAGCGTTTGTGACTCAATATATTGTCGAGGTGGCGTTGGGTGGCTATCTCAAACGCAAGGAGCAAGAACTGATTGAGCGATCGCACCTCGATCAAATTTCTAAACAAGCGACGCGGCAACGGCGAGAGGCTGAGATTCAATTTTGGGAGGCGTATCGAGATATTTTGCTCAAAACGCGAGTGATTGATCCAGCGTGTGGGTCTGGGGCGTTTTTGATTGCGGCGTTTGACTATTTAAATCGAGAATATGAGCGAGTGAATGAAGCGCTTGCGGCTTTGGAGTTTGCGAGTCAAACCAAGGGAAAAGGCTCTGGTGAATTTGTTGGACAGCGCAGCCTTTTTGATCTCAACAAAACTCTGCTCAATGAGAATTTGTATGGGGTTGATCTCTCGCCCGAATCGGTGGAAATCACTAAGCTATCGCTTTGGCTGAAGACGGCTGAACAGGGAAAAGCGTTGACTTATCTGGATGACAATATCAAGGTGGGGAACTCGATCGTGGCAGATTTGACCCTCGATCGTCGGGCGTTTAATTGGGAGGCAGCGTTTCCGCAGGTGTTTGCGGATGGTGGGTTTGATGTGGTGATTGGCAATCCACCTTATGTGAGGCAAGAGTTACTCACGCCATTTAAGTCTTATTTGCAACAGCATTATGAGTCTTATGACGGGGTTGCAGATCTCTATGCTTATTTTTATGAGAAGGGATTGAAGATTCTCAAGCCGGATGGGATGTTGTCTTATATTGTCACTAATAAATGGTTTAAGGCGGGATATGGGGAATCGTTGCGGCGATTTTTTGCTCAAAATAGTGTGTTTGAACAAATCTTAGATTTTGGTCATGCTCCTATTTTTGCTGATGCTGATACTTTCCCCTGCATTGTGTCGGTGCGGGCTTCTGCAACAAAACTAGAACCAGAAATAACAAAACTATCTCCTGATTCGTCGGTTCGGGTTTGCCCTGTGCCTCGTGAAAAGCTGAAAGACATCAACTTATCGCAATATGTGCAACAGGAAGGCTTCGATCTTCCTTGGTCACGGTTTACGGCAGATGCTTGGAGTCTGGAGCCATCAGCAGTAGAAGCGTTGATGCAGAAGATAAAAGTAGTGGGCGTACCGCTCAAAGATTTTGCAGGTATTAGTCCTTTATATGGAACTAAAACAGGTCTTAACGAAGCGTTTGTTATCGATGGTGAAACTAGAAACGAGCTTATAAAACAAGATAACCGTGCTAGTGAGATCATCAAGCCTTTCTTGAGAGGGCAGGATATTAATCGCTGGAATCCTCAACACGCAGGGCAATGGATGATTTACACAACTAATGAGGTAAATCTAGGCTCTTTTCCAGCTATTGAAAGGCATCTGGCTAAATATAGGGAAAAATTAGAAGCGAGGGCTGGAGGACAGAATTGGTGGCAACTACAAGGAGTAACAGGTTCTTATCGCCTCTTTGAAAAACCCAAAATAGTCTATCAGGAAATCCAGTTTCACTCAGCGTTTGGTTACGATGAAAGTGGTCTTTACATTAATAACAAAGCGTTTATTTTACCAACTTCCGATTTATATCTTCTTGGAGTACTCAATTCGCCTCTTTTATGGTGGTATAACTGGCGATACTTACCGCATATGAAGGATGAAGCATTAAGTCCATCTGGGTACTTAATGCAATCTTCTCCGATCGCACCACCTACCGACGAAATCCGATCGCAGGTTGAACCGATCGTCACTCGCTTAATCGAAATTACCAAAGCCAATCAGGAAAGCGATCGAGAAGTTCAAGACTGGCTCCGAGTCGAACAACATATCGAAAAACTGGGTCAAAAGCTAGAAGACTTTTCTAGCCTTGATTGCGACCTCTTTGTGCAAGAAGTTAAAACCCGCAAACCCAAAAACTCATCACTCAACCCCAAAGCCCTCAAAGAATTGAGAGAAGTCTATAACGACTATGCGCCTAAGATTCAAACTCGTAAGGCTGAGGCATTAGCGATCGAGATCCAGCTATCTGATCTAGTCAATCAAGCTTATGGGCTAACGCCTGAAGAGATTGATCTAATGTGGAAAACAGCACCGCCCCGAATGCCCATCCCTAAGCCAACCCGACCAGCACATCACCTATAGCATGGATGTTTATGTTCTTTCGATCGGTCGAGATGCTCTCTAAACAGGTCGAGATGTTCTTTCGATCGGTCGAGATGCTCTCTAAACAGGTTGAGATGTTCTTTCGATCGGTCGAGATGGTCTCTAAACAGGTCGAGATGTTCTCTCAACAAGTCAACTTGTTCTTTCGATCGGTCAACGTGTTCTCTAAATGGTTCAAGATGTTCTTTAAGCAGGTCGGGATGTTCTTTCGATTGAGGGCAAAGCCTTCCCAGACTCCCAGCTTTTTTGAGAAGCCGGGAATCTGTTCAGAATCTTTAATACTCCGGCACCGAAGCATCAACTTCTTGACTCCAGGCAGTGATCCCGCCCTTCACATTCGTTCCCTCGATTCCAGCGTCTTTGAGAATCGCAAGGGCTTTTGCCGATCGTCCGCCTAGTTTGCAGTGAACGATCAGCTTGTGACCATTCAGCAACTCCTTGACTTTCGCGACTCCGCTCCCATTCTCAATATCGGGCAACGGCACCAGCACAGAACCCGGAATTCGAGCGATTTCATACTCATTTGGGTTCCGCACATCTAGCAGCACATAGTCTTTTGCGCCACTGTCGAGCAATTGCTTCAACTCTTTGACTGTCATTTCTTCCATGCCTGCACGCTCCTTTTCTTCGGCTGCTTTTGCTTGAGGAATGCCACAAAACTCTTCATAGTCGATCAGCTTCTCAATCACCGGGCGCACCGGATTGGGTCGCAGTTTCAACTCGCGAAACTTCATTTCTAGGGCGTTATAGAGTAGCAGCCGTCCGCTTAGGGTGTTGCCCTGCCCCAAAATGATTTTAACGGCTTCGGTTGCCTGAATCGTCCCAATAATTCCACACAAAACGCCTAAAACGCCACCTTCTGCACAAGAAGGCACCAGTCCAGGAGGCGGGGGTTCTGGATATAAATCGCGATAGTTGGGCCCACCTTCATAGTTAAAGACGGTTGCCTGTCCTTCAAATCTAAAAATAGAGCCGTAAACGTTAGGTTTGCCTAGCAAAACGCAAACATCGTTGACCAAGTAGCGGGTCGGAAAGTTGTCTGTGCCGTCAATCACGAGATCATAAGGTCGGGCAATTTCTAGCGCATTTTCGGCACTTAACCGCGTCTCATATAAATCAACCTGACAAGTCGGATTGATCTCTAGAATGCGATGTTTAGCAGATTCGATCTTTGGCTTATCGACCCAAGACACGCCGTGAATAATTTGACGATGCAAATTAGAAGTATCTACTACGTCAAAATCGACGATGCCGATGCGCCCGACCCCTGCGGCAGCAAGATAGAGCAGTAAGGGTGAGCCGAGTCCGCCTGTGCCAACGCAGAGCACACTGGCAGCCTTGAGACGTTTTTGTCCGTCTAGCCCGACTTCTGGCAAAATAATGTGCCGCGAGTAACGAGCGTATTCGTCTTTTGATAACTGGATGTCATCCAGATTGGGATTTAGCATGGCGGTGTGATTAAGACAGGTTCGATCGAACAGTTTAAAACTCAGACTTCTTCAAACAGGGTAATGGGGAACGGGCTTTTGGGAAACCGATCGTCCATTACCCATGCTCATTCGCTCCCAGTTTTCAGAGGGCATCTCGGCAGAAGACGACTGCAAAATCTTTTCTGGCTGAAACTGATGATTGGCATCTAAACGCCAGCTACGCCCCTCGATCGCGCTTCCTCGCTCGACTGACACAATCACATAAGAATAGTGCTGCCAGGCGAGTTGACGATCGCACTCTGACGGCACAGCAGGCTGATCGGGATGCGAGTGATAAATGCCGACAATTGCCAGATTGCGATCGCGACCTTCTCGCATTGCTGCCAGCATGGCTTCAGGGGCAATTTCATAGCGACGAGTTTTGTCAAGCGATTCGACGGGAGCGGTTAGCGCTTGGCGCAACTCCGAAGGAAGCGCGGGTTCAGCACTCCAACAATTCTCAACGGGTTTCACCTCTACAACTGCGTTGCTTGTGGAGTCAGCGCTCCCCAGCAGCAAACCACAGCACTCTTCGGGGTAAGTGCTTTCGGCGTGAGCGACGATCGCTTGGAGGGGATCAGGATCGAGTTTGAGAACCACAAGAAATTCTGGAGGATGAGCCAGTAGTCTATTCTATGACACGATCGCGGCGACAACAGTTACAAAGTTGTGAAGAGAACTGCGATCGAGCGTTTGAGTCATGATAGAGGAGCCACTATATTTGTTTAAGAACGATGACAATCCCCTTAGAACTTAAGCCAGAAATTGAACAGCAATTGCTTAACCAAGCTGCTGCTAAGGGTTTAGCCGTAGAGACATTTCTTGAACAACTGGTTGAAACTCAACTGGCTCAATCTCAATCACCCAGCAAGGTATTGTCTGATGAAGAATGGGAAGCTACCCTAATGCAAATTGCTTGGTTTTTTGACTTCAAATCTCATCCAGTTCTCGCAACACTTCGGTAAGATCGCGTGTACCCTGTAGGACTTGTAACACTTCAATTTTTGCAACGCCACAACGCTATGAAGAAGTGAAAACGCCTTGGTTGCAGGTCATCGATCGACATCGGGCGTTGACCTCAAACCCTTGATTGATTATATGAACGGATCAGATTCTGAAATGAGCGATATCCTGGTATGGATGTGAGCAGATCTACACAGTCAGGAGGAGTGATCATGAACAAGGTTTTGTGGATAGCGAGTCTCGGAGTTGCAACTCTAGTTTTAACGAGTTGTGGAAATAATCGAGCCGTCAATAACTCATCTTCACCTGCCGAACCTGTCGTTCAAGCTCCCGTCTCTCCAGCTTTTGAAAAGCCCACCATTCCAGCAGCCAGCGCCTTTCTACCAACGATTCCTGTTAAGGGAATGATTCAGACCACAAGCTCTAAGGCTCGGCTGTCGCAAATTTCTACGACGGGTCGGCGCGATCCGTTTTCGGCGATTTTGCCTGCCTCAATTCAGCTTCCTCCCCAGAAAACGGCTCAGTCTCCCGTCACCCCAACTCAAACTTCTGCAAAGCCAGCGGTGAAAAAGCTTCCGGTGCAGGTGGTTCCTCAAACCATCGTTCAAGCGCCTAAACTGCCGTCTTTGAGTCCGATCGCGGCGCTGCCACCTTTGTCGATCGCTCAGACTCCGATGACGATCGCGCCCATTTCACGCACTAGCCTTGCTGATGCTGTGCAGATTACTGGAGTGGTGCAGATTGGCGGCAAAGCGATCGCGATCATTCAATCGCCTCAAGAAGGGACGGCTCGTTATGTTAAGCCTGGAGACTATATTGCCAATGGCAGCGTTTTGCTGAAACGGATTATCATGAGCAAGACTGGCGAACCGACGATCGTTCTTCAACAAAACGGCGTTGAAGTCACCAAGTCTGTTGGCAGCACTGGGCAAATTGTGAGCGCTCGATAGCTGCTTTACCCTTCCTAAGTCTAGGAGTTGGTTGGCATGACAGAACCCACGCAGCGTTTTGATGGCAAGTCATCGGCGCGATCGACGCTCGATCGGCGCACCCTTAACCTTCACGAGACTTACATCTGTCCGATTTGTCGGCATGGGCAAATTGCCGAGTTGACGCTGATGGATGCGTTTGCCTGTAATTTCTGTCGTCACATTTTTACGGCTAACCTGCGAGAGCAATCGATTCACGTCGAAGATAGCTCTCAGCCGATGACGTGGCGCTGGAATGGGCGCAACTGGCAAGCGGCTAATCAGCTAGATTTTGACCTGACGCTGGTGATTTGGATCGTGGGCGTGATTTTGGTGGTGTTGCCTCCATCGCTGATCTTTTTATCGTCTCGGCTCGTGCCGCCGCTTGAGGGCAGCACTTTAGATTGGTTGCCCAATGTGTGGGTAGGGCTGACTTTTTTAACTCACTTTTCGTTTGTGGCGTGGCTGATGGTTGAGCATTATCAACTGCCGATTTATGTGTCGTCTAAAGTTCGTATTCGGCAGTGGTTAGACCGTCGTTGATTGGGCAGAGAATATGAAACAGTGCCTACCTGACGGAGGGCAACCACGGGGGGATTGCCCCTACTCGGCAATGATGGCGCTGCGATCGAGCAATAACAAATTCCGCAATTGGTCGGTGTCGAGTTCGGTGAGCCAGTTTTCACCTGCGCCGATCACTTGTTCTGCTAGGGCTTTTTTACTTTCAATCATTTCGTGAATGCGCTCTTCTAAGGTGCCCGTGCAGACAAATTTATGGACTTGCACATTGCGAGTTTGCCCGATCCGAAACACGCGGTCGGTGGCTTGGTTTTCGACTGCCGGGTTCCACCAGCGATCGAAGTGAAACACATGATTGGCGCGGGTTAAATTCAATCCAACTCCGCCTGCTTTGAGCGACAAGATAAACACACGCGGCCCTTGCGGATCTTGCTGGAAGCGATCGATCATTTCTTCGCGCTGCTTTTTAGAAGTGCCACCATATAGAAATAGAGTCTCTCGTCCGAGCCGTTGTTCTAGATGCGCTTTTAGCAGCTTTCCCCACTCGGCAAACTGCGTAAAAATTAGTGCCCGATCGCCCTCGGCAACGGCTTCTTCGAGCATTTCTTCTAAGCGCTGAAGTTTGCCCGATCGACTTTCAAAGGTGGAATGATCAGGTTCTGGGTGCTTTAACAGCGTCGGATGATTACAGAGTTGTTTCAGTTTGGTCAACAGTGCCAAAATAATGCCGCGACGCTGGATGCCTTCGGCGGCATCAATGTCCGCTAGAGATTTGTCTACGATTTGCTGATAGAGCGCGGCTTGCTCGGCAGACAGTCCACAAAAAACAGTCATTTCTTGTTTTTCGGGCAAATCTTGAATGATCTCACGATCGCTCTTCAGTCGTCGCAAAATGAACGGTTGAGCCAGCGATCGCAAGGTTTGCAGCGAGGTCGTGTCGCCATAGCGCTCGATCGGAATCGCAAATCGACGCTGAAAGAAATTACGCGGCCCCAAATAACCCGGATTGAGAAAATCTAAAATCGACCATAATTCTGATAAACGATTCTCGACGGGCGTTCCAGTTAAGGCGATGCGAAACTGCGCTTCGAGTTGCCGCACTGCCTGAGATTGTTTTGCGTCTGGGTTTTTGATGTTTTGCGCTTCATCTAAAACGACTCCTTGCCAAGAAACGGCGGTCAACGTTTTGACATCTCGCTGAATCAACGCATAGCTCGTCACCACCAGATTGCAATCTCGTACAGCTTTCGTAAAAGCTGCCCCTTGAGGACGTTTATCCCCGTGATGCACCAAAACTTTGAGGACGGGCGCAAACTTTTTAACTTCACGCTCCCAGTTGCCTAAAACAGACGTAGGGCAGACCAGCAGGAACGGGTGTTCTAAGGTTCCCTGCTGGCGCAGGTGCAGCATAAAGGCGATGAACTGCACGGTTTTGCCCAGTCCCATATCGTCGGCGAGGCAAGCGCCTAAGCTCCAGCGCTCTAGAAAGGCTAACCAGGCCACGCCACGAGATTGATAAGGTCTGAGTTCGCCGTGAAAGTCTGTAGGGGTCTCGATTTCTTCTAGCGATTGATTTCCGGTGAGCGTCGTCACCAATTCTTGCAGGGCACCCGATGCTTCAAAGCTGACAACCGGGAGCTTTTCGATCGTTTGAGTATCGCCAGTGCTAATTCGTAGCGCATCTTCTAGAGACAGCGTGGTTTGATCTTTGCGGGCAGCAAAAAAGGTTTGGGCGGCTTTAATATCCTGAGATCGTAGCTCCACCCATTCGCCGTTAATCTCAACCAATGGCGCATTCATTGCCACTAAGCGATCGAATTCTGCTTTCGGAATGCTGTGCCCGCCGATCGCCAATTCCCACTGAAAGTTGAGCAGACTTTGCAACCCTAATTGTCCTTTTTTTTGCTTAGTCGGCGTTGAGGCTCGAATCTTCAGCCCTAATCGATTTGCCCAACCGCCCCGGTTTGCCAAACTGGGCGGCAAAATCACACCCAAACCGCTATCTTGCAACCGCCATGAACCATTCATGATCAAGTCATAGGCTTGCATCGGGTTTAGCTGGCAAGACTGCGGACGAGCTTCTTGCAAACTTGGTTCGATCAGATTGTATAGACGCGAGGCGAGTCCCAACCCCATGAGTAGGGTTTCTTGAGGATGCTCGATCGTGCGTCCTTGATAAACTAAGCGATCAACTGGATTCCGCCAAATCGTTGAGGCGCTGATCACAAATTCAGAATTGTCGATCGCTTGCAGCAAATACTCCAGCGTCCAATTTTTTTGATGATTGAGCGGAGGCTGAAGCCGCAAACAAGTCCGAAATTGAGCCGTCTGATAATTTCGTAAAGGTGCCTTCCAAGTCGTTAACGCTGCCTCTAATCGCTCGATTCCATCTGCACTGATCTGAGGTGATTGCCCCAAAGCTTGCAGCCACTCTCGCAGCGGAGACTCGATCGCGACTTCTCCCCGCGCCACTGCTTCACGAGACAGTTTAATGGGAACGGGATGATTGCCCACCGCCACTCTAATTTGAGCATCGACGACTTGATTGAGAAAGCTAGACAGCAGGACTTGCGGTTCGGGTGGAAGCTCGATCGCCCTACAATCCTCTAGATTTTCTTGCTGATAGGTGCGACACACAGACGGCATCAATCGCGCAAAATTGCCCAAGCGCGCTTGATCGGTCGAGCTATCGAGTAAGGCTTCCCAATGGGCAATGGGAATTTCTTGAGTTTCTAAACTAGGTAGAAACTTCGATCGAGCTAACAGATCCAAACTCCAACGGGCGGTGTGTGACCAAAAGCGCAAATCTCCGCCCAAAAAGGAATCTTCTTCATTTAGTGACCCTAACGGCAGCGCGTTCAAAAATTGCAACGCTTCGAGCGGTTTGAGGCAGAGTCCGTCTACCCGCCACAGATGTAAGGGAACTGGCTCATTGGACGGAGCGATCGCAGACAGTTGCGGCACTAAAATTTCTTCTGATTCTAGGGCAACTGACGGCAAGGCGAGAATTTGCGATCGCCACAATCCCGTTTCCTTTGCGATCGTCTGCTCCGACTCTTTGCCGCGCTTTCCTTTGGGTTTGGCGATCGCAGCAACAGTTTCTAGCATCGGTAAGTTAATGCGTTTGGACTGCTGTAGTTCAGTCAAAAACTCCACCAGTTCAGCTCGATTCATACTGTAGGGATGGGCTGGAATCAAGGCGGCGGAAGTCTCTTCGCCAGACGGCTCTAATCGTCGCCAAGCTTCGCCCCAAATCAGCAAACATCCTGCCTGCAACTCAGCGGGTGAAGCCTCGATCGATTGGGTGTGAAATAACCAGCTACCGTGTAAAACTGCCATCTGAGTTTTAAATCCCTAAATTTTCTCAAAGTCAGGGCATCTGCTGAAATTTAGAATGACGAAACCTAATGCGTCGGTTAGAACTGCGATCGCATTTAAGAACGATTCTGCCATCATAAAGCGAAACCCCGACAGGACTGAGCGAGAATCCGTCAGAATTGGCGATCGATTGATTTTAGAAGTCGCTGCCACTCGATTTGTACCCGTACTTCTTGGCGCCAGTGAGATTAAAAAAGTCAGCAAAAGGGTATCAGTGTTACGATCGCTGAAGAACAAAATAAAGAACAAGAAAGGAAAGGATATTTCATGCAAGAGTTTGAGAAGTCAATATCCTTCGATGGTAGGGATATTCGACTCAAAGTTGGGACGCTTGCCCCACAAGCGGGAGGCGCAGTTTTAATTGAGTCAGGCGATACGGCAGTGTTAGTGGCGGCGACTCGCGCTAAAGGCAGAGAAGGCATCGACTTTTTGCCATTGCTCGTTGACTATGAAGAGCGGATGTATGCAGCAGGGCGCATTCCCGGCGGTTTTTTGAGACGAGAAGGGCGACCCCCTGAGAGAGCAACCCTCACGAGTCGTTTAATCGATCGTCCCCTGCGTCCCCTATTTCCCTCGTGGCTGCGGGATGACATTCAGGTGGTTGCGACCACAATGTCGATGGATGAAAGCGTTCCCCCCGATGTGTTAGCAGTGACCGGAGCCTCGATCGCTGTCATGCTGGCAAAGATTCCGTTTAACGGGCCGATGGCAGCCGTGCGGGTCGGCTTGGTGGGCGACGATTTTGTGATCAACCCCACTTATAAAGAGATTGAAACGGGCGATCTGGATCTAGTCGTTGCCGGAACGCCTGACGGGGTGATCATGGTCGAAGCAGGTGCCAACCAGCTTCCTGAGCAAGACATGATTGAAGCGATCGATTTTGGCTATGAAGCGGTGCGTGACCTGATTCAGGCGCAGCGAGACTTTATGGCAGAAATGGGCATCGAGTTAGTGACCGAAGAAGCACCTCCAGTCGATCCGACTTTAGAGAACTTTATTCGCGATCGTGCCACTACCCCCGTTAAAGAAGTTCTAGCCAGATTTGAGAAAGATAAGGCCATCCGCGAAGCCGCTTTAGATGAAGTCAAAAGCTCAATCTCAAAAGAGATCGAAGCGTTGCCCGATGAAGATCCGGTGAAAGTGGCGGCGGCGGCAAACGCAAAAGTTCTTAGCAACACCTTCAAAGAAGTCACCAAAACGCTGATGCGTCGCCAAGTCATCGATGATGGGATGCGGGTCGATGGTCGCAAGCTAGACGAGATTCGTCCGATTTCTTGCCAGGTCAGCGTCTTGCCTCGTCGCGTTCACGGCAGCGGTTTGTTTAACCGGGGGCTAACCCAGGTGCTATCAGCCGTCACACTGGGCAGCCCTGGTGATGCTCAAGCGCTAGACGATCTGCACCCCGATGAGCAAAAACGCTATCTGCACCACTACAACTTTCCTCCCTACTCCGTGGGTGAAACGCGACCGATGCGATCGCCGGGTCGCCGCGAAGTCGGTCACGGTGCCCTAGCAGAACGGGCATTAGTTCCAGTGTTGCCGTCTAAAGAGCAGTTTCCCTACGTGATTCGCGTCGTGTCTGAGGTTCTATCTTCTAACGGCTCAACGTCAATGGGGTCTGTCTCTGGCTCGACGCTGGCATTGATGGATGCCGGAGTGCCACTTGTGAAACCTGTGAGTGGTGCCGCAATGGGCCTGATCAAAGAAGGCGACGAAATTCGCATTCTCACTGACATTCAAGGTCTTGAAGACTTCTTGGGAGACATGGACTTTAAAGTTGCCGGAACCGACACTGGAATCACCGCCTTGCAGCTTGACATGAAAATCTCAGGCTTGCCAATGGAAGTAATCGCTGAGGCAATCAACAAGGCGCAACCCGCCCGACTTCACATCTTGGGCAAGATGATGGAAGCGATCAACACGCCTCGCAGTGAAATGTCGCCCTTTGCGCCTCGCTTGCTGACGATCAAGATCGATCCTGAATTTATCGGCATGATCATCGGGCCAGGTGGTAAGAATATCAAGGGCATCACTGAAGAAACGGGAGCCAAAATTGACATTGCCGATGATGGCACGATCACGATTTCTGCGGTGGATGGCGAGAAAGCAAAACACGCTCGCAGCATTATCCAGGGCATGACGCGCAAGTTGAGCGCAGGCGATGTCTTTGTGGGCAAAGTCACCCGAATTATTCCGATCGGGGCCTTTGTTGAGTTTCTTCCTGGCAAGGAAGGGATGGTGCATATCTCTCAGCTTGCTGATCATCGAGTCGGCAAGGTTGAAGATGAAGTCGCGGTGGGTGATGAAGTGATCATCAAGATTCGCGAAATCGACAATCGAGGTAGAGTCAATCTGACTCGTTTAGGCATTCACCCTGACGAAGCCACGGCTGCTCGTGAAACGCAAAATAGACCTTAAATCAATTCGCTCAATTTAACGATCGTCCTTCATTTAATTGAGGGACGTTTCTTTATGGGTGCAGCATGTGAGGTAATATCACGTCAGTTCGATGAGTTCTTTCGCTTCGTTCTTCAGGGCTTCAGCCCCCTAAATCCCCCAATTCTGGGGGACTTCAAGCTCAGAGTTTAGGTTCAAAGTTCCCCAATTTTGGGGATTTAGGGGGCAGCCCGGATTTGCAACCGCAGCGAAAAGCTTGATCGAATTCACGTTAATATCAGTTTGATTTACGCGATAGATCTGCATGAGGGCACGGCAGTGCCATGCCCGTACGTAAAGATATATCGTGCCCTTAGAGTTCTTAAATGCGCGCGACTCCATCTTCACGAGCCGCTTTTTGAACGGCTGCCGAAACGACTGTCGCAACCCGATCGTCAAACACTGAAGGAACAATATTTTCTCGGCTCAGATCACTCTCTGCAACCAGAGATGCGATCGCTAACGCAGCTTGCAAATACATATTAGTCGTGAAGTTAGACGCACGACAATCTAACGCACCGCGAAACACTCCGGGGAATGCTAAAACGTTATTAATTTGATTGGGATAATCACTGCGTCCAGTTGCCATGACTGCCACGTCGTCGCGCACCAATTCAGGCTGGATTTCTGGCACCGGATTTGCCATCGCAAACACGATCGGGTCTTTTGCCATTGATTTCACCATTTCAGGAGAAACGACTCCGGGGGCACTCACGCCTAAAAACACATCTGTGCCTTTCATCGCATCGGCAAGCGTGCCCTTCATTTCAACGGCAAATTCTCGTTTCTGCTCGGTTAAGTCAGCCCGATCGCTCGAGAGAATTCCTTTAGAGTCACACATTGAGATTTGAGTGGCACCCGCTTTACGGAGCAGACGCGCGATCGCAACCCCAGCGGCCCCGGCTCCATTAATCACAATTTTCACGTCACTGATCGATTTCTTAACCAGCTTCAGCGCATTTGAGAGGGCGGCAAGGGAGACGATCGCGGTTCCGTGCTGGTCATCGTGAAAGATCGGAATGTTGAGTTCTTGCTGAAGTCGAGTCTCAATCTCAAAACAGCGAGGCGCGGCAATGTCTTCTAAATTAACGCCACCAAAAACCGGAGCCAGCATCTTGACAGCTTCGACGATCGCATCGGTGTCTTGCGTCGCCAAACAAATCGGAAAGGCATCAATGCCACCAAATTCTTTAAACAGCATCGCTTTGCCCTCCATCACGGGCATTGCGGCTTCGGGCCCAAGGTTGCCCAACCCCAAAACGGCGCTGCCATCGGTGACGATCGCCACCATGTTGCCCTTGACGGTCAGTTCATAGACGCGATCGGGATCTTGGGCGATCGCCATACACACCCGACCGACCCCTGGCGTATAGGCCATCGCTAAATCGGATTGTCTGCTCAATGGCACCTTGCTTTGAACAGTGATTTTGCCGCCTTGATGCAGCGCAAAAGTGCGATCATCAGCGTGCAAAACTTTGACATCAGGTAAAGATTTGATGGCTTGCACGATCGCGTCTGCATGGTCACTGCTGGCGGCATCTACAATGATGTTTCGCAGCGACAGATCGCGAGTTTGTTCGACGAGATCAATCTGCCCGATGCTGCCACCTAAAGTAGAAATCGCTTGCACTACGCTGGCTAACATCCCCGGTCGGTTTGGCACTTCAAAGCGGATGGTCAGACTGTAACTAGAGTTTGGGGTAAGGTTCGCCATAGCTGTAGAAAAGTTAGAACGGGAATTTTAGATTCTATACCAATTTTATTTATGCAACAGATCCGCATGAGGGCACAGCAGTGCCATGCCCGTCCATGTTTGTAAAATCGCAATCGTTTCTGAAATTGGTATTAATTTTGAATCAGTCATTCAAAATCTAAAGGTTCCCCGCAGGTCGCTCTTTAGCCTAAAAGAAGGACGCTGAGGTATCTGTGCTGGGTGAACCAAAGGGACAACCCTCTACGGATAGCTACCAAAAATTCAAATCTTTTGGCTCGATCGCGGCTTGATAAGTCGCCCGAACATGGGGTCCAAACACAATCAAATCTCCAGTTTTGAGCGCACAACTCTGTTGCTTTTGCCCATTCACCAGCAAGCCATTGGTGCTGGGTTTTCCAGCCAGATTGCCATCGCTAATCGTATAGGTGTAGCTGCCGTTGTCATGGTTAACTCGCCGCAACACCGCATGATATCGAGACGCAAACTGAGATCTTAAGCAAATATCGTTTTTAGGATCTCGCCCGATCGTGTAGTGGTCATTTTCTAACCCAATCTCATGCTGTCCAGCATCGTCTTCAACGACTAACAACGGCAGTTGATGGCCTGCCTCAGACTCTTGCACCGCTTTAGGAGGATGCAATTCTTCTTCTATCAGCGATGAGCCTTCATAGCCCTCACTACACCAGGTTGGCTTAGTCGTTGGCTGCCTCAGCGAGGTTAGCCCAAGTTGTTGAGATGCCAGTAGGCGGGCTTGCCAGGAAACCTGATCGTCGGCTTGCAGAGACAGCGCCCGATCGTAGTTTGCGATCGCTTCGGTGTAGCGTTTTAGCTCAATCAGCGCGTTGCCACGATTGCGCCAGGTCAGATAGTTTTCAGCGTTAAGTTGCAGGGCGCGGTTATAGCTAGCGATCGCGTCTTCATAGTGGCTCAACCCA
This sequence comes from Phormidesmis priestleyi ULC007, assembly GCF_003003695.1. Taxonomy (NCBI): domain Bacteria; kingdom Bacillati; phylum Cyanobacteriota; class Cyanophyceae; order Leptolyngbyales; family Leptolyngbyaceae; genus Phormidesmis; species Phormidesmis priestleyi. Next base: position 154,112 of record NZ_PVWG01000004.1, read on the forward strand.
TAGAGCAAGGCATTACCGCGATTTTGCCAGGCCATCGCATGAGCATCATTGATTTGCAGCGTTTTGTCGTAGCACTTGATCGCCGCCTCATAGTCCCCTAACCCATAGTGAAGAGAATTGCCGCGATCGTGCCAGATCTCGTCAATGGCTTCTCGGTTTGGCTCGGTTTCTAAGGCTCGATCGTAGCTAGCGATCGCTTCAGAATAAAACCCTAAACTGTCTAGCGACAAGCCGCGCTCATACCAGGCTTCCCAGAAGTCCGATCGCGCTTGCAAAACTTTGTTGTAATGGGCAACTGCTTCTTCATGTTCCCCGTTAGCGGCGCGGTCTAGCCCCTGGCGGAAACAAGCGAGCGCGTCACCCGTCAGGGGAAGACGACCTGTATCAAGCATGGCTGGATTTATAAATAGTTTCTCTAGCCTTGGTCTTTTGAGACTAACACAGGAAGATCAGTCGTGAAACGCAGACTTGGGGGAATTGCGGAGTTTTCATGGGAACTATATAAAGTCAATGAGAGTTACCCTGTATATTCACCTTTCACGAGCGAGATCCGGAAATTATTGAAAATTAACTCAGATCTTTCACCAGTCTCAACTATTTCCCACTCACCTGCCCTGAATTAATGTCAGTTCGAGGAGGTTTTTCGCTTCGTTTTGAGCGGCTTCAGCCCCCTAAATCCCCCATTCTGGGGGACTTTGAACCGAAAATCTTGGCTCAAAGTCCCCCAATTTTGGGGGATTTAGGTAGCTCTCCCAGATTCACAATCGTAGCCAATCACTTCTGTCGAACTGACGTTGAATTAAAATTCGGGCTAATAGCCAAAGTCCTCTGAAGAGGACTGAGCAAACGTTTTAACCCATTTCAATGGGTTTGAGCTATCAGCCAGGAACTTCAGTTCTGGGCGGTTGTGGCGAGAGGTGCAAGATCTAAGTTAATTGACCCGCTCACTCACGGGCGCTTTGCTCGATCGCTCTGAGTTGATTGACAACGCGGCTGGAGAAGTCTGCACGGCTCCCCACTGGCTGGATAGACCTCGTAACAGGGCTTCTTGATCTGACCGAAAGCCTTCTAAATTGTTGTTGCCCCCGTTGATTACCACAAACCAAACCACCCCTTTTTGACTTGTCGGCAACGCGCCTGCTAAGGCACTGACGGCATCTAAACTGCCCGACTTAGTGACCGCTAACGCCGGAATTTTACGGGCATCGAGAACGCCGCTATCTTGCCCGACCACAGTAAAGATATCGGCAACCGTGAGCTTAAAGGGTTCGAGAGAACGCTCGATCGCCAAAAACATCGCGCAGACCGCACGGGGAGAGAGGCGATTTTCGGTGCCTAACCCTGACCCATTGACCAATAGCACTTCTGATTGCGGAACGCCTGCCGCTTGCGCCGCCTTAAAAGAGACGATTTTTGCTCCACCAACTGTGCTGGCGATGATTTCTGCCATCGCATTATTGCTATAGCGATTCATCTTCTTCAGCAATTCTGCAAGTGGAAGCGACTGATGGCGCAATAGCGGTTTAGCGTTTGCTGGCAGAGCATTGGCGACTTTCACATCTCCCGCGATCGTCACTTGGGGGCGCGGCGTTCCGGCTGGGAGGGTGAGATGTTGGGCTTTGACTTCTTCAGACCAGAGTGCAGCATTCAGACCTTGTTTGAGCAACTCGCCTGACGCTTTCGGGTCTGTGTCAAAGTTCATATAAAATCTGCCGACGACAATCAGATTGCCCGTCACCTGGCGGATTTGTAGCTGATTGAGCAGGTTGCCCACGGCGATCGCTTCCTCCCACACAAATAGAGGGTCGTTTCCGCCTTGAACGATCAGATCTCCTTTGAGAATGCCATTCTCGATCGTTCCGGTTGAACTGATTTCGGTCACAAATCGATGGTCAACGCCAAACGTTTGCAGTGCTGCTAGAGAAGTCGCTACTTTTGTCAAAGAGGCGGCAGAGAGGGGGGTGGTGCCTTGGTGATTGGCGAGTAGCGTGGTTCCAGACTGCATCCAAACGCCTTGCGATCGTTCTGAGAACCCTTGATTTGCCAGTTTTTTGAGATATTGCTGAATGGTGCGGGTTGTGGCAGCGTCGGGCGTAGTCGGTGAAACCAGCCCAAACGGACTTTGACTCGCAGAACTCAAGGCAGGCTGATTAGAGATGGGCGAAGCAGTCGCTTGAGGAGCCGTTGATTTAGACGCTTCTGCTGTGCAACCAGCCGTCAATCCTAAAATGAGTAACGCGATCGGAAAGGAGCGAGATTTGAGCATGATTTTAGCGAGGGGCTGCCACAACATCACAGCGTTTCTCAGGATATGCTAAACGATCGATCGTCACCAAAACACATTTCTCCCAAATTTATTAGAACAAATGTTCTTAGGTTAAGGGTGACGATCGTCCGTTAAAGTCTCACCACCTAATTAGGTTTGTTGGGTGCGATCGCGATCGATTTCACTCATCGGCAACAGCAGGGTATCTTCGATCTCTTGCCGCACGTCTCGACTGACATAACAATCGCTATTGAGACAATCGATCAGCAGCTTGTTGCATTCGTAATACTGCTGTAACAGTTGCTTTTGTTGATCGCTAAATTTCCAGTCGTGACCGATGTTGCGATGTTCGATCATCACTCCTCTTAACGTTTCAAGCCAAGTTTCTATCTCAGTTGATATAAAATTCCAACATGAATCTGTATCACAAATAGAGTTATAAAGAACTACAGATAAACGAATGATTTCTTGCTGCAAATCTGGAGTAATATTGCAACTTGCAAGATCGTTGAAGCACCAGGTTGCCTCATCAAGATATTGAAATTCATGAGTCCATCCGCAAAGCATCACGCTCTCACAAGCTGCCACCAGCCAGTAGTCAGTGGATAAGTCTTTGTCTTTTGAAAGAACTTCCTCGAAATTTAAAAAATTATTGCTGAACTCTAATTGAGGAAAGTTAAAATGTGCTGGTGGGAAAGTATTTGGCAAATCTAATTCAAGCGAGTAAAAGAGATTAAAGTAGAAGGCTCTAGTGGCTAGTTGTTGCTTTCTACAATCTATGAGATTTACTTTTCCACTCAACCACTTCAAAAATTGTTGTAGCTTCTTATCAGCAGCAAGTATCACATCAATATTCTGTTTCATCAGCTTCAACAGGTCGTCAGCGTTTCGCATCATGCTTGTGGTGAGCAAAAAGACTTCACGCCAGCGTTTTTCGGTGAGGTGTTTTACCAGATTTTCGTAGGCAGAGTTGGCGACGATCTCTCTCGCTGCAAAATACTCTTGAAAGGTCAGGTGAGAAAACGAATAGATGCTCTTTGCACGTTCTACAAACAGTCCGTGTTGTGCCTCAATGGATTTCAAAACGGCTTCACTGTCCATTCGTAAAATTTCTGGGTCTGAATCAACGTTGGGTAAATTGCGAATGAAATCAGAAATGTATGCTTCTAGCGTTTTTTGTTTGAAGAAGTAGTCTTTCTGCTCAAAAGTTGTGAGAGCAATTTGGCTCAAGAGATCTTCTTTGCGCTTTAGAGATAGATTCTTGTAAAGCTGCTCTCGCTCAATATTGCGTTTTCCATCCCATTTTTTGAGCAAGATATCTAAGCCTTCTTTGTAAAGCTCAGAGCGATTTGCCGGAAAGTCTGCACTTTCGCCAAAAACAAGACAGAGCAAAGTTAACAGCAAAGGACTGCTGGCTAATTCTTGAATCGGTTCGTTCTCTTCTAGTTTTTGAATGAAGCATTCTGCCTTTGTCGGATCACTGAGTCGAAACCAGTTTTGAGAAAAAATCGCAATTTGTTCTGGATCAAAATCTGCTACTTCGACTTCAGTAAATCGCTCAAATGTGTATTCTTTTGCGGCAATTCGACAAGTCATCACAAACTGATTGAGATGAAACTGATCAGAGAATTCTAGAATCTGCCGTAAAACTCGTTTAGTATCTTCTTCTCGAACTTCATCCAACCCATCCAACAACACCAGCATTTGACCCTGCTGCAAAATCTCTCGCAAAGCGTCTGAAGTCGGCAACTCAACAAGCTGACTAATGTAGATGAATAAATCAGGGGTTCCTTCAATTTCAGCAAAATCTTTGAGCGTGATAAAAACGGGGATGCGGTTTGCCTGAAAGTTGCCCTCAATGCACTGCATCGCCAAATATTTCAGAAAAGTAGACTTTCCCGCCCCTGGTTTGCCCAACACCATTAGTTTGCGATGCTGTTCTACGGCTTTCAGTCCCGGCACTCGCTTCTCAGTGACTTGGCTTAGTCCAGCCCGATCGAACTCCTCAACCCCACAGTTCTGCAAATCTGCAATCTCAAAGCGATTTCGTCCTGTGATTCGCTCCAGAATATTGACGTTGGTATAAATGCCTCGCTCTCCGGTTAGCTCGATCGGCTGCTCCATATCCAACACGCGCATCGTGCCGCAGTTGTGATGAACGATCGGCTTAATCTGTTCGCGAATTGCTTGGACGATCTTGTCGATATCAGTGCTATCTACTTCTGGTTCTGCTGGTCGATCGATGATGTCTTCCCAGGTCAAATCTAAGGTAGTGCAAAGCTCGATGAAATTGCTGCGATCAATCGGCTTGCCAGCAAGAAACTTACCAATGGTACTTCGAGATACACCAGTGTCGTCAGCTAAATTTTCTTGCGTCCAGCCAGCGTTGTTGTACTTTCGTCGGATTTGTTTGAGTCCTTCCTGAGACGCATGACACGATCGCTTTGCCATTACCAAGAGCCTAAATTTGGGTGCTTGTGAGCGATCTTACACAACTCACGCAAGTCACGCACAAATCAAGCGCGTACCCCAGCAAGAACTCAAAGATCAGCTTGAGAGATTGGATGTATCGAGTTAACCAATCCCTCCCATGCTTCAAAATCAGAACTCCAACAAGAAAAAGTGGCTGAAAGTTATCGAATTTGCGATCGTTGGCTTTGCGCTTTGGCTCAATCCTAGTGCGGGTCTTCTGATCTTTCTGCTGAAACTCTGCTTTCAAATTCTGTACGCCCTGCAAAAGGACGAAAAGAAGTAGACAAAATGGCTGGCGGTTCCTTCTATGATTAGACCTCCTGCACGAATCCGGGAACGCCCCCTAAATCCCCCCAATTCTGGGGGACTTTGAAACCGCAGATCTTCTCAAAGTCCCCCATTCTGGGGGATTTAGGGGGCACAAGCCGACCGCAACGGAGCGAGATCTGAGAGAGTTGATAGCGAGAAGTTTATTCATGCAGGAGGTCTAGTGAAGCGATCGCCAACCCACTGATCGACAAACTTCTCGATCTCATTCTATCTACGTGAACCTTCACTCAGCCTGCTGTGGACTTATCCCCTCAGATTATGGTAATGAAAAGATATTGCTTTAGCCAAGCAATCTAAACCAACATCAGGCTTTTGAGGAGTGTTAATAATGCATAAACTGAACGATCGCAGACTTCCAGTGAGAATTTTGGCAGGGATGACGATCGCGACGATCGGTTTAGAGTTGCCTGTTCTTGCAGTTCCTACTGCACCAATGTTAGTGGCTCAAGTTGCCTGTGTGGTCAGTAAGACGACTCCGGTTTTTAGAACAGCGAATCCTAGTGACTCAGAGGTGTTGCCGCGTCGCCCTCTCACAGTGGGCACAGCAGTTGCATTAGTAGAACCTTTGCCCAGTGTTCCGCCAGTCCGTGTTCAAATCAATCCGAATGGATTTGTTGATTTTGCGGCTCTCAACTGTGGTAAACCCCCGACTCCACCACCCACCACAAAAACGAGCGTGTGTCGCACCGTCAGAAACACTGTCACCTCAATAGCAGTTCGTCGAGAACCCAGACGAGGATCGCAAGCGATCGCCGCTGTCGGAGCCAATCAGCGAGTTTACATCACCCAAAATGGAGGAGTCACCACTTCCATCAGAGACGCAAGCGGTGAAGTGTGGGTAGAAGTTGATTTGCAACGCACCTTTGGCAAAAACTTTGGCATCGCGCCCAGCTTTGGTTGGCTTTCTAACACTGAACCGAGCGATTCAAGAAGTACTCTAGTCAACGGGTGTGGTTAAACCACATTGAGTGCTTCTGTCTATAACAGTCATGGAGCTTTGACCCGTGGATCGATCGCGGGTTGATGATCAACTAAGCGAACCTGATTCTGCTTGACGACTACCGTTAAAAGTCCCAAGTTACGCCGAGCCGGCCCATGCACGACTCGACCTTGATTGTCATAGCGTGAACCATGACAAGGGCAGACAAACTGATTTTGGTCAGCTTTCCACGCGACAGTACAGCCCAGATGAGTACAGACCGAACTGATGGCATACTCGGCAATCATCGGAGGATTGGTAACGACCAGATAAACGATCGGTGGATTGGGGAGTCCCTTCGCTGCAACTCGGCTTCCGGGCGGAACAGTAGGCAAAAGCTGATTGACTTGAATCGGTTGTCCACGCTCATCTTTGGCTTGTACGCCTGGCAGATAATCTTTGCAGCGCGAGTTGAGCGGCGATGCAGTGCAGAGTTCTTCTAGTGTCAGTTCAACACTTCCAGCAGGCAGTAAATATCCAAGTGCGATCGCAGCAGTAGCGCTACCTGCCATGTATTCCAAAAACTGTCGTCTCCCAATTCGAGGGATGGGATGAAGCTGGGCGCGAGATCCAGGAGTCATATCTCGGTTTCCTAAATGAGTCAGCTATCAGCAGCTTTTCAGTCGCTAGAGCTTGTGTGTAGTCAAGATTCTAATCGCTCCATCGTCGATCGTCGAGAATTCTCATCAATCAACATGAAGCCGATCGCTTTTTGTCTCTTGTGCCCATTTACGGAAATGCACTTTACTTAATCTCATCTGAGATTTGAGCCGATTAATCCACTAACCGATCTACCAAAGCGCTGCTTGTACGGCTGAAATGGTGGTTTAGCTAGATCTTTTCATAAAGGATACTTGTACTACTAGAGAATTGCGGCAATCATATCATTCCTATTCGTGTTCTAGCATCTCTTTAGCCGCTAGCAGTTGTTGTTGATGCTCTTCTGTCAGGATGGGATATTTCAAGTCTAGAGAAGCTAATTTGTTGCAGATCATATCTGCCACTACCATGCGTGTAAACCATTTGTGATCGGCTGGAATAACGTGCCAGGGTGCCCAGCTTGTGCTGGTGTGATTAAAGGCTTCTTCATAAGCATGCATATAATCATCCCAACAGGCGCGTTCTTTTGCGTCACTGGTAGAAAATTTCCAGTTCTTTTCGGGTTGATTAATTCGTGCCAAAAACCGTTTCTTTTGTTCTGCTTTAGAGACATTTAAGAAGAACTTTAGAACAACCACGCCATTGTTGACTAAATACTTTTCAAAATTGTTAATCTCTTCAAAGCGTTGTTTCCAAATGTTCTTCTTGAGCGTGGCTTCGGGTAACTGCTGTTTTGCTAAAATCTCTGGATGCACCCGCGCAATTAGCACTTCTTCATAGTAAGAGCGATTGAAGATGCCGATGCGTCCCCGTTCGGGTAATGCTCGAACCGATCGCCATAAATAATCGTGATCCAGCTCTTCATCTGAAGGTGCCTTAAAGCTAAACACCTGACAGCCTTGCGGATTGATGCCCGACATCACATGTTTAATCGTGCTGTCTTTTCCTGCCGCATCCATTGCCTGAAAAATAATCAGCAAGGCATAGCGATCGCTGGCGTAGAGAACGTCTTGATAAGCCGCTAACCGTTTAATATCACTCTGCAATTTGTTGGCAGTGTCTTCGTTTTTTTGAGACTTGCCGAGGTAGCCAGCGTCATAATCTTTGCTCAGTGAGATCGTTTTTTTGGGAGGAACGATGAATGGGTCGTAGTTCATAACAATACTAATGTCCTTCCTATAGTCCCGTAATGATTAAGGGTCTACGGTTATCTAGGAGAGAGCAACTACCCTTGGAGAGGTTATTCACCTTATCGATTAGTCAGTGAGTCTCGATTCTCTTGCCAATTTTGCTCCTCTAAGTCAAACGATCGGGGTCAACTCCCAACTTTCGCAACTCAGCCGCCAGCGTCTCTGCTCGTTGACGTTCTTGGTCTGCTCGTTGACGTTCTTGGTCTGCTCGTTGACGTTCTTGGTCTGCTCGTTGACGTTCTTGGTCTGCCTGTTCTGCACTCCAAAGCAGCAGATTGCCAGAGGCATCCCACCAGCGCAGCCAGTTTGCGGTCTGTCGGAGACGCTCCCCTGACCAGATTCCTAAAAACAGATTTAACTCAGGAATCCACACCCGTCTCTGCTCATCGGCTTCCTGCATTGCATAGCGTCTGTTTTGCAGGCACCGCACTTCTAGACTAGGTTCATAGGGATCGTAGGTGACATAGGTGGGCACTTGCAAAATTTGCTCATAAAAATAGAGCTTGCCGTAGGGAGGAGTCGATCGCACTGACAACTCGCCTCCTTCTTCTTGAGAGAGAAACTCCATTGCTATGGCAACAGGCGCACCGTCTAGGTTGGGAGTGTAGCTGCGTCGAATGGTGCCCTCTGCTATAGAATGCACTTGGGGCACATAAAACCAGTCTGGGGCTTTGACCACCGTCTTTTTGTTGACCGTAGCGACCAACCCAAAATTTGAGCCAATCAGCATTTCTGGCTGGATGTGCCCATTGGCTCCTAACGCATCGGTCAAGGCGGCGGCGAGGGGCGGTTGTTGAATATTTTCCACAGGGTCGTCTGGTAACACAAAGTCGGGTGGCAGAGCCTCCCAGGTGACGATCGGGTCTGTTTTGGCAGATGGAATTTGCAGAACCATAAGTTGACCCTTAATCAGAGACTAGTCGTCGCAGCCCTCTCAAGATATCTAGAGTTTAGCCAATTCATCTATCTCAGAGAGAGTCTCAATAAGCCGAAATTTCATCCACTCGGATTTCAATCAAGGTTTCAGCTTCACTAGAAGAACCAATCAAAACTCTAGCGCTAGTAGAAAAATGTAACAACGCAGTCGAGATCGCGACAACATGGTTTAACACACGCTGACTCATGGCCCGATCGGCTCCGTTAATCACAAGCGTTGGGGCAGTCGAAATCGTGGTGAAACACCATTCACAGTTGGTCAACAGCGCTTGGGTCACGCCATCACAAGATTCATAGAAATATCGACTAAGGGCCTCTTCGAGTTGCCGACCTAAACTGCTATCACTCTCTTCTAACTCAAGAGGTGGCAAGTCATCAAACGGAAGTGAAGTAGGATTCATAAGGTATAGAAGATACAACAGCTATCTCTATTAGGCCCAAGAGACGTGAGCAGACCGATCGGGCTGAGTCTATAGCAGCGCGAAATCGATTTCCAGAAAGTGCTGAGTTTTATTGCTATCATACGCATCAATTCTGCGATGGACAAGTCTGGGCTAAATGCTTTTGTATTCATCGTTACGTTGTGATTGAAGGATTTTCTGTACGGTGACTCTGCGTTCAATCTGGGCAGATCGCCAGGTAGGGTTTTCACGATCGCACAATCTAAACCCGAATTGGCAATTCTGCACGAAAATAGATTTAGCGTTAATCGGTTTAACTTTGAGTCAAGCTCAATCTTCTCGATCGCACTCTTCAACGTCGCGGGCTAAACCCCAGGAAACGCAGCTAATCCGAGCGAGGGCAAGTTTGCGGCAGACTGTCGCGAGCTATTCGCAGTATTTGCGATCGGCTAAAAATCCTGCTCTGCAAACGTCGCTCAAACCAGAACTCGATCGGCTTTCTGCCAACCTCAACAAGCTAGACAACGCTGTCGTGCGGATTGCGGTGTTTGGCTTGGTGAGCCGAGGCAAGTCTGCAATCTTAAATGCTTTACTAGGAGAGAAAGTTTTAGAAACGGGGCCGATTAACGGGGTAACGCTCAAACCGCAAGTGATTCGCTGGTCGCCAACCGGGGGGATTGTGCCACCAGAACGCGCGATCGTGCCTCAAGGTGCCAAGGTGCAAATCGAACTGATCGACACCCCCGGACTCGATGAAGTCGATGGACAAACGCGCGCAGACATGGCGCGAGACGTGGCAGAACAGGCAGATTTGATTTTGTTTATTGTCGCTGGAGATATTACTCGCACAGAATATAAAGCGCTCTGTGACCTACGACAAGCGCAAAAGCCGTTGATTCTTGTGTTTAACAAAATCGATTTATATCCCGATCAAAGTCGGCAAGCCATCTACGAAAGTTTGCAGCGATTGGGCGCAAGAACGGGAAGCGGCGCGCAGCTTCAAGAGTTGTTGACTGCCGATGAGATTGTCATGGTTGCAGCAGAGCCAGCGCCCTTGCAAATGCGCGTCGAGTGGGCAGATGGGCGCGTCACTCACGAATGGGAAACGCCACCGCCGCAGATTGATGAATTAAAGTACAAGATTCTCACTATTTTGAATCGGGAAGGCCGATCGCTGCTGGCACTCAATGCCCTCTTTCAAGCCAAGCATTCCGAGACTCGCATGGCAGAAGCGATCGTCGAAATTCGCAATGCTGACGCAGAGGCATTAATCTGGAAATTCACCCGATACAAAGCCCTAGCCGTCGGACTGAACCCGATCGCTATTCTCGATCTTATGGGTGGTGCAGTTTCAGATTTAGCGATGATTCGCGCCTTGGCTGAGTTATATGGGTTGCCCCTGACTCGCTATGAAGCAGGCAAATTGTTAAAAACAATTCTCATTAGCTCTGGTAGTTTGCTGTTGAGCGAAATCGGAAGCGGCATCTTGCTAGGAATGGGCAAGAGTGTTACGGCGATCGCGACCAGCACAGACACCTCAGCCGGGTTTTCAGCATTGGCGGGTGTGGCGATCGTCCAAGCTGGAATTGCAGGCTACGGGTCATATGCGGTCGGTCGTGCAGCCCAAACTTATCTAGAGCAGGGCTGTACGTGGGGTTCGCAAGGTGCCAGCACGGTGATTCGTGAGATTCTCAACCAGGTCGAACCCAACACCATTATTTATCGATTGCGGCAAGAGCTCATGTAATATGCGGCAGACCGCCCTCACCCTAAATCCCTCTCCCTAAGGAGAAGGACTTTGAATCTGGCTCCCTTCTCCCCAGGAAGAAGGGTTGGCGAGATCTTCGACCCGCTTCGCGAGGAGGGTATTCTAGGCTACTTATCGCTGCACACGCCTAAGCTTTTTCCCAAATTGCCCGAATCTCATCAGGCAGGAAATTGGCAACTTCTTGAATCCGCCCTTCAGACAACTGATCTTTAGTCGCTGAGAAGACTGCCTCGACTGCTACCTCTGGAGGAATCGTGACCGCTAAACCCGCTTCTTGACGAATGCGGAATAAAAACGTGCTGGATTTGATTTTAAGCGGTGGACGAACGCGACTGAGAAAATGCACGATCGGGTTTGTGTCTTCCCACAGGTCTGCAATTTCAGTGGCGATCGGAGTCGCGGCATAAAGCGTTTTGTCGGTGTTGCCTGCTTCCATCGGCTCATGCAATTCTTCAGCGACGTGATCGACGGCTTCGTTGGTCATCATGTCGCGCATTGTGCGAAACACCACTTCGGTAATGTCTCTCGCGTCATAGTGTTCCTTCAATCCAGTTTTGACCATTACCTTTTCTAAGAACGGCAGATCTTTGCTATAAACCGGAGCTGCCTGACCCCGATTCATATTTTGGGGAGGATTTGCCTCCATCTCCGCCAGCATTTTTTCACCTTTCTCGGTCAGTTCTGCTTTTTTAAACTCGATTAGGTGAGGCAATGGGCCATCGGGTGCGCCGTAGGTGTTGGCAATTCTCAGCCCAAACTCTTCTGCATTCACCACGTTGGGAACATCCTCTTGGTTTCCATAAGCGTTGCCCGAAAATTCGGCATTAATATATTGCCGTTGATTGAGATAATCTAAGTGCCCTAAGAGGTCTGCGATCGACATCTCAATGCCCGCAAAATCGGCATCTGTAAAGTTCACGGGATCAGGGCCGGGAACCCGATCGCTATCATGAATCTTTTTCAACATGATATAAACCACATCATCTCGAATAGCGATCGGCATAACAAATCTCCTGTATTAAATGCTGTTGAAAGTGTAGTGTTTTCAACATCAAAACTATTACGCAATAGTGTTGATCCCTTCATCTATCAGGAGTGACATTGCTAAAACTGAGATTTATATCATCAGGCAGATTAATTCTCTAAATTAGGCGAAATCGCCCGAATAAGGTAAAGCTAAAGAAATATAAAAGGCTGAGAAACAATCACAGCAATCAACGATAAGGTAGACTCAGCCATCACTCCGCAATAATTCTAAAACAGATGTACTTATGGTGAACTATCAGTCTAATCCTGAGACCACTTCAACATCCGCGCTATCGGGCGAAGACCTGGTGGGCGGTGCCAATGGCATCAACATTAACGAGGTGATTGAGACGGTCATTAACAGTCTTGACCAAACCAATAGCGCTATGGTCAGCCACAATGACAGTGGAAATGTCTGGAAGTTTAAGTATGGCAGCGTCGAAGTGTTTGTGCAGCTAACAGGCACAACTGATGATGATATGTTTACGGCTTGGGCAACGGTTCTCGCATTACCCGCTAAAAATGAGCCGCAGTTAATGAGAAAACTGCTAGAGATGAACTGGAAAACCACATTTGAGTCTGCGTTTGCAATTTTTGAGAATCAGGTTGTTGTCTTGTCAAGCCGCACGGTGGCTGAGTTATCGCCAGGGGAGATTTCGCGATTGATCACGGTGGTGGCCACGATCGCGGATGACAATGATGATGCTTTACAAGCAGAGTTTGCAGGTTAAATAATTACAGGGGCGATCGCTGACTAGAAAGGCGATCGTAAGCCGCAACAAAATCATCGGTTGTAATGTGAACCGCACTCGGATCGCTCAAACCCTGACTGCGATAGCGACGAACTGCTTCTAACGCAGCCTGGTTACTCAACAGGGCCAAGTCTGCCCCGTTCCAGCCTTCGGTTTGAGTTGCCCAAGTGTCTAGATCTATATCGGCTAACGGGCGATCGTGATTGTGCACCTGCAAGATCGAAAAGCGACTAGCTTGATCAGGTAAATCGACTTTGATCTGCAAGTCTAACCGTCCAGCCCGCAACAAGGCAGGATCGAGCGCCTCTGGGCGATTAGTCGCGCCGATCAGCAGCACATTAGAACACTCGTGTAAGCCGTCAAGTTCGGTGAGTAGTTGACCGACAACGCGATCGCCCACTCCCGAATCACCTTGATAACTGCCTCGTGCTGGAGCAAGGGTATCAATCTCATCAACAAACACAACGCAGGGGGCGGCTTGTCGCGCTTTCACGAAGAGTTCTCGCACGGCTTGCTCAGATGCCCCGACCCATTTGCTCATTAGTTCAGGGCCGTTAACCGCAATAAAATTTGCCCGCGCCTGAGACGCAACCGCTTTAGCCAGCAGCGTTTTGCCCGTGCCCGGAGGACCCCAAAGCAGAATGCCTCGTGGCGCTTTGGCTTTAGTGCGCTGATAAAGTTCGGGATAGAGCAGTGCCCCTTCAACCGATTCTTGTAAACTTTGTTTGACTGATTCGAGTCCGCCGATCGCATCCCAAGCAATGTTAGGTGACTCAACTTGTACCGATCGCAAGACAGCAGGTTTAATCTGCTTAATCGCCTCCAGAAAATCGGTCTGCGTCACGCTCATCGTGTGGGGAGTCGGCTGACTCAAAGAAGGCACCAGACGACGCAACGCAACATAAGCGGCTTTTTGACAAAGGGCTTTCAGGTCTGCACCAACCATTCCGCCAGCTAGATCCGCGATCGTATCCAAGTTGACCGTTGCATCTAACGACATGGCTCGCGTCAGAATACGAAGAATTTCTAATCGTCCTGCCCGATCGGGGATGCGGAATTGAATCTCTCGATCGAACCGTCCTGGGCGGCGCAACGCAGGATCGAGGTGTTCAGACCGATTGGTTGCGGCTAAGACAATCACGCCTTTAGTTTTGGCAAACCCATCCATTAAGCTCAACAGTTGAGCGACAACGCGCTTTTCGACCTCGCCCTCGACTTTGGAGCGATCGGGCGCGAGACTGTCAATCTCGTCAATAAATATAATGCAGGGCGCAGAGCGGGAGGCTTTTTCAAACAGACTTCGCAATCGCGCTTCGGCTTCCCCATAATATTTGCCCATGATTTCGGGGCCGACGATCGCGATGTAGTTTACGCCTAAATCTTCGGCTAACGCACGAGCGGTCAGCGTTTTGCCTGTGCCTGGAGGCCCGACCAATAGCACCCCGCACGGCGGTTCTAACCCAAGTTTGGTGAGCAACTCTGAGCGCTTCAGGGGCAATTCTACAAGTTCGCGCAGTTCTCTGACGATTTCAGAAAGTCCGCCGATGCCGCTCAACGACTCTGACGGATAACTATCGGCAGGCGGCGGCGTGATAATCACCTCACTGACTGATGTTGAAGGAGTCTGCTCATGAGAGGCGGGCGGGGATTCTTGACGAGAAGGGCGGACTTGAGTCCGGGTTTGCACATCCACCCGAAACCCCCCAGTGTCGCCTCTACCTTCTAAATCTCTGACCAACTCTAGGAGATCTTCAAATCCCCGATCGATGAACTCTTCAAATTCTTTTAAAAGATCGCTCATGTTAGTGTTACCGCCCCAGTGATTTTAGTATAGACATTCCTATCCTCAGCCGGGGCACTCCCACTACCGCAGAAATCATTCCCTGCCGACAAAAATTTTCTTATTCAACTCTTAACCGTTAATTATCAGGTTCATTAACTCAACAGACTATTGTTCATACTGATGTGTAAATAATTTCTCGTTTGCCTGCATAAATCTACCAGGCAGCGAATCGAATTGATTATTTGATGTAATCACTTCAGCAATTTGAACGTTATTTCCAAAGTTTAAGCCAAGTGAATGGCCTGCAATTAAATTGACTGCTGGATTTTAGGGTCTAGTTCTTTTCTATTGGATAAAATTTCATGAATAGTGACGTTTTGCCTCAAGCTTCTACCATTTTTGCCAATCCTGGTTTGACTACTGAGATTAGTGCTTCTCGCCAACTGGTGGCTTCTGCTCTAGATGCTCAAGTGCGCTCCGATCGTCCATCTCACCTAGTATCTCGTGGAGACAAAGACGTAATTATTGAGGGCTTCAACGGTGTAGGAACTGGGATCAATCCGTTAGAGGGGACGATCGCGAAAGCTGACACCCTCACATTTCAAGGAGAAGGATTGATTGCAAAATCAATGCTCTTGACTCAGCAGGGCGATCATGTAGTGATTACATTTGACAACATTAAAGATACGAAAGTCACATTAAAGGATTTCAAGCTAGAAAACTTAGACAACCTGCAAAAATCGACAGGTTCAACGGTTGACTTAAGCAATATTATCTTCAATGGGAAAAATAGCTCGACCGATAGTTTTGATGTCTTTAATGCTGATTGGCAGAAAAAGCAAATTTTTAATCGCAATAGTGTCACGTTTCTCAACGATTTGGATAACACGATTCAGGGATTCGATCGCTCCGATGATGTGATTAACGGTCAGGGAGGTGACGATCGCATCAAAGGCAAAGGCGGTAACGATATTCTGCGCGGCGGCGATGGCAATGATCTGATTCGCGGCGGTCTGGGCAACGATCAGCTAGACGGCGGTGCAGGCAGCGACACCTTTGTGCTGGCGCGAGGCGAAGGAACTGACACGATCAAAGATTTTAGTCTCAAAGATAAAGATCGAATTGCGCTGATTGGAGGATTAACTTTTGAGCAATTAGCGATCGACGCAGGCACGAATGCAAATGCCAACGATACGCTGATTCGAGAGGTTAACACAGGCGAAATTCTTGCCATTCTCAAAGGAGTCAAATCAACCACGATCGACGACACCGCTTTTGTTAGATTAGACGATGACTATCAAGCAATTTCAACTAACATCAGTCAACTAATAGGACGCGCTGTTCTTCCTGCCGCTACGTTTGCGACTGGGGCGACTTCTGGACAGTTTTTGACCCTCAACAATGACGGCACGATCGCAACGCTCAACGCTAATGGACAATCCGTTCCCTTCAACGGACAACCGACTCAAGGATTTTCTGCCGTCCTGCCCGGTGCAAAACCAGGAACCTATTTGGTGTTGGTCGATAATGGCTATGGCGCAAAGGCAAACTCTGCCGATTCGCTGCTGCGATTTTATGCGGTCGAGCCAGACTTTACGACGGGTAAAGTTTATCCGGTTAGCGTCAAGACGGGCGATCGCTTAGACAGTTTTACGAGTGATAGCCTGTTTCAACTCAACGATCGCAACAACATCCTCAAAGACTTTCAGACGATTGTTGCCGATCTCAACACCTATCCCGGTAGTGACAAACTCCAACCCGGCGGAATTCCAGTTGATCCTGCAATTAAAGCGGGTCGCTTGCTCACAGGCGCAGATTTTGACTTAGAATCGTTCCGGCGATCGAGCGATGGCACCTACTGGTTTGGCGAAGAATTCGGACTCTTCTTACTGCACACTGACGCAAAAGGCACACTTCTCGAAGCCCCGATTCCCACGCCCAACGCTTTGCCATTAAACACCCTCAATGGACAAGACCCGATCGTGATTGGGCACCGGGGCGTAAGTGGATTGCGACCAGAACACACGCTCGCGTCTTATCAGTTAGCGATCGACTTAGGCGCTGATTTTGTTGAGCCAGATTTGGTTTCTACAAAAGATGGGGTGCTAATTGCCCGTCACGAAGTCAACATCAAAGACACAACTGATGTTGCCAATCATCCAGAGTTTGCCAGCCGCTTCACGACCAAAACGATCGATGGCACTGCCGAAACGGGCTGGTTTGCCGACGACTTCACCCTCGCCGAGATCAAGACTCTGCGGGCAAAAGAGCGGCTTGCCTTCCGCGATCAATCGTTTAACGGTCAGTTTGAAATTCCGACGTTGCAGGAAATCATTGACCTGGTGAAAAAGGTAGAAACGACCACGGGCAAGAAAATCGGCATCTATCCCGAAACTAAACATCCGACCTATCACACGAGTGTAGGTCTAGCATTAGAAATTCCTCTAGTCAGCATTCTCAAAGCAAATAATTTTACCGATCCCAGTCGCGTATTTATTCAATCGTTTGAAGTGGGGAATCTGAAGGCGCTAAATCAGTTAATCGATGTGCCTCTGATTCAACTTTATGATGCTAGTGATGTGGCGCTAGACGGTTCACTGATTGAGATTCAGCCCTACGATTTTGTGGTGAGCGGCGACAAGCGCACCTACGCCGATCTGCGAACTCCTGAAGGGTTGGCAGAGGTGGCAACTTACGCCGATGGCATCGGGCCCTGGAAGCGGATGATTGTCTCAGTTAAAGGAGTTGATGCTAATGGCGACGGCATTGCTGATGATGTGAATGGTGACGGCACAGTGGATGATGCCGACAAGACCATCACCCCGCCCACGTCGCTGATCACCGATGCTCACAATGCAGGCTTGCTCGTCCATCCTTACACGTTCCGCAACGAGACGCGCTATCTAGCATCCGATTATAAAGGCGACCCAGAGCGAGAGATTCGGCAGTTTATTGGGTTAGGCGTAGATGGGTTCTTCACCGATTTTGCGGGCACTGGCAAAGCGGCGCGTGATTTTGTGACTCAGCAGTTTGTGCGATCGCCCGACAATCCTGCCTTTGCCAATCTCTCAGAAGCAGACAAAATTAAATCGGCTAATCTGCCTCGATCGAAAGGATTTGAAGGCATGGCACTCAACGCAACGGGCGACAAACTCTATACGATGTTAGAAGGCGCGATCGTCAGCGATTCAAATCAAAACCGATTGCTAATCAATGAGTTTGATCTCAAAACCAAACAATACACCGGAGAAACATTTTCCTATCGGTTAAACGCACCCGGACGAGCGATCGGAGACTTGACTGCGATCAATGATCACGAATTTATCGTGATTGAAAGAGACAGCGGACAGGGGAATGCGAGTGATCCGGCATTTACCAATCCTGCCCGGTCTAAAAAACTCTACAAAATTGATTTGAATGTGATCGATCAAGATGGCTTTGTCGAAAAAGAGCTATTAGCAGATTTGCTGAATATCTCTGACCCGCAAGCGATCGGCGGCAACGGCACCACAAACGGCGTATTTACCTTTCCCTTTACGACGATCGAAGATGTGCTGCCGATCGATGCTCAAACTCTGCTGGTAATCAACGACAACAACTATCCCTTTAGCGTCGGTCGGACTTTAGGACAGCCCGACAACAGCGAATTCATCGAAATCAAGTTAAGCAAGCCTCTCGATTTAAAGGTGCGTTAAGTTAACGTCAGTTCGGCGAGTTTTTTCGCTTCGTTCTCAGCGGCTTCTGCCCCCTAAATCCCCCATTTTGGGGGACTTCAAGCCAAAATCTCCGGTTCAAAGTCCCCCAATTTTAGGGGATTTAGGGGGGCTTCCCGAATTCATCATCGGAGCGAACCGCGTTTGTCGAACTCACGTTAAGTTACAGTGATCGTTGATTAATAATCGGCGTGGCAGAATGCGGGAATGAAATAGCTGTAGAGGTAGCACCCCCGTGCCTACCCCTGACGGCGGGCAACCACCGGGGGATTGCCCCTACTCAATTATCCCGCAATTTACTAAATGCCTTCAACCTGGTCACGATAATCAGTCGCCGTTAAAGCATCATCCAAATCGTCAAAATTGTTGACTCGAATTTTGAGCAGCCAACCTTCAAGGTAAGGATCGTCTGCAAGCTGCTCTGGCGCGTCAACCATTGCGGCGTTGCTCTCGATCACAGTGCCCGTTACGGGAGACTTTAAATCTTCGACCGCTTTGACCGATTCAACGGTGCCAAAGCTTTCCCCTTTTTCGACCGCAGTGCCCACGTCAGGCAACTCTAGAAACACAATGTCACCGAGTTGATCGATCGCAAAGGCACTAATGCCCACAGTGGCAATTTCGCCTTCAAGTCGTACATATTCGTGAGTGTCGAGATATTTCAGATCTTCGGGATATTCCATCGCTATTTAATGGGTACTCGATCGCTAAATTCAGCCTGTCTCAAAATCTTACCCTTGCCCGCACGTTTTTCAGCTAATCAAACTCTGGTGCCCATAGATCAACGACTTGCACTTCCCAGCCAGGAAGCAGATCGGGAACGGTCAGCACATCGCCATCACGAAGCGTGACGATCGCTTGCTCAGATCGATGAACCTCAACAGTACGATCGTCAGGGTTGATCAAAATCCCCACTCTCGTTCCCAACGATAAAAACTCTTGAATCTTGGTTCTAATCGCCTCTAAAGAATCGGTCGGAGACTTGACTTCTACGGTCAGATCTGGGGCGAGTTGAGCAAAAGACTTGGGGCTACGGCGCAGTCGTTCTGCCAGCACGAAGGAAGCATCTGGGGCCCGCAGGTCTGAATTGGGCAACCGAAACCCGGCACTAGAAGCCGCGATCCGTCCTAGTTTTCGGGGTCTAACCCAGTTTCCCAAAACTCGGATCACTTCGGCTGCCACTTCATCTGACTCATAGCCTGATGGACTCATAACCACAATTTCTCCCTTGATTAGCTCCATCCGCCAATCGGGATGATCTGCCTGCAACGCTGTTAAATCTTCAACTGTGAGAGACATACGACCTCCTAAAAGTTAGACTTTTTTGGCTCGATAAAACGGTCGCTTGACCACGATCGCCGGATAATTCTTTCCCCGAATCTCAACTTCGACAGATTGCCCCACCTGAGCCAGCGCGATCGGAACGTAGGCCAGCGCGATCGCGCATCCCACCGTCGGGGCAAGAGTGCCGCTCGTGACGATGCCGACTGCTTGACCGTCGTGCAGCACTGGGTAATGATGACGGGCAATATTGCGACCCTGCATTTGCAGCCCGACTAGCCGTTTGGTGACCCCAGATTTTTTTTGCTGCTCAAGCGCCGATCGCCCGATAAAATCACCTTTGGTGTCGAGGTGAACCAGCCAGCCCAATCCGGCTTCTAGAGGCGTGGTGGTGTCGTCGATGTCTTGCCCATAAAGTGCCATCGCCGCTTCTAATCGCAGGGTGTCGCGTGCGCCCAAACCACACGGAGTCACACCGGAGGCGAGGAGCGATCGCCAAAGCTCGATCGCGACTTCTGGGTCAAGCATTACCTCAAACCCATCTTCCCCGGTGTAGCCTGTGCGCGCCAGAAACGCGGGCTGACCCAAAACATTGGCTTCTAAATGTCCGAAGGCTTTAATGGGAGAGAGGTCAGCGTCTACCAATGCTTGCAGATGTCGTACGGCATCCGGCCCCTGCACGGCAATTAACGCTTTAGAGAGCGAATAATCTTCAAAGCTCATCTGACTGAGATCTAGATGTTCGAGCATCCAGGTTTTATCTTTCAGCGTGGTAGCAGCGTTGACAATGATCATCCAGCGCTGATCGCCATCCAAAATTCCCTGGTAATAGAAGATCAGATCGTCAATAATCCCACCTTCAGGATTCAGCAAAACCGTGTACTGAGCCTGACCGATTTGCAAACGGCTGAGATCAGACGGCACCAAGGTTTGGATTTGACTCAAAACATCTTTGCCCTTGAGCGCAAACTTGCCCATGTGCGAGATGTCAAACATGCCAGCAGCCGTGCGAACTGCTTGATGTTCTTGCCCAATGCCGCTAAATTGCACAGGCATTTCCCAGCCTGAGAAGCCAGTCATGCGCGCTCTGAGTTCGACGGCAAGCGCAAAGAGAGACGTTCGAGCTAGGAGGTCTGGGGTTTTGGTTGGGTCAGTCACAGCAGCGATCGTCCTCTCTATTTTTTATCCTTAAGCTAGCAGGGAAAAAAGAATTGATCCCGGATGCTGCCTTGATTAACGTCAGTTCGACGAGTTTTTTCGCTTCGTCAAGAGCCGCTTCTGCCCCCTAAATCCCCCATTCTGGGGGACTTCAAGCCAAAATTTCCGGTTCAAAGTCCCCCAATTTTGGGGGATTTAGGGGGCGCAATGGACTGGTAACGAAGTCGTCGAATTCACGTTGGATTGTGATCCCCCTTGACAATCTTCTTCTGTTTACCCCTTGTCAACGGCACCATACAGACAGACACTATTGATGGGAGTTGAAGTGGCAGCAACGAGGTTTCTTTGTGAAAAAAGTATTAGCAATCATCTTAGGCGGTGGAGCCGGAACTCGCCTCTACCCATTAACGAAGCAACGTGCAAAGCCTGCGGTGCCGCTCGCCGGAAAGTATCGCTTGATTGATATTCCAGTCAGTAATTGCATTAATTCAGAAATCTTTAAGATTTACGTTCTCACTCAATTCAACTCTGCTTCTCTCAACCGACACCTCACCAGAGCCTACAATTTCTCGTCTGGGTTTAACGATGGCTTTGTCGAAGTCTTAGCCGCCCAGCAAACTCCTGAAAATCCCAACTGGTTTCAGGGCACTGCCGACGCGGTGCGCCAATATGATTGGCTGTTTCAAGAGTGGGATGTGGATGAATATTTAATTCTCTCTGGTGATCACTTATATCGGATGGATTATCGCCAGTTTGTGCAGCGTCACCGCGATACGGGTGCTGATGTTACGCTGTCAGTCGTGCCGATGGATGAGCGTCGTGCGTCTGATTTTGGCTTGATGAAGATCGATCAGGCAGGGCGAGTCATCGACTTTAGCGAGAAGCCCAAAGGCGACGCGCTCAAAGACATGCAGGTCGATACTACAGTTTTAGGGCTGACCGCAGAGCAAGCGCAAGAAAATCCTTATATTGCTTCGATGGGCATTTATGTCTTTAAAAAAGAGGCATTAATGAAACTGCTGCGGCAAGATCTTGATCAAACTGATTTTGGCAAAGAGATTATCCCGGCTTCTGCTAAAACGCACAACATTCAAGCGTTTTTGTTTAACGATTATTGGGCTGACATTGGGACGATCGAAGCCTTCTATGAAGCAAACTTGGCGCTGACTCAACAGCCCAACCCTCCCTTCAGCTTCTATGACGACAAAGCGCCGATCTATACCCGCCATCGCTTTCTGCCGCCCAGCAAATATTTTGACTGCAAAATCACCGAGTCGTTAATCGGCGAAGGCTGCATTCTCAAAGACTGCCGCATTAGCCATTCAGTGTTAGGAGTGCGATCGCGAATTGAGGGCGGAGCTACGATCGAAGACACGCTAATCATGGGGGCTGACTTCTATGAAGACTATGCCGAACGGGAATCAGGACTCGCTTGTGACGATCCTCAAGTTCCGTTAGGCATCGGCAGAGACTCCGTAATCCGACGGGCCATTGTCGATAAAAACGCCCGCATCGGCTGCAATGTTCACATTGTCAACAAAGACCGCGTTGAAGAAGCCAATCGAGAAAATCAAGGCTTCTACATTCGCAGTGGCATTGTGGTGGTGTTAAAAAATGGGCTGATTCCCGACGGGACGGTGATTTAGCGTCAGTTCGACAGAAGCGGGTTGCTCCGGTTGTGAATTCGGGAAGCCCCCTAAATCCCCCAATTTGGGGGACTTCAAGCCAAAACTTCCGGTTCAAAGTCCCCCAGAATGGGGGATTTAGGGGGCAGAAGCCGCTCTTGACGAAGCGAAAGAACTCGTCGAACTGACGGTGATATAGGACTCCATTTTTCGTGGGTTTAAGCGATCGCTAACTGCGATCGTGCTGATTCATAAACTTGCCGCCCGATCGCCTCTGCCACGGGTTTCACACTCTCCGCTAAACGCACCATATCATCGAGAGTCAGCGCTTGACGAGCATCGGAGACAGACTGTTCGGGGTGAGGGTGACACTCGATGATCAGACCATCGGCACCACACGCGATCGCACCACGAGACAAATCAGCAATCAGTTCGCGCTTTCCGGCAGCATGGCTCGGATCGACGATGACGGGTAAGTGCGTAATTTGTTTGAGCGCAACAACGGCTCCTAGATCCAGCACATTACGAGTGTAAGAGTCAAAGCTACGAATGCCTCGCTCACACAGCACGACATTGGGGTTGCCGTGACTGACAATATATTCGGCTGCCATCACAAATTCCTCGATCGTCGCCGCCAATCCTCGCTTTAGCAAAACAGGCTTATTAGCTTGCCCAACCGCTTTCAGCAAATCGAAGTTTTGCATATTGCGACTACCAATTTGCAGCATATCCGCATAGGCGGCAATTTCTTCGATTTGCGCGATCGCCATCACTTCAGTCACTACGGGCATATTGTATCGGCGGCTCACCGTAGCCAAAATCTCTAGCCCCTCGATTCCCATGCCCTGAAACGCATAGGGTGACGTACGAGGTTTATAAACGCCGCCTCGCAAAGCTTGAACAGGCGCAAACTGGAGGTGACGAGCAACCGTTTCCATTTGCGTCAGGCTTTCGACTGTGCAAGGGCCGCCGATCATGACGATTTTTTGCCCACCGATCGCCACTTGATCAGAGAGATGAACGATCGTGTTCTGGTTAGATTGAGATTTAGCGACTAATTTTGCATCTTTCATGACATGAACTCCTAGATAATAAAAAAGCCCGAAACCTTTAAGTTCCGGGCTTGACGAACGTTTGCACGACAGCTTCACCCGGAAATGGCTGGGGTAAAAAAATAGAATCCAAATTGCCAGGAATTGAGGTGAAGCATCAGAGGAAATGAAACTGAATAGGACATTAAAAAACCGCAGAGGTTAGCCTGCGGTTCACTGGGGCGCTCACAACGAACGACATTCACCCCAAGTGAACCGCGTCGCGCCAAAAAAAGAAAAACGTGTTGTGAGACATAGAGGATAGGTCAGTCAAAAATTGATTACTCTGAACTTAACAGAGAGATTAGGGTGCGTCAAGTACCCAGGTGACGCGCAAAAGCAATATCTCAACCCTTAATGGCTGCGGTTTACACCAGTCAATCAAAAGCAGCCAGTCGATTACATTATCGGGCGCATCCGATTCCAGACTCGTTTGGCGCTACGAATGAGCCTGTTGCAACCGCCGTCGATCGCCTCCGTCGCCGCTTAAAATCGCTGTTAGCAGGGCTCTCTAGAGAATAGTTCTGAGAATTACTCAAAGATGTTAAGAAATATACCAAGAAAGAATGAAGAGATAAGGTTATGTTAGTAATAGGACTGTATTTACTAGTTAGATGCTCCGCTGCAAAGCTAGAAACTGAGTTTAATCGATCGCAAGTCTTGAGTGTATATCATTAGATCAGGTGTCGCTTCTAACACTCGCTCCAACGGTTTGCTGCTCTACATAATTCCGTCAAGAGTCATGAGCTTGAGAAATATTGAGTCTGTTGGTATTGATGACCTATCATAATTACACCTAGTAGTGCCATTGTTCTATAGGACTGAAAATGGCTTGACTTAGCTGAAGAGATCTCCTTCAGCGAGAGAGTTTTGGCACAACAATCTCACCCAGTAGAAAGCTACCCGATCGGGTACTGTCAGAACCTGAGTTGTTAGCTGAGAATCAAAACGTAATACAGACAACATCACAGTTATAAAAGCGCTGAGATTGTTGGACACACTTTGTCAACTAATGGCAATTGAAACTGCAATGGCAATGTCAACTGTAAATTTATACAAAGCGCGCTCGATTAGGCAACCAGTTCTTAGAGCAGGAATCGACCTATGTTAAGTGAGATGTTGAGTGTTCTTAGAGACTTTTTACCCTCACCCACGCCGTCAGTTCCGGCTCCTAATGTCTCTGTGGTAAGTGTCGTAGAACGGGCAGTAGGATTGGGAAACCGCGTCGGCAATGAGATCCGTGGATCGTTTATGGTGGCAGCCGTGAAAGGTAGCCGTCTAGATGCGATAGTGCGCTTTCAGGTGTGGGCAAGTCAGCCCGATGGAGTCAACACTGCCATTCAGAATCTGCATGAACAACTGTTAGCCGCAAAGCAAACCTTGCGCGGATTGGGGTTTCTTCGTCTCGACGCGACAGAAACCTCGTTAGCAGAATTTGATGCTGTTCTGAATGGGTGGCATAAAACCTGCGATTATAAGGTGCTTTATGAGTTCCGTTTCCAAGACAGCGATGGAGCAGAGAGCTTGATTGCTCGCATTCCGATCGCCGCCAACAGTGAGTATAACGAGTCTACTGTCGTCACCGATCGTATGGTGCGCTGGGATAACCAATCTGCTCCAACGCTGCGGCTGCAAGGACGCACCACCCTAGCTCGTCTCTCTGCGTTAGCGTATCTGCCCGAACCGTTGCCGAGTGGCAGTCTTACCCTAATTCGTACCTTCGATGGGGCATCGGGTTCACCCGACAGTTACCCCACGCTGACAGCCTTTCTCGCGGCGATCGCTGGAGCTAATCCAGCCACTCGTTACGGGCAAATCACCTTCGCGTCTGTGAGTGCGTTTCTCGCTGCATTCAAGAGTGAAGGAACTCCGATCGCACTCGGAGATTGGGACAGCAATGGCACTCCAGACCTGTATCAATCCCGATTGCTCGATTTTTCTCCCCCGGTTCAACTTGCCAGCGCTGACGATCGGCTAGAGATTGTTCCCTTGGACAATCCTTTAGATCAGGTTGCAGTAGTGTATTTGCAAGCCAGTTAGTTTTGAGAATCCACGCTCACTCCCCTATAGGAGGATAACGGAAAGATATGGCTGAAATGATCTTGCCAGGAGTTTATATTGAGGTCAGACCTGAAGGGTTAATCGTGCCGGGTCGGGTCACGGTCGGTAATGTTGGAATTGTTGGAACTGCCAGCAAAGGAGCGATCGGCAAACCCGTAGTTCTCGGTAGCTATGCCGAAGCCCGCGATCGCTTTGGTCTTTACGATGCCTGGAATGATGGGGCAAGTAAATTAACCCTCGTTCGAGCATTAGAGCAACTCTATAACAACGGTGCCACAACAGTGATTGCTGTGCGAGTAGCAGACGAAACAAAAGCGAAAGCATCCAGTTACTCCCTTAAATCAACTTCCGATACGGATGCGATCACGCTATCGGCAAAGAGTGCAGGCACCTGGGGAGATGGATTATCGATCAATGTGTTTGATGCGATCGAAGATGCCTTTGTTAGCGGCGAAAAGATCGATGTTGCCGCGGCAATGACCCTCAAACGTAAACCTGTTGTGCCCAATGCCCGAAACCAAATTGTGGTGAATGGACGACCTCGCAAACTCGTTTATACGGGGAGTGCTGTCTCCGGCGCTGTGAAGATCGACCCCGCAACAGGCGGACTCACGTTTCCTGCGGGTGAAGAACCGCAAGCGGGTGATACCGTTGAAGCAGCTTACTTGGTCAAAAGCGATCAGGCTGTGAAAGTGACACTGCGCTTCGGACGCGCCGAGGAGTCCTACACCACAGTAGACGTTAAAGATCTAGTGCATGACATCAATCGCCAATCGGCTTGGGTGCAGGCGAAGCTACTAGTTCCTATCACTGATCCAAAAGCGAGTGAATTACCCAAGAAAGGCGCTAAAAAGGATGATTTCGCCCTATTTTTGGGTGGAGATGATGGGGCGGACGGCGCGAACTACAGTGAAGGACTAGAAAAGCTGCTCGATCAGGATGTGCAAATTATTGTTGCGGCCGGACAGGATGATAGTTTTGGCGATGAGTTGGATGCTCACTGTCAGAACGCATCTACAGATACGATCAAGCGCGATCGCATTGCCGTAGTGGGCAGCAAAGCCGAAGCGGATACGAGCGACTCAACTGATCCCGTAACCGGACATACGTTAGCTAGCGATCGCCTGATCTTCGTCGCACCAGGAATCAAAGTGTTGGATAACGCAGTTACGCCGCCCGTAGAAGTGTCGCTGCCCGGAGCCTATGCTGCTGCTGCCGTTGCGGGCTTGCTAGCAGGCTTACCGCCCCACTTCAGCCCCACCAACAAAACCCTGCGCGTTGGGGGATTGGCAAAACTCTATAGCGATGCCGAATTAACCCAACTGTTGAAGAGCCGTGTGTTAGCCCTAGAGTCTCGTCAAGGCTTCCGCGTCGTGAAAGGCGTTACGACCTCGACGAATACTGCCTGGACGCAAATTACCACCCGTCGGATTGTTGATTTTGCTAAATATGGGGTGCGATCGGCAGCCAATTCCTACATTGGTTTGCTCAACAACGATCGAGTACGCGGCGCATTACGCACCACAGTTAATAGCTTTCTGGCTGAAATGGTCACCGATGAAAAACTGGTCAGCTATGACCTGAGTGTGACTGCCACCCGTGACCAAGAGCGTCAAGGCATTGTGCAAGTCACGATGACCCTGCGACCCACTTTCAGCATCGATTACATCAAAGTCACTATGTTCCTCGAATAAGGAGACGATTCAATGGCCTTGACCAATGTTTACACTGGCTCTAATGGAACGTTGACGCTGGCGAATGAAGACACCCCAGAAGGTCAAGACGCGAGCCTGGTGATTACTGCCTACCAAGTTCAAACTGTGGGGCGCGTGACAGGCGCACAGATTTGTGTCCAAACGGATCTCGAAGAGTTCCACGAAATTGGACGACGACACGCAGTTTCGCTGCATCCAGGTGACATTCACATCAGCGGCAAAATCGATCGTGCCTACATCAATGGCGCAATGCTGTTCTTATTGCAAGGACGAGGCTCTGCTCCCACACTGGTTGATGAAATTGCTAATCCCTATGTGCAGCCGACTTTTAACATGACGATCGCGCTCAAAGATCCGGCTTTTCCGGGCAATAGTGTCAGTCTAGAGGTCGGGAAAGTGAAATTTCAAAGCTGGTCTTATTCAATGCCAGAAGAAGACTTTGTGATGGAAAATGTCACGTTCAAAGCGGTCTCGATTCGGATCGTGGATGCAGAAGCCCCGGCAGGTGGCGGCGGTGGTGAACCCACAGCGCTAGTTCCACAATTTGGTGGCGGCACAGCAACCGCATAGTAGGAGAATAGGCGATGATGTTGACGACGGAAGAGTTATTGGCAGGCGGTTCGCTCCTCCATGAGGTGGAAATTCCGGCTGACCTGCTAAATCTCAATAGTTCATCTAATCAAGTGGTGAAATTGCGGCCGCTAACGGTGCGTGATTTGCAACTGATTGGCAAAGCTGCCCGCGATGACGAAAGTTTGTCAGCCGCACTAATGATTCAGCAGGCACTGGTCGAACCTGCTTTAAAAATGGAGCAGATCTCCAAGCTGTCGGGAGGATTGGCGCGCTTTCTGGTGCAGAAAATTAACGCGATTAGTGGCATTAATACGCCACAGGATGCGTTAGAAGAACTGGTGCAGGCTCCTTTGGCACGGGCGTGTTTCACCCTGGCAAAGGAGTTTGGCTGGACTCCAGAAGAAGTCAGCGGTATGACGATCGGGCAAATTCTGCTCTATCTAGAAATGGCTCGTCGTCATGGTGACACCCCATGAACAGCGCACAGGAGCTACTCCAAGCAAGTCATCGCTGTACTGGTGCGCTGCAAGCAGGACGGGCCCCCGATCGCTGGCGGCAAGACTTGCAACAACAAACGACGCGGACTAAGGCGTTACCGCAACAATGCCACTGGATAGCATCGGTGGCATTGTTGCAGATGAAGCCGGATCAGCCGCTGTGGGGGAGTTGCTTGTCCAGGCTTACCGGGGGAAGTGACCGCCTCACAGAAACCCGTCCTCCAGTAACGCGATCGCGCCCTGTGCCCTCTGCTCAACAGGCATTGTTGTCCCCTTCGGCTGAACCCGATTGTCCACCGCCCAAACGATTTCTCCGCCGATCGCCAACAGAGCCACAGCGCACTGAGCGATTAGCGCTAAGTACAACTCCAAAGGAACCGCAGACAGAACTTACTCCCTGTTCTGCCTACGAGCCGTTGCGTTTACCGACTCAGGCAAGTGCTGATCTGCTGCAATGTTTAGTTCAGAAGCCTGCGCCTACTAAACCGTTCCCAGAACCCGTCTGCGAACCCAAAACACAGGGTGCGTCTACGTCTAAAATTCTTCCCCGACAGCGCTTTAGTCCCATTGTGCCAACTCCGAAGTCACTGCCCAAGCTACCTCGTGATGTCTGCTTAGACAACACAAATCAAAAACGCTGGCGACAACAGTTGATTCAACGATCGGATGATTCTTTGCGCTCAGGGTCTCATGATCTAAATGTTCCGGTATCTCAGCCGTTGCAGCAGAAAAATTTAATTGAACCCTTAGCAGTGGAGGAATCGCCCAGTCATTCAGAACGAGAATTATCTAACAATCCCTGGCTATGTTCTTTAGGAACAACGGCACCCTTAGATCTGCTAACGGATTTGGTAACGTCGCGATCGACGGTTTCCAGTCCTTACGATCGCACGTCTGAATCAGAACCGCAGAGACGATCGCTGCTAACCCACGAGCCTCAATCATTGCCTGAACTGCAAGATTCAGCTCAGACAATGATCCCATCACATCCCGCGATTGCGCCCTGGCAGAATGCTCAAACCCGTTCTCCCCTAGAAATGCTGTCACCGTCGAGTGAGCGTCAAAAGCACCAAGCCGCCGCCGAACTTGAGCGGATTGATCCGCCTGCTGTTGCCCCAACACTACCCCCCCTGGTTGCTTCACAAACGAGTGAAGCCCCAACCTCAGTGACAACACCGTTGATTCAACAACGCGCCCAACAGGAAGCCATACCAGAGGCAGACCTTGACGGCTTGGCAAGTCAGATTAAACGCATTTTGGATGAGGAAGCACGACGTTACGGAATTAATGTTTGAAGGAGTGATCTATGCAACCCATGCTAGACGACATTGAACTGCCACAAGTGCAGGAAATCACGACTCACGAAAAGCGCACCCTAGCAGAACATAAGCCCCCCGGTATGTCGGGCAGTTTACTGCAAAACCTGGGACGACGACCTACTTATCTACTGTTGTGGGGCGTTGCCACTGGGTCTGAGGCGTTAGATACGATCGCCAAACTCAACCAGAAATTCCAGGCGGGTGCGTCGCTCTCTTTTACTGCCGACATCAGCACCGAAGCTAACATTGATCAGGTGATTATTGATAACTTGCAGGTGCAGGATTTGGCAGGTAAACCGCAGCGTTATGCCTATGTGCTGACGTTGCGCGAGTATATTGAACCTGTACCACCAGAAGATTTGTCGGCACTAAACACCGATATTTTAGACGATGCTTTGAGTGGGATTGACGACATCTTAGCAGGACTCGGTTTTGCAGATATTCTTTCACCGTTTATCACTCAGTTAACTGAAATTAATGATGCGCTGCAACGTCAAGGACTTGCCGCCGTGACTTCGCCCCCCGATCAATAAACCAATTTTGGATCTTAGATTTTGGACGTTGGATTTGAGCTAGTTGCTGTCATTGTCGCGATCGTAACGGTTGCTCTCTTTCTCCAGTTCTCCTTCAAACAGTTTAGTGAACAGCTCTCCCAGTCACCCGATCGGGAGCCGTCTACTCTACCGGGAGCCGATATAGAGACAACGGTGGTCGATCGACCTGAGCCAACAGCACCCGCCCCCATCCTCACTCAACCAGATTCACAACCAGAGTTCCCAGATACGCTCTCAACCACGGTTGACGAATTAGCTACTCAAGTTCGCACCCTACAAGCTCAACTCCAAACCCTTACCCCCCAAGAGGTCTCTCTAATGGCTGACAATGCTTTAGATAAACTAGATTCTGCCTTGACTGATCTATCCAAGATTCTGGATGACTCTGCCGTAAAAACCGCTCTAAGCGCGATTCCTGCCAGTATCAAAACGCCGATCGTCGAAGGCTTACAGAAAGTTTTGGATGTGGTTAAAAAGACGCTGAAGGAATTGGAAGACAAAATTTCCAGTGTGGTGAATCTCGACAAATTGTTTACGACAACGACGAATCTCTTAGATGCGGTTGAAGGATTGGTAACGGATCAAAAAAGTACCTTAGAAGATGTCAAGAAAGTGATCAGCACTGTACAAGATGTGAGTAAGGCAAAAGAAAAAATTACGGGCATCCTGGCAAAAATTGATGAGATTGTGAACAAACTGAAGGCAGCCTAGCGTTATGGTACGTCCTCTCCTCGGTGACATTGAGCTACAACAAGTCCAAAAAGTTGAGACTGAGGCAGACCAGACGCTTGCCCAGCACAGCATACCAGCGCTAGAAGGCGATTTCTTTCAGGGCTTGGGACGACGCAACACTTGGGTCAAACTCTCTGGGGTCTTAACAGGGGCCGAAGTCAAAACTGGGCTGAAAGATCTGCGCGACAAATTCCGGGATGCTCAACCCGTAGACTTCATTGCCGATATCGCCACTGCCACCCAGGTTAACCAGGTAGTCATTGAGGAGATGGGCGTGCGCGAACTGGCAGGAAAGCCTGCGCGCTTTGAGTATGCCTTTACATTGCGCGAATACATTCCGGCTCCTGCACCGCGCCAAGAGCCGCCACCCCCCATTCCGCCACGCCTCGATCCGGTGACGGCAACGCTGATTGTGGAAGTGACTGTTGAAGGAGAACCGACCTTTGACTTTAGCAAAGTGACGCTGACAGTGCAGGGAACGCAGGACGAGGACAACACTACTCTCGATCGTACCCTCACAAATCGAGCTAATAACATCTGGACAGAAGCCGATTTTCCGCCCGGCAGTTATACGGCTAGAGCGATCGTGCCCTCAGATCCAGAATTACCGCCTGGTTCGGCAACTGCTGTAGTTCAGAGTGGGCAGACTACCCAAGTGACCATTACCCTGCGCCGTAATCCGCAGCGGCTCACGAATGTTGCTAAAAAATTCGTGGTCCATTTCTGGTTTGATAAAGCGTTTGTTGAACCTTGTATGCGTCATGTGTTGCGGCAAGTAGCAGACTATGCCAGCCATCATGCTGATGAAAAAATGCTGATTGTTGGCAACACCGATGAAAGTGGTCGTGATAATTACAACTTGTCGTTGGGCGATCGTCGTGCCCGCAGCGTTTATGCTTACCTCACTTCTGGACGCGATCAACCAGGGGCATTGACAGAGTGGAATCTGCTACGGCGATCCCAAGATGGACAGCAGCCCACCGTCAAAGATAACTGGAATGTGCGGCAATATCAGTACATGCTTCAGACATTGGGCTTCTATCCGGGGAATGTCAAAGATACTCACGATGCACTGACAACCCAAGGTGTGAAGGACTTTCAGACTTCCAAGGGTTTGCCTCCTACTGGAGTCGTCAACGATGCTACCTGGGAGAAGCTGATTGAGGCATATTTGAGTCTCGATCCCCAAGCCGTTGCCGATGCCCAGTTTTTCCGAAATTGTGGCGATGAACCGTTGAAATGGGTTAGCTGTGGTGAGCAACATCCGCTTGACGATACGCCGATCGATGCCTGTGCGCCGGAACTAGCATGGCGACCAAACCGCCGCACCGAGATTCTGTTTGTCCGCGCCGATCGCCTCCCTCGCCCGGAACCGATTCCAGTAACCTTCAATCTCTCTGGGACTCCCCCTGTAGGTAGCGGTTGGTGTGTCGGTTCTAATACGCCTGATTCCAATGCCCGACGTTGCGACTTCCTCAAGCAAAATTGCAGCACGACTCTCGCCCCGGATGAGTGGTGTGTAGAACCCGTAGAACCTGGCTCCATTACAGTCAGCGGCTCGATCTCAGACGAAAACGGCAATTCGTTAGGCGAGATCAAATATGTGCTGATTGCTCCCGATGGCAAGTTCATGGATGGTGAGCGCAAATGTGGCCCCGATCGCGGCAAACCGATCAAAGGCAAAACCGCTCTGGATGGCACCTTTGCCTACCCCGATCAGAGTTCGATCGGAGTGTACACAATGGAAGTGGAATTGCCCCATCCGCCACAAATTGCCCACGCCAAAACCAAACCTCCGGCAACCGGGCGAGGCAGTGTCGTCTGCAAACGGCTGGATAGCGGCGATGCAGTTTTTGATGTGATTATCCGATCGGGTACGCCAAGCCAGTTTGCTGTTAATCCTCTGATTACCTTAACGTCAGCGATCGTCGTCGTGAAAAAGAGTTATACCAATCCGGCTCGTCAGCTTGTCACCTTAAAAACGGATGCTGAGTTTATTGGAGCGGGGACACTTGAGCGATCGAATAATGCAATCCGATTCTTTATAGCAGCGACAGGCAACACAGAAATTACCTTTAATGGCACCGATAACGTCTTTGATGGCGCACAGTTAACGGCAGGAGTTCCCCTATTTGCCGAAGGTGCAACGCCGAGTACAACAATAGATGATGTCCAATTAACGTTGACGTTATCGTCTGTTGATTTGCTGGTAGGGCCGCCAAAAACGGCAACTATGACTGCGGTGGAATTGACGCTGGAGATTGGCGATCGCCGTTCTGCGCCAGGAGTTGATCCCGTTCCGCTCTCCACTGCTGCCAAAATCGATCCCGGACGATCTCTGGAAATCCGCGATCCGAACAATGTGCATGAGAGAGCACTGCTGATGGTGCGTCCAGCAAATCCAGCCACTTTCACTGGAAATTTGGTACTCACTGCTATGAATGACAAAGTGCGGGTTTTTGCCGAGGCAGACGAAGTTCCGGCAACGGGGCAAACGCCTTTGCCAACCCCACAAGTTATTCCCAACGGCACGATTCCCCCAGACGGACTGAAGTTCTGGGCTGAAGGAGCCAATGTCAGTGCATCACCACGAGATAGCGGATTTCAACTAGGCATTCAGGATATCGAAAAAGATGGCGATCGAGTCATTATTACGATTACGCCAGGACGCATTTTAACCCTGCGCTTGATTGACGATCGGGGTCAGCCTGTGAAAAACGCGAGCTATCGACTTCAAGCCGCCGACAAAGAGTTTACAGGTTCCACCAATGTTCAAGGCATTTTGCAGCAACGGATTCCATCGAATGCAATAACAGGTAAACTACTGCTTGACTCCAAGTTGTTCCATCGCCGCAACCTCCAGACAGGCGAATTAGTGATCGACATTTGGAGCATCGATCTCCAGCTTCAAGATCTCGATCCACCCAACAAAGTTACCGGTGCCAAAGCGCGCCTGAATAATCTGGGTTTGTTTGCCGGAATTCAAGTGAATAGCAATTTGGATGATCAAACAAAACGTGCATTACAACGCTTTCAGACCCTTCATGGAATCGAACCTACGGGCAATCTAGATTCAGCAACCCAACAAAAGTTGAGGGAACAATATGGCAGCTAATTTACTGACTCCGCCAAATTCGCAAGATCCACCCGATCGATTACTAAATCGAACAGCACAAGTTGCGATCGGTGCCAGCAATACCCTTCGCATTCCTGGTGATTCGTTTCATGACGATTCAGGCTCTTGGTTTAAGACTGGAGCAGGACAGCCTTCAGTGACCGAAGGGAATCAAGTTAAATATTTCATTGATGCACCAGAAACTTTTGGAGAAATGGTCGCAGCAATCCGAACTGCAACGACTTCTGGACACTTTATTTATCTGCTGAATTGGTGGGTCGAGGACAAACTTGAGTTACTTAAGAATGATGAACCCGGTGTCACACTGGGTTCATTACTGCAACAAGCTTCGGATGAGAAGGTGATGATTCGCGCAATGTTTTGGGATCAGCAGTTCAGCCTACAGAACAATGCCGAAGCCAATCGCATTAACAAGTTAGAAAAAGGAGCTGCCATCATTGACTCACGTGGTAATGAAGATATCTTACCGATTTTAGAAAACATTATTCCCCTACATTTTGGCTCTCAGCACCAGAAGGTTCTCTGTGTGATGGGCGAACAAGGGTTAGTTGTCTTTTGTGGTGGAATCGACTTTAATACCGATCGCGTGAAATCAAAAGTGGAGGACTCCAGCGTCACTAAAGGTGCTCCTCTTCACGATGTCCACTGCCGAATTCGAGGTCCTGCTGCCGCAGATATTTTGCAAACCTTTATTCAACGCTGGAATGATCACCCTGAAGGACAGAAGCACAATCGCCCCCCAAATCTAGGAGGAAAAGGCCCTCTAATTGTCTTGAATGCTTTGCCGCCCTCAGCAGGTCCGCAGATCGTGCAAATTGGGCGAACGTTTGGCAAACTTGACTATGGGTTTGCACCCAATGGAGAAACGACCGCAAGAGAAATTATTCGACGGGCAATTCGCAATGCAAAACGATTTATTTATACCGAAGACCAATATTTTGTTGGCAATCCTGAAGTTCTCGAAGATCTCACCTTTGCTCTAAAACAGAATCAAATCAAGCATCTCACGATTCTCCTGACTCACTGGAGAATTAGTGATCTTCCCCTCGTTCAACATCATCGGCGTGAGTTTATTGGCAAGCTCAAGGCAGTTGGTCAAGATCGGGTTCGTGTCTTTACTTTACAACCACCGGGTTCGGACTCACGACAGTTTGAGCAAGGATTGATTCCCCATACTTATATCCATGCCAAGCTCTGGATCATGGACGACGAATTTGCGGTGATTGGGTCAGTGAATACAAATCGTCGGAGTTGGTCGCATGACAGTGAGATCGCCGCTGGAATCTATGACACCTCGAATGACAAAATTTTGACTTGCCGACTCGCTCACTGGTTTCGCATTAATCTATGGCAAGAACACCTGAACCTACAATCACCAGAAGGGGCTGCCGAGTTGACCGATGGAGTAGCCAGTGCAGTTCACTGGTTGCACCCACCTCCAGGCGCACGAATCCATCCATACGATCATACAGAGCCAGGTGATCAGCACCTTCCGATTCCCATTCTAGGTTTACCTCTAGAACTCGCGATTTACGACTCTGTGATTGATCCCGCCTAAAGTTGATAGTAATAATTTTGGTAGTCGAACCACTATGACTCTGTTCAAACCTGCCTATAAAATCATTGTTGCTCGTAAGTTCATCGACACCACCGATGAGCCAAAAGCCAGCACCGTCACTGACTTGACTATCAAGTTGGATTTGGAAGCATTTGCCGACAGTGCCACGATCGTGCTTGGAAATGTCAACGGTTTGCAGCCAGAACGCGACGATGAAGTCAAAATCTCGTTAGGCTATGCAGACAACGGCGGTCTGACGCAGGTGATAGTCGGATCAGTCGTGACAGTAGAACCCAACATCACCACAAAGCGCGTCATCGCTTACAGTGCTGCTGCCACCTTATTGCGAACCTTTGTAGATCAGACCTACGAAAACAAAAACGCAGGTCAGATTGTTCGTGATCTGGTGGACAAAGCCAAAGCCGGGGGCAGTTCCAGCACCAATCCTGTGCCAGTGGGCGGCGCGATCGACAGTGCGGTGAGTGGCGCGATCGGAGGTCTAACGGGCAAAACTCCTTTAGAAGTCGAGACGGCTGACGACGGCATTCAATTTCCAGCCTATGTGATTGATAGTCAACGAAGTGTCTATCATCACCTGCACGATCTGGCTGAATTGTGTGGTTTTGATCTTTACGTTAATTCTGATGGCAAATTAGTGTTTGAAGAATTTGTTGGGGGTAATATTGTTCATGTGTTCGAGTATGCTAAACACATTATTGAATTAGATATTCAGCGAACTCCACCTCGCGCTGGACAAGTGGAAGCCTGGGGAGAAAGCCCTGCCGGACGCGGTGGCGCAGAATCTTGGGCATGGCTGACAAATGATTTTACTAATGCGCGTGGTTCAGCCGGATCTGGGAGTCCGAAACTGTTATTAGAGCGTTCCGCATTACGCACTAGAGCCGCCGCCCTCACCGCCGCCAAAGCTGCCCTCACCGCGATCCAACGCCGCACCCTTCAGGGACGCTTGCTCATCCTCGGCGACCCCAAAGTCAAGTTAGGCGATGCCATCCGCCTCGCTAACCTCTCAGACGACAGTCTCAATCAAACCTATCAAGTCCGAGGAGTCACTCATCGCATCACCAAACTAGGCGGATTCACCACCACAATCCAGTTTCGTAGCCTGACCTAAGTCCCAGTCACTCTCCTTTCTCCCTATGTCAACCATCATCAGTACGCTTCAAGAAATTATTCGGCAAGAACTGCGCTCTGTGCGCGTTTCAGAACTGGGCATTGTCAAGGATGTTCATCCTCACAGTGGCACCAGTGATGATGATAACTATGGTTGCGATGTGCAACTAAAAAATAGTGGCTTGTTGCTGAAACGAGTGCCGATCGCGGCCGGTCACATTGGCACAGTTGGCATTCCCAATGTCGGCGATCTGGTTTTGCTGACGTTTGATAGAGGCGATGTCAATCAACCGATCGTCATCGGGCGTTTATATCACAACGAGGCGCGTCCACCGCTCAACAATCCCAATGAGGTAATTTTCCGGTTGCCCCTGGCCGAAGCCGATGAGAAGACGCTCAAAGCTGCCATTCGTAACATTTCCGCTAACGACTCGCCGCGAGAAATTTTGGTGGAAATGCC
The DNA here is from genome assembly GCF_003003695.1 of Phormidesmis priestleyi ULC007. NCBI lineage: Bacteria > Bacillati > Cyanobacteriota > Cyanophyceae > Leptolyngbyales > Leptolyngbyaceae > Phormidesmis > Phormidesmis priestleyi. Next base: position 191,219 of record NZ_PVWG01000004.1, read on the forward strand.
GCCCAAAATTACCCTGCACGTGACCGATGGAATGGTGAGAGCGATCGCGGGTAAAACCGAGATGAAACTCAACCAACCTGGAAGCACTGGAGGTGTTGTAACCGTGCTGTCGGGCCGCACTAAAATTACGATGAATCAGGATGGCGATGTGACGATCGAAGCCGCAGGCGCGATGACACTCAAGGCAACACGAGATTTAACACTGGAGGGAATGAATATCAAACTCAAGAGTCAGTTGAATACAGACATTGAAGCGGGAAGCCAGGCAACGCTAAAAGGAAATCTAGGAGCAACTGTGAATGGCGGACTCGCTTCAACCGTGCAAGGAGCAACCATCAGTGTGAGAGGAATTACTTCATTTTCACCTTAGTTGTCGGCTAACTCAACGTTGTTAGGTGATCTCAAAACTTAAAACTCAACAATCTAAGGAAGGTTCTATGCCTGGTTCCCCTGTTTCAATTGGTTGTGCGGTCATGGTGACCCCCGGTGCCTCTGGGCCGCCAGATACCGGAACGATCGTCACGGTGTTTCCCCCAGTGATTACGGCGGCAGGGCTGCCCCTCGCGACAACCGGATCACTGTGTCTGATGATTAACTCTGTTTGGGGAGTTCCCTACCCGTTGGTGATTGGCCCGTTAGCCAGCACAGGTGTGATAGTCGGTGGGCGCGGTCTGGTACGCATGGGCGATCAGATTCCCACACCTCCAGGAATGATGACGATTTTAGGCCCCCCCGCAGCCCCCTATATTTTGGATAATTCGTAATTGTAATTCAGGATTCAAGATCACCCAGTAGGGGACTGCTAAAAGCCTTGCTGATTCAACAGAATTGAAACACAAGCAACCTACAATTTTTGGATTTTAGACTCACTCCACCAATACAACCATTAAATTTCAATCTAAACTCTAAAATCAGTCAGCCGGAGGAACAGCCAATGACTCAAATCGAAGAACGGTGGGGCATTGATCTACGCTTGTTAGGCAATTTGGAACGGCAAAATAGCCGCGATCGTGCCAATGATCTCTCTACAACTCAGCTCGATTTACCCCTCGCTCAACAGACGGATGAAACCGCAGTCGTCGATTTGGCGGTTCTAAATGGTGCAGACAATCTCAAACAGGCATTGCTGCTGCGGTTTCTCACGCCATTGGGTGAACTGACTGCATTAGGTCATCCAGACTATGGATCTCGCCTCTATGAACTGATTGGTGAACTCAATAGCGAAGTCAATCGCAATCGCGCCAAAGTGTTCGTGCTTCAGGCATTAGCAGCAGAGCCACGAGTGAAAAGTGTGCGATCGGTGCAGGTGACGCAAAGCCAGGCTGACCGCACCCAAATCGATATTCATGTATCGCTAAGGGCGATCGACAGTGACACGGATCTAAATTTCGTCTTTCCTTTCTTTCTTGAACGAGGTGCGGGCGGGTGAACTCCGAAACAGTCAATTTAATTAATCGCTTATATCCAGAAATTCGGGATGACCTTCTAACTGCCTTGGTTGGGGGGGTGGTCAACGAACCGATTATTTTTGATGACAAGGTTGATTTCTATCCATTATCGCAAGCGGCGCGAGACGTGCGAAGTATCACGGGAACCGTCACGCCAGAAGGCACGGATCAATCTCAGCGATTTACATTTCAGCGATCGCTCGATTTCGAGGTAGTGATTGGTGACGGTGCGAGTGCGATCGTGTGGCAGAAGAACGGCAAGCATCCAGATGATGACACGATTTTCTATGTTGATTATTTTATTCCAAACAGTCGTTCTCCCATAACCGATATCAATGTCGGCAGTGTTAGCCGCACCATTTGCGAAGCCGTTGGACGAGAGGTTGCCACCGTCTATCAACAAATTAATCAAGCCTATTTAGCAGGCTTTGTCGATACTGCAACCGGAAAGTCTTTAGATTTAGTGGTGGCGATTCTCCACATTCAACGCAAACAGAAAGGGAATGCGATCGGACTGGTGACGTTTTTCCGCGATCCTCAAGCAGATGGCAACATCACGATCAACGAAGGTACGGTGTTAAGCACCAGCAAAAATGAAGCCACCTTCGTCACCACAGCAATTCGGACGCTGCAAAAGGGACAGGTGCGGATTGATGTCCCGGTGAGCGCGGGAGAGAATTCTAGTGGCAAAGCAGGCTTAGTCAAAGCAAACGCGATTACCACGTTGGCACAGCCGATCGCCGGAATTTCGCGCGTCATCAACTTTGATGCCACTATCTTAGCGAGTGAAGATGAGACAGATGAGCAGTTGCGCGCCCGTGCGAAAGCAGCCCTCAGAGGTGCAGGCAAAGGCACTCTGGCAGCTTTGCAGCAGGCGATTCTTGATGAACGAGCAGTGTTGTCGGAAGTCTGGGAACCCAATAGTCCGCCTGCCAAACAATCTGCGCTAGGGACGGTGAAACTGTTGATTGAAGCCGAGCCAGAGCGATTTCCGAGTCTGCAAACGGCGGTAGAGCAAACCCGCGCAGCAGGAATTCAGACCACGCTGGTTGCTCGGTATATTTACTTCAAACCGCGCCTTGTTGCCGAAGTCATTCGGGGACTTCCGGCGGTTGCCAAGCCCAAAGTGATTGACGACACGATCGCCGCCATTCAAACCTATGTGGACACGTTGAGCAGCGGCGATGATGCCGAGGGTGCAAAAATTCTAGACGCGATCGCCACCATCAAGGAGGTTGTCAAAGACTCTAAGGGCAAGCCAAAAGCCAGAATCATTGAAGTCGCCACCTGGCGCACCGACATCGGACGACCCGGAACCGCTGACCTCACCGATGCGCTGCTGATCGCCTTTCAGAGTGTGCCGCCAAACGATCCAGAAGCTCAACGTGCTGCCCTCAATCGCGTCTTAAACGAAACCACGACTTCGATTGTGCCTACGGGTCGCCGCATCGCTGATCGCAGTCTGATTGTTAGCCTAACCGGACAACCTGCCAAAGATGGCGAAGTCGAAATCGGACGCTTCAAAATTTCTGCGACGGTGGGCAACGAAAAATGGTGGATTGTTCTCGATCTAGAACCTGCTGACATTGTGTTAGTTGAAACCTCAACTTAGCAATTTGCAAACCGCGACTTGACTCCGCTGGCTCAATCCCAAATGACAAATATGGCGACTAAAACCGATCGGATTCTCAGCTACCTCCCTAGCACCTTCCGGGTTACCCCTCGACCGGATGTGCTCTATGCCCTCATTGATGCATTTGGCAGGGATTTGCTGTTAGCGGAAAATAGTTTAGCAGCGGTCATGGCAGCGCATTGGGTGGATTATGCCGATCGCAATGCCGCCAACATTACAGACTTGGCAAAAATTGCGGCGCTATATGGGCTGGCTCCCCGTCGAGAAGCAGATTTGACAGGACTGGCACCGAGTGCGGACGCGGGTGACGTACTGGAGACGGTGGAGGAGTTTCGGGAGCATCTGAAGCGGTATATTCGCACGTTTTTAGAAGGCACGGTGACGGTGCAGGGAATTTTGCGCGTCACGGCAGAAGCGCTAGCATTGCAGATTGCGGATGATTATCAAGACCTGGATTGCTGGTGGCAGCGGAGATCGGAGACGTTAACCACGATCGTGCCGCGTTTGGAGGATGCAGCATTTGCTGTGTTTGGGATGAAGGCAGGGCAAGTTGCAGGACGATCGGCGCATCCAGCACAGGTGAAAGGGTCTATGGATCTCAGCAACGGGGTAGATTTGCGCGGCGCAAATTTGCTGCGGTTAAAAATTGGTGACGAGAATCCGATCGAGATTGATTTAACAACGGGAGCGAATGCGGCAAATGTCTCGCTGAACACAATCGTGGCAACGTTGAATCAACCCTTAATCGGACAAGCGATCGCACGTGCAGAAAATGGGTTGTTAGCTATCACTTCCTTAACTTCTGGCGCTTCTAGTCGCATTGAGATTCACGATGGTTTGAGTGATGCCGCTGAACGAGTATTCGGATTAGTACCTTGGGTCTATCGTGGCAGTGAGTCTCAATCGGCTCAAGTGATCGGCACTGTTGCGCTGAGTGATTCATTGGATCTACGACAACATCGCTATTTGCGTTTAGTCGTCGATCGCACTCGTGTAGCTGAAATTGATTGTGCAGGTGCAAATCCCGCTCAAACTACGCCGCAGCAAGTTTGTGATGCGATCAATCAAGCGCTACAAATCGCCAATTTTGCGACGCTGCAAGCAGGGCATTATCTCAAATTCACCTCCCCGATCACAGGATTTAACAGCAGCATTGCGTTTCAGACTCCTGCGGCTCAAGATGCAACGGCTTTCTTATTTGGGGAGGTGCAGAGTTTTTATATCGGACAAGATCCTCAACCTGCAAAGTTTAAAAGTCAACGGGACTTGAGCCAGGGAATTGATCTACGCGATCGTGCCACCCTGCGCTTCCAAGTTGATAGTAACGCGACGATCACGGTCAATTGTGCGGGCAACGATCCGCGTAACACTCAGATTACCGAAATCGTGACGGCGATCAATCAGGCAGCCCAAGCAGAGATCGCCACTCAAGACGGACAATTCATCACCCTTGCCTCACGAGACACGGGCAGCAGTGCGCGGCTCATTCTAGACACTGCCCCAACCCATGATGCACTAGAGACAATTTTGGGGGCGCGTCCGCGTGTTTTTGAGGGCAGAGATGCCACAGCCGCAGCGATCGTCAGTGTTCCAAACCTGACTCAAGAATTAAATCCTCAGCCGGACAAGTTTTTGCAGTTAACAGCGATTCAGATTGCGGTGGATGGCGGTTCCCCGGTAGAGATTCCCTTGCGGATTAATTTACGATCGCCCGGCGAGAATGTTTCAACTGCTCAACGTCGCCATGTACACGAAATTGCCAATGCCATTAATCACGCCTTCCCGAATCTGGCGATCGCAGATCAACAGCGCTTGATTCTGCGATCGTCCACATTTGGAGATGCCAGTCGATTAGAAGTTCTGCCGCTAGAAATTCAGCAAACGCAACGATTTATGACTCGTGCAAAAATCACGGATGAAGCGGCTCTAAAAATCTTTGGGTTTCTGGAGCAGGAAGCTCAAGGAGATTCTGGAACGAATGCTCAGATAATCGGTGCAGTAGACTTAAGCCGCAGCGTAGATCTACAGACGCAGCCATACTTACGGATTAGAATTGATAATCATCCACCAATCGATATTAACTGCGCGGGTCAACGTCCGCGAGTTACAGCGATTGATGAAGTGGTGAAGGCGATTAACACTCGTCTGGGCAGATCAATTGCCAGTCATGATGGACAGCATTTAATCCTTTCATCGCCCACAGCCAGTCAGGAAAGCCGGATTGCCGTGACTGAGCCGCAGGCTGGCGATGCGATCGCGCCGCTAGGTTTACAACCCGGCACCTTCAAAGGACAAGATGCCACAAAAGTCAGCTTTGTTGGCTTAGTCGATCTGCATCAAGGCATCACCTTACCGCCCCATGCTGCAATTAAACTGGGTATTGATGGAGCAGACCCGATCGAGATTTCCTTCACAGATGCAGAACCAAATTTCCAACGTCTTGATCAACTATTGCTCAAGATTAATACGACGCTGAATCAGGTGATTGCCAAAACCGATGGACAGCACATCAGCCTGACCTCGCCATCAACGGGCACGAATGGCAAAATTCAGTTTGCAGTGCCGACTACTGGAGCAAATGTGACAGCCGCGCTATTGGGGATTACACCGCCCCGACTCTATGAAGGCAGTAATGCGATCGCAGCACAGATTACAGGAACCATCCGCTTGGATACCGTTGATTTACGCATTGCACGATTTCTGCGGATCAAAATTGGCAATGCTGCGGTGAAAGAGATTGATTGTGCTGCTGGAGTGCCGATCGAACGGCTCAATGCCGTGACATTAAATGAAATCATTAATGCCATTAACACGGCAGTTCCCGGACTGGCAACTGCTTCTCCAGAAGGCCCACATTTAGTCTTACGATCGCCCCAACCCAATCAAGAACTTGTTCTCGAACCCTACACGTCTGGCGATGCCCGCAAGCGCTTGTTAGGCGAAGTTCCGACGGAGGTAACAGGCACCAATCCCACTCCTGCAACGATCACAGGCACAATCGATCTCTCTCGACCTGCCAATCTTAGCCGCCGCAGTTTGTTGCGATTGGCAGTGAATGGCGATCGATCTGTTGACATTGATGTAGGTGGATTCGATCCCGGTTCAACATTCTCGGATGAGATCATTGCAGCGATCAATGCGGTGTTTCCCGGTCTAGCCACCTTGAACTCGGACGATCGCTTACAACTTATTGCCCCCAACCAAGGCAGCGAAAGTCAGCTTTCTCTATTGCCCCTGCGCTATTTAGATCTGATCGAATATGCGCCCAAGCCGATGCACATTTTGCCGCGATCGGTGCGACATGGCGACCACTGGGCGATCAACAATCCGGGTGTGGTGGAGAGTTCGAGTGAGATTACGATTCATGCGCCCTTTGGTGTAGAGGGGCCAATGCTCGTCAATACTGCACTGGGTTGGCGGGTGCGCGTCTTTACCCTGCTCGATCGCGGGGAATCTGTCACCCTCCAAACCGATGCCAAACTCGGCTTGCAAGCGATGGTGACTGCTGCCAATGGGGTGACTCGTAAGGTGCCGAGCGATCGGATTTTGGTCGGCCCTCTGGGCGGTCAAGTGTGGGTGCCTTTTGCCGGAGCCGCCCCGCTAAACCAGGACACCGAGCATCAACTCACCCTCGATTTGAATAACCCACAGGCGGCTGAGATTGTTCACTTGCGGGCCCGACAAGCCGATCAAGATTACGGCGAAATTACAGTAAAAGTTGTGGAGAGTGCGCCGACCATTGTCACCCCTGCTAACGTGATTGCGAATGGGAGTGAAGTCACCCTGGTGGGACGAGTGCGAATGCAAACTAACACCGTTCAGTTAGTCGATGCCACCGAAGATCCGATCGCTCAACTCAAACCCAGTGCAGGCATCACGCTCTCCGCCTATCAGGATCGCGTGGTGACACTGAGTGGAATTTTGTACGCCGATCGCATTCTCCTCGTGCAGCAGATTGACTCGCTGTTTGATGTCACGGTGCAGCCGACTCATGGCAAAGCCGAACCCTATTCACGAGTGACGATCGGAGGCGCAACAACAAACGATTCTTTGGTTTACCAGATTTGCGTTCGTTCTCGTTTAGTCGTCGCCACTGCCTTAAACAAAGGTCAGGTGTTGACCTTGCCACAGGGTAAATCGAACTGGATTTACCTCGACTGTTACAGTAGCCGCTTCGATCAAGCTTACTTTGATGAAGGACACTTTGCAGGCGGCGTTTGCTATGAGCGAGGTATTTTTGATGTCAGTCGCTTCGAGAACGAGGAGGAACCCCCACAACTCGCCGCAGTCTTCGCTGCTGCCACGATCGTCGATCCGCCTGTCGAAATCACCTTCGCGTGGCAAACCTACCAACCTGGCAGCTTCCAAGTCAACTTGCCTGCCGATTTGCCCACGCCTTTCGGGGCAAGATTTAATCAAGCCCGATTCAGTCAGGAAAAAGGCAAACCCGACCTGTATCCAGAAGCGGTCTTAGAGAACACTGGCGATCCAACTTTCGACCAGGCTCATTCTCTAGTCAATTTACTCGAACGCTCCAATCTCGTCAAAGCAGAAGAAGTCGATCGCATTCCTCTGGGCTGGAAACCTATCACGCTGCCCTTCCGTAAGCCCCAGCGCCTGACGTTAGGCACTGCCAGCAAGCCCGCCCAAATTTACCTCATTGAAAAGGCGTTGGCAGACCAGGGCGTGAACCGATTTATCAAAGTGCAAGCCCGCGAACCGGGAACCTGGGGCAATGACCTCAAAGTTTCCGCTCGTCCAGCAGGTGCGGCGATGTATGAAGTGACGATCGCCTACACCGCCAGTCGGTTTGAGAATGCGCGACGGGTGGCGCTGGGCAACCCGCTCTCGGTGCTAACCCAAGAGATTCTACACCCTCAACCGATCGGCGTTTTGCAGGCGAAAGCCGCAGGCGTTGAGGTTGATGTCACCCGCGAGACGTGTCAATAACGGCGAACAGCGTTCGTCTACATCGCTTCTGTTCAATCCACAAACTAACATTCTGTAAGGAGAAAGCTATGCCATTTAATTTTGACCCGTTTGATTTTTTCAAAGCTGGAGAACTGATTGTTGCTGAAAGGCTCAACAACGTTCAGATCGAAATCAAAAAATACGTCAATGTTGAAGTCGGTAACGTCAAAAAAGCTCTGGACGATTACAAAGCTAAACCGATCGATGCCAATAAATTTGGCGGCAAAACCCCAGAAGAATGGACGAAGCTGAATGACGAGCGCTATGTGCAACGCTCAGAACTCAAAGGAGGCTGGGGCGAATATCGTCGCTACTTCAAACAGCTAAATCGTCCAACGACCGACCCTGATCCCGCCTTAGTCGAACACAATCTGCGGCGCTATCCTGTGGTCAGCCTGTTTGAATTGATGCAGTTGATCACCACCGATGAAGATGCCAAAAGACTGCTCTCGGATGACACCAGCAAAGATGCCCGCTTTGTGGTCTATTACGCAGGACGGCGTGACCCGATCGCCGAAAAGTTCATGACCCGCAGTGCCGATGCCACCTTCTGGGGAGACACGATCGAACTGATTCTAGAGCAATTTGGCTTAACCCCGACTTCGACGCAAATGTTTGACGATGTGCTGAACGATCTGTGGGGCAAAATGTTCGATCCGGGACTCGATCAAGACAACTTCCGTCGCGATGCTTACGGACATTCCCGCTACATCCAAACAGAGTTGTTGGGCAGAGGACGCACCGTCCAAGAGCTGAAAGCTGGCGGAGTCTGGGAAGATCTGCGTGTGGCAATTCGTCCACAAATGATTCCCACCAGCATTGACTTTAGCAGTAGCGCTGTCGATGCTAATGGCGTTCGCGTTACTAATCGCGTTGATGTCTTCCACCTGAGTCAAAACGTGGTGGATGTGAAAGCAGTCAAGCCGATCGACTTAATGGTATTGCTGCGAACCTAAAAAGGGATGAAATGGCTGTAGGGGTAGCGCCCCCGTGACTACTCCTGAACCTATCTACTACTGTATACACAAATTGCTTTGAGTTCGGATTGCTGGGGGTTTGCCCCCTAAATCCCCCATTCTGGGGGACTTTAACCCAAAACTTTCAGTCTCAAAGTCCCCCAATTTTGGGGGATTTAGGGGGCAGAAGCCGATCACAACGCAGCGAGAGGACTTAGGTATACACGTTAGCCTGATATATAAAGGGCAACCACAGGGGGATTGCCCCTACCTCAATCCTCTATTCAGCAATGCCCCTTCTATCTAACTTGGGACGCGAGAACAATGAGATTAGATGAGCAGTATTGGGGAAGCGACGATCGCTTCGAGGGCGATCGCACCCTCTGGTTGCGGAGTTTGCCTGCCAATGCCCAGGTGACACGGGCAGTGGTGACGCTGACCCCTGCTACACCAACGGGTGGCACACTGTTTGAGGAAATCATTCAGTTTGGCAGCGCGTTGGGAAACTCAAGTCAGGGGGATTTTGGCACCACCAAAGTCCGTGAAATGAGTTTGCCGGATGCGGTCAATCGCTTCATTGAGGTGGATTTTCATGCTCGTCGAACGGTGGTGCGGCTGCAAGGGAATGATCTCACGAACGTCAAGCTCCAAATCGATCTCGGTGGCACCTATGTAGATCTAAATGGGCGGGGAAGTATCAAAACACCCAGTGATGGGACAGATGATTTCCTCAAGTTCACCCAGCAGAATAATGACCCGGTTCCCTTGCCAGGACTGACGCTGAATAAATTTAAGTTGCGCGATTTTGCCAATACTGCAACAGATCTCACCGCCGTAACTATTCGGACGGTGCCCACAAATGTGAGTGTGCGGTTGGGACAAATGCCCGCTTTTTGGACGCGCATCGGGGAATTGAGCCTCGCTGCTACTGCTCCCGATTTTACGCCGATTCTGAATGCGTTTCTCGCAACTGCAACACCAGAAAATGGCTTTTATGCAATTCCAGTGATTATTCATTCAGACACACTGGCGCGATTGCATGTGCGATTGCAAATTGAATATTTCGTTACGCAATCTGGATTGCCAGCACAGTTATCAGAAGCAACGCTAGGATATAACTTTAGTACACTCCCGATCGGGAACACGCTCCTCACCCAAGTTGCCTTACCCGAAGGCGCAATTCCAGTACCCGGACAAACAACGGCTCAGGTGCGCGGCGAGTTTAAGCCCAGTCGTGTGGCTTTGGGTGAAGTCGGCGAAGTTGCCAAACTGCTGCCCGTCCTGGTTTCGCCCCAGCGCTCTCTTGCCCAACCGATGCAATCGAACACAGAAGAAATTGCCGTCACCGGAATTGATCTCCTGTTCGACAAAACGCAACCCGATTTAACAGGACTGAACCTGAGCATTCAGGCCGATGCCGATGGCAAACCCTCTGGCGAAGTTTTAGCCAGTGCCGAAGTCACGGTGGGAAAACCCTTACCGCCTGATGAATCGAGTTGGGGCAGCGCCACGTTACCGACTCCGTTCCGCGTCTTGAAGGGCACTCGTTACTGGCTGGTGCTGCAAAGTCAAATCGGGCAGGCTTACTGGCAGGCGCAAACCGATGCTCAGATGCTAGTAGGATTGCAATGCCGTAGCAGTGAGGGCTTATCTTGGCGGCAGGCAACTCCTGATCTGGCGGCGATCGCCAACAAGCTCAATGTCACTCCGTTACCGACGGCGAGTTTCTCAACGCAAGCTGCTAAAGAAGTCGGCACCCCGGCTCCTTTAACGGCTCTATTTCGATTGCGGAACCAGCCCGATCGCTTCACAGTGCCGCTGCATCTGCAAATAGGACGCGGCAAAGCGGCGATGAAACTGCGGCTGAATGAATTCGATCCGTTGGGCCGGGTAGAATTTCAGTTTGACTTCAGTCAGAAACTCGTCGAATATTTGCAAAAAGCCATCAACGTCACGGTTTGTGGCACAGAAAATCTGTTGGTGAATGGCGATTTTCGCAATCCGCTGGTCGATGACGCGACGCTGAAACTGTTTAAACTATTGGATCAGGATCAACGGCAGGCAAGTCGGCGCGGTTACTACGAGGGAGGCAGTTTTGAAGGAAACGCTCTCCAGCAAGACATTGATTTGCAAGTTGAACGGTTTATTGTCTTAGAAGTGGGCAGACATCGTTCGATCGAGGGTTCAAACGCGATTGCCAGTTCCATTCCACAATCTGATTGGGAAAGCATTCATCGTCCGATTCGGATTGATTGTGCGGGGAAAGTTTCTGGTCGCACTACGGCAGCAGAAATTGTCGAGGCGATTAATCTGGCGATCGGCAGCCCTTCTGTCGCGTTCCTTTCCCCAAACAATTCTGCCAACGCCCCCAAACAATGGGGACTGGCTGCTCCAGAAGGCACCTTGCTGCGGCTATATCTCTGGTGCAGTACGCAAGTGCCGATCGGTTGGCAAGGCACACCCGGACGGATTCTGCGCTTGCGAGTTCCTGGGGTTGATCGCATTGCGACGTTGCTCATCGATCCAGATTTACTCCGAACAGAACAGGTAGAGTTAACCTGCCTCCCACCGATTCCGATCAACCCCAGGGCGGTGATTCCAGATGAATTCAGTCTGTCTCAGCGAGTGGCTTGCCGTGCGGGATGTTCCTATTTGTTTCAATTCATCTACTGGATTTTCACCAGTCGGCAGGCGATTATTTCTCCGGCTGCGTGGCAAGTGATTTGGCGAGATGCAACCGGAACGATCCTTCGCACCGATACCGGAGAACTGGAGCCAGTTTTGCCGACCGAAGCCACGTCACCGCCTCAGACTTTGGCACGGGTGACGGCTCAAGCCACGAATTTTTCTGAATTGTTCGAGGTTAGAGTGACTGCACCCCCGCAGGCAACAGAGGTTGAAGTGCGGTTTGTTCAGCCTACCCCCGGAGGACTTTGGCTAGAAGCAGTGGCACTCATTCCGACGATCGAGACGCTGGGCAATCCCACGTTTGCACTGCGATCGGGGGACAAACTCCTGCACTGGCAGCGCTTGAGTGGGGCGGCCACGCTGCCGCAAGATGTGCCGCTGGCAGAGGTTCAGAAGTTTCCCGATCGCGCGATCGTGTTGAGTGGCGGCGATCGAGAAAACACCATTCTGACGCAAGTCGCTGAGGTCGTCGCAGGCGCACAATATCAACTGCAAGTCAAAGCTCGGACTCAGGCAACGGCAACGCCCCGTGATCCGCAAAATCAGCCTTTGCAAAACCGGGCGCGGCTGGAGCTTCGCTGGTTAGGGCAACAGGGAGTTCTCGGTGCAGCGATCGTGTTGCCTTTAGATGGGCCCGATTTTCCAGGACACGCCTGGACAGGTGCCGCTCCCGCCGCCGCTATTCAAGTTGAGATTGGGTTAATTCAACCCAGAGGACAGGGCGATTTGCGGGTGCAGTCGGTTTCGTTCTTGCGGATGGATGGACTTTCAGTGCCACTGATTTTCTTGAGCGAAGCACCCGGAGAGTTGACGGTTTCCAGTTTGCGAGTCGTGTATGATTTGCCGCCGCCGCCGACCGTTTTGGAGCCACCTGTGAAGTCGGTCGATCGCCTGACCCCCAGCCCCACACCGACCCCGACCCCGACCCCTAGTCCAACACCCACACCCACACCGACCCCTAGTCCGACACCGACCCCTAGTCCAACACCCACACCTAGTCCGACACCCACACCTAGTCCAACCCCTAGTCCAACCCCTAGTCCAACACCCACACCTAGTCCAACACCCACACCTAGTCCGACACCCACACCTAGTCCAACACCCACACCTAGTCCAACACCCACATCTAGTCCAACACCCACACCTAGTCCAACACCCACACCTAGTCCAACACCCACACCTAGTCCGACACCCACACCTAGTCCGACACCTACCCCTAGTCCAACACCGACCCCTAGTCCAACACCAATACCTAGTCCCACACCAATACCTAGTCCCACACCAATACCTAGTCCAACACCCACACCAACGCCTAGCCCGACTCCAGCACCCAGTCCGATACCCGCACCAACGCCTAGTCCTAGTCCTGGACTGCTCTCGATCGCTGCGTTTGGAATCTCGCCCACTTCTAAAGCATCCACCACCTTTTCAATGTCCCCGCCAGGAGTCATGAACTCTCAGCCTGTTGTCCCTTTTTCCACTCCCTCTATAAAAGAGATTAGTCAGACAAACTCAACTATCAGTCAGGCAGAAGTGCGGTCTCCATTAGAGCGATTGAGGGAAGCGATCAATCGCCTTGATGCAGAATCTTCTGAGCCATCAGGAACTTCCGAGGCAAGTCCGCCCCCTCGATCTTCACCACCTAATTTTTCTCAATCATCTATTGCTGGATTCCCTAAAATTGGCGACTCTGCATCAGATCACCCACCGCTCTTTAAAGCAGTAGGTCAAGCTCCACTCTCATCAGAAAGGAAGCAGGATTCACCCACGAGGTCACAGCCTGACCCACCATCTGGACTTTCCAAAATTTTGAGAAATATATTTGGACTTGACAAGTTCAAGGGGCAAAGATGATTCAGTTCTAAGGGTGTTGCTGAAAGAGTAAGGATGTTAAGTATTTTGCAGGACAAACTTAAGTTAAAGGTTTAGTAGCGATGAATTTACCATTCGTTCTGGATATCGCGATCGGGTTGGCGTTTGTTTACCTAATTCTCAGCCTGTTAGTATCTGAAATTCAGGAGTTGCTATCGACTCTGCTGCAATGGCGGGCGGCTCATTTAAAGAAGTCAATTGAGACTCTTTTAACGGGCGGAGAAGGAACCGCTAACGATAAGAGTGTCAAGACAATCGTTGAGTCGCTTTACAGTAACCCGCTGATTAAAAATATTAGTCATGAATCTAAGGAGGGCATTGAGTCATGGCTACGGCAGATTACTCGCTTTGTAATCACGCTCGGCAGAAAAGATAAGCTAACGCTGAAGGGCGATGAGCCTTCTTATATGCCTTCGGAAACCTTTGCAACGACGCTGCTAGAAAAGCTTAGCCTCTCGCAGTTGACAAAGAAGATGACGGCGCTCAATTTGAAGCTGATGGTTAAAGAGGAGATTCTGGACAAACTGGATAGCTACCTTAACCAACAGGATCTTCAAATTAAAGATGAAACTCGCCAAAATTTGACGGCTGATTTGATTGGTTTGCGGCTAAAGTTAGAGGCTATTTGCACAGACTTTAGCACTGAAAAAGCGACCCTGCTAACTTGTGTCAATCGACTTAGAGACGAACTTAATTCATTTATTGAAACGACTAAACTGCTTGCGCCTACAAACGCTCTAAAGGCTCAGGATGATACTTCAACTGAACAGCAAGGTGATCCTGAGATTGTCAAGTTTGTTAGTCAGATAAAATCTCTGAAAAACGGGATTTTTTATCAGGGGAACCCCGATTCCAATAACACCAGCTACAGCAACACTGACGAACTTATTCGCCGTTTACAGCCCAGTCTCGCCCAAACTTTGGATTTAGGAATTGGAGAAGTCAGGAATGAGCAGCAACAAGTCATTAGAGTGAGCGATACTTATCAACTGCTTCAGAATCGGTTTGGCAATCTTGACCCAAATGACAAGATTTACAAAGCCTATGACGAGATTAGAAAAGACGTTGAGGCGATCGGGCAAACGTTACCCCCTTCGGTGCGAGAAAGCCTTGCGGCTCTGTCACGACGCGCGCAGATTAACGTGAAACGGGCGCAGGTACAGTATGTAGAAGATGAACTTTACCAGTTTAAAGGTGAAATTCAAATCTGGTTCGATCGCTCTATGGATCGAGCCTCTGGCGTTTACAAACGCAATGCCAAAGGGGTGACGTTTCTGATTGGCTTTTTAATTGCTCTGGTCGTCAATGCAGACACCTTTCATATGGTGAGTCGGCTCACGACAGACCCTACCCTACGGGATGCCCTAGCTAAAAAGGCTGAGGTAGCGACAAACATCGAATGCCTGCCGCCTAGTCCAAGCGATACAACTACTGGCAAGCAACTGAAGTGTCTTCGGGATCAGGTCAATCGATCTATTCCCCTACCGATCGGACGAGACTCAGCTAACCTGGAGCAACAGACAGAAGAAAGCAGTCAATGGTTTTTTCCTCCACTCAGGATGATTTTGGGCTGGCTTCTCAGCGGGTTGGCGATCTCGATGGGTGCCCCGTTCTGGTTTGAATTACTGGGTAAATTTATTAATGTCCGCAATTCAGGCAGTAAACCGACCTCGACAGCTAATCAAACCACCGCAAATCGAAGCACGGCTGACCAAGCCACGGTAAACCAGGAAACCTCTAAATAAGCATTGGTATAGCCTTGATCAATGATGTGTCGTTCCGGCCGCAGTCCTTGCCTCGAAAAAGTTGCAAGCAAGATGTTCCTACTATAGAAAGCATCCTTCAAGACTGTTGGTAACGATCGCTCAAAAGAAGGCTATAAACAAACGGCGATCGGGCTAATCCCTGAAGATTGGGAAAGCCTTCGTGGAGGGGTTCTCACTTTATAGAGGGTTTGACCTTCCAAGTAGGTTGCGAAAACTGGGTAACATTTCTATAGTTTCATCACCTGGCGTAATTGATAAACATGATCAGGCATCAGTTCTTAGACCTAGTGTTGTAACAGGAAGGGACAGCACTATAGGAGAAGGATTTTTCATTTTTAAGGGAAACTGAGGTGGAACCCAAAAACTGGACAGGAGAATAAGCTCTAAAACCCCGATCCATGATAGGAATGGTTATGAGCAAAAACAAGCGCAAACAGTATAGTTCTCAATTCAAAGCAAAAATTGCGATTTATTTTAAGACGCTGCAAATACCATGAACCTTGAATCGAATTTTTATCATTAGCGGCATAGGACATACAGCTTATATGAATCAGTGCTTTGCAACGGTTGCGCGGGGATTAGAAGCGCTGGCAACTCAAGAGCTGGAGCAACTGGGTGCAAGTTCCGTTAAGTCAGGTTTTTGTGGCGTTGCTTTTGAGGGCGATCGCGCCCTACTCTACCGCGCTAACCTTTGGGCAAGACTGCCGTTCCACATCCTGGTGAAACTGCACGAATTTCCTTGCCGTGATGCAGAAGATCTCTATCGCGGCATTCAAACGATCGATTGGTCGCAATATCTCACGCCTGACCAAACGCTGGCGGTGAATGCCACTGGCAAACATGAGCAGCTCAACCACAGCCACTTCACAGCACTTCAGGTCAAGAATGCGATCGTTGACCAGCAGCAAGCAGCATTTGGAGATCGCTCAAACGTAGAAACGCAAGCGCCAGATGTGCGAATTAACGTTTATGTCGATCGCGATCATTGCACGGTTAGCCTCGACAGTTCTGGAGACAGCCTTCACCGCCGCGGCTACCGCCCTGCTGTGGGAGCCGCGCCCTTAAAAGAATCTCTGGCGGCAGCGCTGATTCAGCTATCGGGCTGGCAGCCAGAGCAGATGTTTTACGACCCGCTCTGTGGTTCTGGCACGCTGCCTCTAGAAGCCAGTCTCAAGGCGCTTAACATTGCGCCCGGTTTGTTCCGACGCTTTGGGTTTGAAACCTGGCTCGACTTTGACCCAGATCTTCTAGAGCAGTTGATTCAAGAAGCAGAATCTAGCCAGCGAGATCTCTTGCCCGCACCGATTTGGGGCAGCGATCGCAGCGAGGAAGTAATTCAGCAGGCGATCGCCAATGCCCAGCGTTGTGGTGTATTAGACCACATCTGGTTTTCCCCGATCGAGCTGTCTGACGTAGTGGCACCCGCAGACAGCGGCGTGCTGTTTTGCAATCCGCCCTACGGCGAACGGCTAGAGCGAGACAGCGATCTAGGCGCGTTTTACAAACTGCTGGGCGACGTTCTGAAGCAGCGCTTCAAAGGCTGGACAGCTTTTGTGCTAAGTGGCAATAAGGAACTCTCACAGTCGATCGGACTCAAATCATCCCAGCGAGTTGCGGTCTATAATGGAACGCTGCCCTGTCAGTTGATGAAATATGAGCTGTACTAGAAAAGGGGTTGCCGATTTCATCACTTTGTTTAACGCGATGTAGTTAAGGCGTTTGTTTGGGGCGCGAGCGCAGTTCCATAATCGGCAATTGGGCAAACTTCGTTAAGCCAAAGGTGTTTAGCAAGGTTGTCCAGTCCTGTTGACGCTGACGATTGGCGCAACCCGATCCAATTTGCCGCCGACCGCTCGGAAGTTCAGCATTGCCTGATAGCTAGCGAGTTGGTCATCACGATCGCGGTAGCCGCTGCCATCGCCTGTCAGTTGACGAATCGGAGTTTGACCCAACTGCAACGATCGGCTGATTTCTCCCTGATCGTCTATCGGTGACGTAAACGGTTTTCCGTAAGTTTCATCGGGAGCCTACATCAGCAGATGACGGCGGAGAAATTTATCGCCATCGTCTTGAGTATTGGCAAACCCAATCTGGCTTATTTTCACTTCCGGCGGCGGTTTCACTTCCGCTGCAATTTTGGCAATGTCGGGAGCGATCGCAGGGGGAATGGGCAACTGCTCGATCGAAAACCAGGTATCAAACAGTGCAGTGTGAGTTTTGGCAACATTAGGATCGATCGCTTTCACAGTATTCATGGCGTTCACAATTGTGGTTGACTTATCACAAAAATTCGGCACCAGGCTGGACATTTCAGCGCCTGGGAGAGCGAGGTTTTGGTGCTCGTCCTGAGGTGGTGGGTGGGCACGGGTTTGCCGCAGGATAGCACCCATACAGGTTGGTGGTTTGTGGCTTCGTCGGTGCCGAGGTGTTTATTGCAATCACATACACACTTGCGGATGATCCCAAGTTTAGCCTGCAAGACGTTTGGGATGGGTCACAGGACTGCGGTGTCCAGGCAGACCCATCCTTGACATAAAGGGTATATTGCAGGGTTTGGTTGGGTCCAACCACAGCCGCGGGCCAGCTCACCTGCACAATCTGACCATTCTGCTGTTGAAAGGTAATTGCAGCGTTAGGTGTCCAACTCACCAAGGTGGGGTCTATCGGGGTTGGCGGCGCAGCGGGCAAGTTGACATTCACCCGTGGCATATCTTTCGGATCAAGCCCCATATAAACGATATCGCGTGACATCGCATCGGCAGACCACACGGCGGATAGGGTGATGTTGTTGCAAAAGCCAGCGATCCTCTGGTTTGAAGAGTTGTTCTGGCAATTTTTCAGATCACTTGCCGTCAGATTGCTGACGGTTAGAGGCGAACCGCTGAACGTTCCGCCGATCGGGAGACTCATCACCGACACCTGGGTACCCGTGTAAGTGTCGGTGACCTGCTTGGATGCTGGAGTCAGGCTAAAGGTCATGGTTTCGTTATACGTGTCTGTCAGAGTGATCTCGCAAGGCTGATTGAGCTTGACGGGGAGCCTCTGCGATCCCGGTTGATTAATCGTAATGGGTTTTGGGAAGCCGCATACGGATGCCTTTACCCAGTTGCCTTTGGCAGGCACATCGGCGTTCTGCTGGATGATGTAGCCATACAGGATTGCCTGACCCTCAGACCAGTTTGAAGCAGCATCGAAGTCCAGCAGGTCGATAGCCGGGGGGGGGTTCTGGCTGTTTCCATCCCAGGCAGCAGTGGGGAAAATACTCTGAACTGGCGGATTCGCTGTTGAATTGCCAAACAGATAATCGATCAGAGTCTGGTAGTACTTAGTATTCCCGCGTGCCTCTTCCTGCTGTGCCTGATACTGCAACTGCGCCAGGGTCACGAGGGGGGTTGTGAGCGTCCAGTTGGTGCTGGTAGCATGACCCAACACGGATATAGTCTGGTTTTGCTTGATCAGGAACGGGCGGTTATCGTTTTGCGCGGCGATCGCCTGCAGTTGTGCCTGAACATTCGCCAGATTCACCCCAGATGCGATCGCAATCAAACTAAATTGGTCTCGGTTATACCCCCAGTTCATCTGGTATTGCTGGTAGGGGTCGTAGGGCTGTTGATTATCCAGGGCACTGGTTCCCCCCGCATCCACAAGGATGCCCAGGGAAGCATCGCGGAAGTTGCCGTACTTGTCATCAATCGAAAACGAGTAGGCAACCGCACCGACTCCGTCCTTTGTGCTGTGAATCAGGCGAGTATAGGGGTCGAGGTTGAATTGGCTGTTATAGGGGGCGGCAAAAGTCAAAAATGGATCGTATTGATACTGCTGGTTATTGGGGTCAATACCATCCGCAGCGTTATAAGCTACGCCCCGCAACAAAGCCTGGACTTGCCCAGGCAACTCGCCCCCCAGCACGGTTGAGTTATACCCAATGATATGCTGGATAATGCAGGCATTGGTTTGATTTTGGTCGGGCTTTGCATCGGACAACCCGCAATCTTTATAAAATTGCGCCTGGTTTGACTGAAATCCATCTGTCTGGTCAGTTAAGAAATGATTCCAGACGGTCTGAGCAGTGGTCTGAAATTGAGCACAGAAATTCTGTTTGTTGAACGTGGAAGTGATGCCATCGGGCCAGATCAATTGGTCAAAATTTGCCCCCGTGCAAGGATCTCCGTTCTTCGGCTGCATCCACCCCATCCATCGATCGAGATAGGGCTGCACTTGGGCGTTCTGGTTGAGAACTCCACTGATCAAATAGTTCGATGTGCTGTCCTTTATTTCGTAAACCGAAGAGGTCGCTTTAGAAAGCGTATTCTGGATACTGTTGTAGCCCGCTGGCAGATGCGGTGCGGGAGTATTGGTTCCTCCACCCAGATCCGGCGGCAATTGTTTCGTGTCGATCGCGTTTCTAATAACGTTGGGAACCGGCTGATTTTGGCTCAGGTATGCCGAGTAATTGGGCCAGGGAACCTGGGTGAAAAAACTGCTGATCCGCTGCTGGAATGTGGGGAAATCCATCGCCCCACCCATGTAGCCAGTTGCACCATTGTTGACGACCGAGGCAGCGATCGGCAGATATAGATCATCCACATGGGATACATCGATATCTGCCATGGCAATGCCCGAATCGGGATCGCCGTTGGTGGATGCATTATCGGAGTCAAAGGTGTATTCTGCCAACTGAGCGGGTACATCGGCAGCAAAGGAATTATCGGCAACGCCGGTTGTGCAGTTACCGCTCGCTCCCGGCTTGTTTCTGGGGCCTTCATAGCAGGGCACAGCAACACTGGGATGCGTGGGGTCTTTATAGTTGGTTGTCTGGGAAGAATTGTTTGAATCTACCTCAACCATGTTTCCTTCAAAGGTGGTGAGATTAACGGGGAAAATGTAAATCCGCCCGGATCGATACCAGCATCGAATCATTGGATCGGCAGGACTGCTGGGATTGTTCGATTCTTGTGGAATCAAAACCGTCAGGGTTTCGTTCGGCTGCAAGCCATCGTGACCCGCTCCATTGACGACAATCCTTCGCACACGGGTAACCCCTGCGCCATCACAGATATCTGCGGGCACCTGAATCACTGGAAAGATCGGGAAGTCGAAGTCGTTGTGAAAGGTGATGTAGCGCTGATAGTCTGGGGCTGCTGGGCGTGCCGCGATCGCAGTTGGCTTCACTAATAAGATAAGAACAATAACTGATAACGCCAGACTCAAAAAAGTGACTAGTTTTTTCATCTCTGTAATCCTGAATAAACCTCTTGAAAATTAATGAAAACAATGAATAGAATCTCTGGTATTGAACAACACGGAACCATATTCTCCGTATTTCTGACAGCGAGATCATGGGTCATGATTGGCTGCATCCAGATAGGAAGGTGTTACGGGGTGAGGGCAAGTCATCATTTGTTCCCAAGTGTAGAACCCAGGGTCGAATTCACTGTTAGGTTGTCCATTGGGGCAGATAGTTTGTGAATTGATGGCAGTTTGAATTGCTAGAGTAGATCCGAAGGCAATATCAGATGGATAGGTCGGGAAGTTTTTCAACCACAACAGAGTTGTTCCATAGACATGCAAACAGCCATCTGCTTCGGAGACGATCGCAATCCTTTCGTAAATGACGGGTTGGGGCACGGGTGCATCAGGACTATTGCTAATATTCCAGGCAGTAATGGGGGCAATCACAGCCTGGGCACTGAGGGAACAATTGTTTGATTTGAACCAGTTGATTAAGAGATCGTTAGGATTGGGATTATTCAGGAAGGGCTTGTATTTGGTAGAGAGGAAAAATAAAGGCTTAGTAGGATTCAGGAAATCATAGACATTCAGGTTGACATCAATGAAAAAGGTTTTGATGGACGGGGTTGTATCCATGGAATTATCAATTAACCAACCGGACAACGGGCTTAGGCTCGCCTGTTTGCCTAAAGGATACCCCTGGCTGGTAAAAGGGGTGATGGCAGCGAGATCGCCGTTGTTCAAATCACTGGTATAGCTGCTATCCATCACAAATAGGGGCACACCAAACGGCAAGGAGATCGCGGCTTGATATAAATTGCCATTGATCAGGGTGGCATCGGTAAAATCGGCTCCCTGAAGTTGGGCGTTGGTGAAGCCAGGGTTCGTGAGTTGTACGCCCCTGAACCGGGTTTGAATCAGCACGGCACTGGAGAAAATTGTGCCCGCCACGATCGCTTGGGTAAAGTCGGCTTCCAGGAAAAAACTGCCTGCGAGGTTTGTGGATTCTAAATCCGTATGATTGGCAATAGCATTATGCCACAGACTATTGGACAGATCCACCGAAGAGAAATTAGCCCCTGAACTGGTACTGCTGTTTAAGGAAGCTCCGGCAAAGCTGGCCGCCACTGCTCCACCATAACGGTAGACGAGGAGTTGAGAGCTATCTGCACTCAGCAGCAGATTGTAGGCGATCGTTCCGGTAGTGATGAGCCAGCTTTGCCCTGAAACCAGCACCGTAACAATACTGTTTAAGACATCAATTCCATTGCGATTAAAGGCATTAATAATATCCTGGGGAACGGCTTTACCATCACTTTGATTGAGTTCGGTAATGTAATTCGACAGGTTTGTAGTAAGGACAAACAGCAAGGCTTTTGCGCCAAATTGACTATTGCTGAGATTGGCCTGATTCAGAATTGCACCACAAAAGTTGGACCCATGAGCCTTGACTTGTTGCAGGGATGACCCGGTAAAATTGGCTCTGGCTGCGATCGCCCCAGTCAGGTCAGCAGCATCCAGCATCAGGTAACTGAGCGTTGCCCCGCTGAAATTGGCATTGTTGGTGAAATTGGCTGAATTGCAGGGGATCAAATTTCCCGATGTTCCCACCAGTTTTGTCCCCCGCCCATCACACCCACTGAAATTGATAGTCTGGGCACTTTTAGGTTGTCCCCATTGAACAGTCGTCAATACCGTATTGGAACCCGAAAAGTTTGCCTGATCTAAGGTCGCCCCATCAAAGCTGGTTTGATCCAGGTTGGCTCCAACGAAAACGGCTTGGGTCAGAATGGCACCCTCAAAAATAGTCCCCGTCAGATTCGCCTCGGTAAAATTGGCTCCAGTAAAATCCACTCCTGAGACATCCTGACCACTCAGGTCTACATAGCTAAAATCCATCCCCTTGCCATTTTTAGACTGAGTAATCGTTGTCAGGGGAGGGATAAACTGGGTAGGAGCAAAGGTGCTGCAAGTATCCGCCGTGAGCAGATAAGCCGGAACCGTCTGCCCCACGGGTGCATAGCCAACCGGATAAAGCTGTGGAGGAGATTGACCGCCATCCCATCAGCATGTCTAAACTCAAAGCCGTCGCTGTATGCTCGTCCAGCCCATAGTATTTCAGTATTGCAGGAAAGTAACTAGACCGTTTCAGTAACACCTTCTGAAAGTGCTGAAGCTGATAACCCTCCGGAATATAGATGCTCATCTGAATCAAATCGGGAACAGGGATTGTCGGATCTTTCTGAGGGCGAAGTATCCGTATCCAACTGATCCGATCCGACGGAAACAGGTCTTCCGGGACATGGACAAAATGGGTGAAGCAGCGAGTGCAAGTTTCCAGGGGTAAGGCAGCCAGGGCAGAATTTTGCTGTCTCGCCGCCGCCATTGTGGTAGCATCATGCGCCTGCATCTCCAACTTGTGCGATCGAAACTTAACCAAAATCCCACAGGTCTCTTCAACGTGACTTAAATCAATATGAAATGCTTTCATGGTGTTTTCTCGCAGTAAGAAGTCCGTGACAATATCTGAACCAGGAAAAGTGCTTGGCTTCCAGACCCTAAATGGTTTGATCCGGTGAATCCTCAGTCGCATCTGCGATCGCCTGAGTCTGAATTTGAGAGAGGGCTAATTCCAGGGCATTGATTAATTCCTCCGAACTGGTGAAACCAATTCGTTGACCCGTGGCAGGAACATCCAGCGTGAAACGGTAGACGTTCATGTTTGCATGAAAACTTTGCTCTTCCCAACAGCGAATCACGTAGATCCGGTAGGGGGCTATATTTTTTGCCATAGGTCAACCCTCCTGCTGATTGGAAGTATTCGATGCAACTTAATCGGTTATAGAAGGCGATCGCCAAGAGATCGCGAATGAGATAGTAGGTTTAGAGAACGTCATAATCTGTTGCAGAGTTGTCAGCCCAGATCTCACTCCTCAGCGATCGCCCGTTGGAAGTCTTCTGTTTCCTGAGTACTGACAATTCTTCCATACGACCTTTAAAGTGCTACACGCCTTTTGTGATGTGATGTGCCCAAAGCTGATTGTCACTGGAAACCGTCTGATACATCAGATCCCAGGAATAGTGTAGATTTTCTCCACCTTTGCTTTCGTCATAGCCATTTGGAGTCCAAACCCCGTTCGGATCGTTTACCCAAACGCCCGTTTCGTCATACCCGCGCAATAAAATAACATGTCCTGATTGAGTTAACTGGGTATGCACCACTACGGGCAATCCACTTGCAATCCAGGTTTTAATCAGATCCCAATTGCTGGTGTAACTAAAGTCATCTTTACAGCCATAGGCTTCAACCACTTTGGCTAAATCGAGTGGAGAATGACGGTCTAAACCATGCTCGTCGCAATACGCATCGAGTTCATCGGGGTAGCGCATTTGGGTATGCTGTTGAGGAACGCCTAGATACGCTAAATCCATCGCGATCGCCGTAACATTGCACGATCCCCCCGGTGCTTCCTGATTGTCATTTTGGTCGTAGTAATCATAGTGAGGCACGGGCAAGTCAACAGATGTTGGGACTAGGCTCAAAGGCTTCCCATCTTGTAGGATTTCAACATGGGGTCTAAACACATACCAGGTGTTATGTCCCTGATAGGCGAGTTGTTTTCCTTGAGCGTCATCACCGAGGGAAACTTTGATGTAGTTGCCCATGATTTCATAACTGGAGATGGGTAATATTGTCCCAGTCGAAACGGCTTGCTTTTGGTCATCTGGTAATGTTGTACTTTGAGCTGTACTCAGTTTGAGCCAAGTGTCGCGATCGACTTTGAGAGTGTATGACATGATAAAAACCTGCAATAAAGAACCACTGAGCGTATATCACTCAATAAAATCTGAGCTACTCAGTGAAAGATATTTCTACAAGCTAGGAATAATGTGAGTGATGCAAGTTACCCTGACTCAACTGATGCAACCTTAAATTTAGTTATAGAGAGTTACCGCCAAGAAATCGCCAGAAGATCGCCAGAATCACAGTACCTCTAGTTTTCCTCCAGCACGATCGCGTATTCGTAGTTGTAGCCCATTGTGCCATCGGTGGGTGAGGACGATTCTCCCTTTAACTGATTAGTCGCAACGCGCAGGGTAAAGTTGCCAGACGTGGCGCAGAAGGTCAATGTGGCTGGTGAATCTTTATGAGATGCCCAATAACTTGGACAATCGTCTTGAGTATTAAAGCTGCCATACAGCTTATTTTCCCCGGTATTGGGAATGTTGACAACCACGTTAAAGCCAGGGCATGTTTCATTTGGGGCAGCTTTCAAGACAAAGCCGAGATCTGCCGTCAGATCGGTGTTGAAGTAGGCTAGATCGATGTAGTGGATAGGAGTCGAGCCAATCATCCAGGCGGGAACCCAAGCGGGTGAAATGCCCGGAATTGTCTTAACATCATTCGGAATCAGAGGACCGATCGCGGAGGTACAGCTTTTTTCGATAAAACACAGGCTGAAATCGATCTCCTGTGAGGTCGCGTTGAAAAAGCGCACGTAAGACATCATCCGTTTCTCCAATAGGAGCATGATTAGCCCATACGCGAAGGTGCCTAACGTGAATACCACACCAGCGACTCCAAGAACGAACTCGATGTTCGCTGAAATGGTGAGCGTTTCGGAGATCACGATCTCTTCGCCGTCAGTTCCTGCTGATTCACCGGCTTTCTGTGCTTCTGAAGCGAGTTTTGCGTCGAGGGCAACCGCATCTAGCTCTCCTACCTCGATCAGAGACTCAACCATCAGAGAAACAAACTCCTTAGTCTTGCCCACCAGTGTCTCGATCACGTTCTCTTTGGCTTGTTCCAGCTCAATTTCTGCAATACCTACACCTGCGTACTCGATCGTATTAGCCATCACTTGAATAGTTCTTTCCTGGTCAGTGCCTGTGCCCGTTGTCAGCGTGACATAGGTAGCCCCAACGTCCTCAAACGTTTCGAGATCGGCGGTGCCCTTTTGCAGAATACTGATGCCATCTTCGGAGAAATATGCGCCAACCATCAGATAAGTATTGCCGATCTCCACATACAAGACAGGCAGATTAGATGGATCAGTTCCGTTTAACCAAACGCTCTCGCCACCCGTTGCGATCGCGGCATACAAATTTTGCAGCGCCGACAGATCTGATGCAAATAGTTGATGTACACTGTCTCCTCCCTGAGTTGTGATTGTGTCTAAGAGGTTCTTAAATGAGTTGTTGTCATTCTTAACCGCTTGATCATGCACGTCGAAGCCAAAATTAAACTGGTGTTCTGTGTCAGACATCAGGATGCTCCTTTTTCAATAACAATGAGATATTCGTAGAAGTAACCCGTTTCACCGGTAATCGGAGAGGGTGATTCGCCCCGTAGCTGATTGGTGGCGATCGATAATTGGTATCCGCTGTTCGATACACCCATGGTGAGTTGATCGTACTGACCGTGATCAATGTTTTCATACAGTTGATCCCAGTCTTCAGTATTCTTGAGGTCAACATATAAGGAGTTGTTGCCAACTGCCGGAATATCAATTACAGCCGTCATGCCAGGGAAATCTCCTGATCCATCGCCGTGAATAACGACTCCTAAACCGTTAACACTGGAATCATTCTGAAACTGGTAGTCTGCGCGGTAGATCACCGAGTCCAACGGCTTCACCCCAGGGGGCGCAGGTGCAATTCCGATTGGGGGCATACTCCCCGATTGGGGAACTTCTTTCGCCACCAAGTCATACTCATAGCACAGCGCTAGATTTAAGGTTTGATCGGTGTAGTTGAAGATTTTGACCAGGCAGATCATCGTCTTCGCCAGGAAGAACAAGATGATCGCGATGATGGCGGCGATCGCGGCGACTGCAATTCCCACGATCGCTAATGGGCTGAAGGTGAGTGAAAGGGCGACTTCATCCGCGACCACTTCCCCATCAATTGCGGCATCTTCTGCGGCTTCAGTTGCAGCTTCCTCACTGACCGTTGCCGAGTCGGTCGCACCTTCGGCAATAGCACTATAAGCGCGGGTCAGGTAGGATTGCAGAAAAGTCTTGAACGCTCCCAAGATTGCCAGGAGAGCTGGTGCGATCGCGACACTGGCGATCGCCGGACCCAGCTTTTCCACCCAGTTGACGATGACACTGATGGGTCCTTGGTCGGTAACGAGATAGGTGGTCGCAATGCCCGCTTGTTTGTAGTCCGGTGTATCTTGCCCCAGGATGCTATTGTCCGCTAGAACCTGCACTACCAGGGTGCCTTTGCTGCCTTTCACATAGTGAACAGGGGCGTTGGGATCGAGAAAGTCGTACCCTAGACTACTCGGCTGGGAAGCTTGTTGCCATGCACTATCACCGTTGTTCGCGATCTGTTGAGCGATGTCGTGCAGAGCAGCCATATCTCCTGAAAAGAAATCGTAAGTCGGATTTCCCCCCTTTAAGGCAGCGTGTAAATTCTGCACTAAGGTTGGACGGTCAGGTGCGCCGTTCAGCGTATGGGAAGCTCGAAATTGTACCTGCGGTAAAGGATTAGCCATAACTCTCTGGGATAAAGTTGGGGTCATGGGTAGAAGCCGATCGCAAGCTGCCACTCAAGCTGTTCTAGCGTCTATACGTAAGACCTGAAACGCTTGCTACAGCAGCTTGCTCAATCGCGTAAGGGGGCGTAGGGGAATGCCTACAGTACGGGCAAACCCCTTGTAACCCTGCCCTAGCCTGAGGGCGATTGATCGAAACTCGGCATTACACCGAAATACTGCCATCCGTCAGGACAATCAAATGCTGGTAGTTATACCCTTCAGTTGCGTCAAGCGGAGACGGAGATTTACCACTGACTTGATTCGTTGCAATGCGTAAGGTGTATTTGCCGGATGTCGCAGTCATGGTTAGATTTGTGGTTCCCTTTCCTGGAGAAGGAGGATCTTGATTGGGATCGGGTGAAAGCTCTTGCCACAGAGTATTGCAGTCTTCAGTCGTAAATCCGAGATACAACAAGTTATCCTCCAGTAAAGGAACCGCGACCGCGACTCGGAATCCAGGGAAGTCGCCACTAGGCGTAGCTTCCAGCACGTAGCCCAGCGACTCCAGAGGATTGGTGTTAATGAAACTAAGATTCGAGTAGTAGATCGCCGTATCGGAGGGCATGATTCCTGGAGGAGCCTTCGCTGGACTCACTTTCGTGATGGTCGCTGTCTTACCCACGTCTGCGGGACCTTGTTTTGAGCCACCCTCCGGTACGATACACATGCCAAACTGGATGTCTTCGGCGGTCACATTGTAAAACTTGACGAAATTGGTCATCTCCTTCGATATCAATTGGAGAATTCCCATGACTACGATTAGGACTGCACCGACTCCAAAGGCAGCGCCTGCACCGAGAGAGACACTGAAATCGGCAACGATACCTTCAGCAAGTTCAGCTCCTTCCTCCCCTGCGTCTGATGCCGCATCTTCTGCGTCTTGTTCAGCCGTTTCTTCTGCCTCATCGTCACCTTCGTACCCATCTTCAGCGCTCTTGAAAGTTCTGCTTGCCAGACTTTTCACGAAATTCTTCATGGTTTTCACAGCGAAAACAAGAACGTTTTTGATGACGGGTGTTATCAAAAGACCCCCCACTCCGTCACCCGAATATTCAATCGCGTGGACGACCAGTTGGCCCGTACCGGCATCGGTTGTCAGCGTGACCACCGCAGCACCCACCTGCTTATAATCAGTCCCTGTGCCATTCTGTATCGGGTCTGTGTCGGTCACAGAGGCAGACACCATGAGATAATTGTTGCCCTGTGCGACATATTTTACTGGATTACCGCTTTTATCAAGGCCATCAAGCCAAGCTGTATCATCAGTGGTAGAAATGGTTTCATAAAGATTTTGCAGGGCTTGAGAATCACCCGAAAAGAAATCATAGACCGCAGTTCCTCCAGTCAGGGCTGCTGTTAACTCGTGCAGCAGATTGGGTTCATTGGGATCGGCAGTTGTTAAGGTGGGTGACTGTGTGAGTCGGATTTGGTGTGGTGCAGTAGTCATGGGTTATTTCTCCTTGTGTTTCTAGGTTTAACGACGATTCAAACAATTAACTTTGGAACGATCGAGTGAAGCACAAATCCGAAAATTTGAATTCGGGGGCATCCTCTTTCTCCTGGGTTAAATCTGACAAGCGCCACTTCCGTCGCTATTAGTCCAGAGGGCGGCGATCGCCTGTCCATTTTTAAGCTGCGAAAGTTGGCTTTGATTGAGTTGGCAAGCTCTCAGCCACTGGCTTGGCGGCATTGCATTGGGTTTGTTATAAACAACCATAAACGCATAGGCATCGCTGGGTAATTGAATGGGGATAGAACCACCGATTGGAATCGGTTGAGTCAGAAGATTTTGCCAAGTAGAGCCGCTACTTGCTTGATAACTGGGCATGATTTGTGCTCCATCTACATTGTTTTGAACGGTCAAATTGATGACGTGGACATTCCAAGGACCATCATCGTTGTTGGGGTCGTAGGGGGGTGCTGTCCAATCGAGAGAGTTATAAGAGCCTCCTAATTGAAAGGGGTTGTAGTCGTAGTGCAAATAAACTGTCCAACTAGTAGATGTGGTCGATGGAATGGGGTTGGCATACCAGCCGAAAGGAATGTTATAACGTTTGCTGGCATACAGGAAGGCTAATTGCCCAGGGGGTGGATTGACATAATTGAAAGCCTTGCTGTCTAAGCCGTCAGGGAAACTAGCCGCAACATAATGATCAGTCCGCAGATTCAGGATGTGAGTCATCATGGTGTCATGATCGGACTGCAAACTGTTGAGCTTGGTCGTATCGCTCTGGTAGTACACCATCAGGCAACGCACGGCATTAATTGCGCCTGCTGTCCACTCAGCCGACATGATGGCGTTGTGATCTTGATTGGAGTAGCCGACCCCCCAAAACTGTCCATTTTGCGAGAAGCCGCTCCACTGTTTGACGTTTTGCCAAACATTAAAGGCTGCTGATTCACCAAACCAGCGATCGAGGGTTTGCGGCCCGAGAACCGTCAGTCCCCAAGTATTCACATCAACAGCTTGCGGCTCTGCTGTGGCTGCCCAGGTATTTTGAGTGTAGGTCCCGCCCTGATAAAAATTACCATTTGATCGGTTCCACGCTTTTGTTTGAAAGAATGCTAGCAATCCATCTGTATGACCACAGGGCGCTTTCCCCCCCCAAATCATGATGCAGATTAGATTGATAGCTGCCCTGATTTTTCCTTGATCGCTTTCAGCTAGCGACCCGTCTTGACTGAGCGTATTTTCTAGCACTTGCTTGAAGATCATCAGTCCCGCCAAAGATGAGGCGCAATTTTCAACTGAGATTGCTCCTTGAGGAATAGATCCTGTATTCCCCTCAGAACCACCCGGTGCGTAATAAAAGGCACCGATCGGTGATTGCATTATTCCAAATGCGTACAAAACATAGAGCGCGTTTTGAATCGAGTCAGCTTTAAACGGGATATAGCCCTGCGATCGATATTGGAAATAATCGACTGGTAAGGCACCTAGAAAAAAAGCCCATGCATTCTCGCCAGTGATGGGTTTCCAATCAGGCCATGTGATAGACCCTCTGTACTTCCTGATACAAGCAGGATAGAAGGTAATATACTGCTGATATTGGGTTTTCCAAAGGGGATCTTGTGCCCAATAATCTTTGCCTACTAATCGCAAAGCGTATGCTTCGCTAGCGTTTGAGATTGAATCTTGATAGCCGTATTGAAAGTTGGCTGTATTCGCACGGATTGCTGTAACATCAGCACCGAGACGCTGAGTCGTGTTGGCGGCTAGAGCAAATAGTGTAGCTGCTTGAAAGCCCTGCAAACCTCGATCGGACGCTAAAGCTAAAGCAATTTGCCAGCAAGCCGCATCATAGATATCAGTCCCTAATGTGGCATTGACTCGCTCAATCTGTAACTGTGCGCCTGGGCTTCCTTCACCATTGCGGTAATAGGGCTGATCGCCCCCGCCAAAATCTTGAACAACGACCGTACAATCTTGACCGTTTTTACTAGCCCAAGTGTTGCAGATATAATCTCCCCAATAGCCAGGGGTGGCATAGTAACTTAAGGGTAATGAACCCGGAACAGTGAAATACTGACCATCTGCATTAAAGACAACCGATTGGGTTAAGAACGAAACTAACGCTTGAATTTCGGCATCAGTTTGCGTCTTTTTGAACGTGATTGAACTCATTATCTTGTCACCGACCTTGACACACTATGTGCAATATTGAATGACTTAGCCCTAGGATTGAATTGGCAAAATTCACTCCATCGGGTACGACCTTTGTTTTAGCTATAGAAGACTACCGCCAAGAGATCGCCAAGAGATCGCCAAGAGATCGCCAATCGATTAATCATTTCAACTTAAAGTTACTTTTGGTCATCTCTCGCACTTCTTTTTATTAATATAAAGAGTTCTTTAACAAGCCTGGAAGGTGTTGACAATCAGTGAATAACCAAGATAGGAATAACACATGGAGTGGCTAAGTCAGAATTGACTGTTGAGCGATCTCAATCTAAAAAGATCGCCTCGCAGGTCAACTAAAAATCAATGACGTAAAACCATTTGAAATGACGCTCGAATTTTACAGAGTAAAGGTTTGAGCATTTACGCTGGGTGCACTATCAATTCAGAAATCAGTAAATAATGAGCCACAGCTACCATTGTTGAGAATTGAGAACCATGATGGTTGGGTTTATGGCAATTTGAAGTTTCAACACTATTGGCATTCCCTCAGCATCGTGCCTAATGTGGCGGTGCGGGGTTATCAAATGACTCAATCGGATGGCGGTACTGTGCAGGAGGTTGGCATTGATAAAAATCTGACTCAAGCAGATGCTGACCAAGCACAGGTGCAGTGGTTGCTTCAGCCGACTTGAACCTAAATTGATTACGCCAAAACTCTCTTCCTCACATTCCAAAGGATAAATACGATGATTTCAACGACTCTTAGCTTAGAGTGTCGATCGCTGTGCGCCAGCGTCGCTGCCTATAGCATTGATCCAACAGGCAAGTTTATTCCTCAAGAACCCTACTACAGTGCCGTTGGGTTTCTCACGCCACCGATTGCATTCGCGGCTGGCGAGGATGATATCGATGCCTGTTTAGTAGGCACCACCGATCAAGGTGTAGTACTGGCGTTTCGGGGCACCATTCCACCCGACATTCACGATCAGCAAAGTATGCTGGACTGGATTAGTGATTTAACCGATAACCCGATCGCGGCACCTGGTATTCCAGGCAAAGTGCATGAAGGGTTTTGGCAAGGATTATCGTCATTGTGGGAACCCATGGTGAAGGAGATTAAACAGCAGATGAATGCGGGTGGAAAATCCTTGCCGCTCTATATCACCGGGCATAGCAAAGGGGGCGCTATGTCGAGTTTGGCGGCATTGCGACTGAAGATTGAGGAAGATATCAATCCTGCGGCTGTCTATACTTACGCTGCGGCTCATCCTGGGGATACAACCTTTGCTAACCAATATCAATTAGAGATTCCAAATCACATCCGCTATGAATATGGCAATGATATCGTTCCCCATATTGTTCCTGACGCGGCATTCATTGATGCGATCGCCCACATTCCTGAACTTGGCAAATTCTTTAAAGGCTTGGAAACCTGGGACTACACGCACGTTGGCACACTTCGGTTTATTGACTGGAATAAGAAAGCGATTGTGGGTGAGTCATCAAAACTCCAGATGGAACGCTTGGCGAGACTCGTTGGCGCGATCGTGGAATGGCAATTTGAGGCGATCGTCACTGCTCACTCAGCGAGTTGTGGCGGCGGTTACATGGGTGGAATGTGTTCATCAGGAGTTTGTGTATAACGTTCCTTGCTATTCCTAATTTTGTATAGGTGAAACCAGATGATGGGTCATTTTCCGCTGTTGGATATCGCCATTGGGTTGACGCTGATTTACACCTTCTTAAGTTTGCTTACTTCAGAGTTGACCGAATTCATGACCACTGTTTTGCGGTGGCGAGCGCATCACTTACAGCAAGGCATCATGACGTTGTTGGGTGAATCAATCGCGCTTAGACGCAATCCAGAAGAGTTTAAGAACACCATTACTGGCAGGCTGTACTACAGTTCCTTAATTGCTTCTATCACTCAGCGATCGCGGCGATACAGACAGTCGGTTGGTCCTTCCTACATTCCTTCAAAAGTGTTTGCGGATGCGCTACTCGAAGTCTTGCAGGCTCTACCAGAGGTTGAACGCACAGAACCTCAACTGCTACAGAGCGCAGATCAAACGATTGGCGAACTTGATTGGTTGATGTCTAAAGTCGAGAATGCAGATCAGCTACCTTCGCGCTTAAAAGACAACTTAAAGCGGTTGGCGAATCAAACCCAGACCCAAACTGAGACGACTGAGCAGCAAATGGAGCGGTTTAGGCATGAAGTTGCGCTCTGGTATGAACATTCAATGGATCGGCTATCTGGGACGTATCGACGTAATGTTAAAGCGTTCACAATTTTGATTGGCTCAATACTTGCAGTTCTAATTAATGCCGATTCTCTATATATGCTCAGAAGAATTAGCGAAAACACGGCAACCCGATCGGTGATTATTCAGAATGCAATTCAAATTCAGGGGTGTCAGGAAGATCTCAGTTCATCGCAATGTATGGATAAGATGGCAGATTTGTTAGACAGCACCACAATTCCCATCGGCTGGCATCCTGTGAATTTTCAACAGCAGTTTCCGCAGTTCAATCTGGTGTATCTGTTGAAGGCTGCGATCGGGTGGTTGCTGACTGGCATTGCAATTTCGATGGGATCTCGCTTCTGGTTTCAAATTCTCGATCAACTCGTTCACGTTCGAGAAACCGGAGAAAAACCTGCTGCAACTGAAGAACAACAAAAAACAACGTAGGTTTGATTGCCGCAGATAAATTCAACATCTACACAGGTTACGTTTCCGCTAACGCATCTTACAAAACATTAGGGTTATCTACTCACAAACGAACCAAATAGCAGTTACATCAGGGGCATCATAGCAGTTCTGATCCAACGAAAGTTTCAACTTCGGAGCGATACGTGGAGAAATTTCCTCTCCTGGACATTGTTATTGGATTGTCCTTGATTTATACCTTTTTGAGTCTACTTGCCTCGGAACTAACAGAGTTTGTTGTGAGGGCTTTGCAATGGAAAACCCAATACTTCAAGCGAGCAATCATCACTTTGCTGGGTGAATCATCAGAACAGAGTGATGATCCCGACCAGTTCAAAGATACGATCGCAGGCAGACTATTGAATAGCCCAAGTATTATTTCTGCAACTCACTCTTTGAGTCGGCGTAATCGATCAGTCATTTTATCTGAAGTTTCTCCCCAAGTGTTTGCAGAAGCACTGCTGGATGTGTTGCAGAGCTTACCTCAACCCAATGATTTAGGGACACGCAACGACAATACTGCTGGAGATGCGATCGCCCATTTTATGGCGATTATTAACGCCTCTCCAGATCTATCGCCACGGTTACGAGCAAATTTGCAGCGAATCATCGATCGCGTTCAAAGCATCGATACTAATGCTGAGCGACAAATGGTGTGGTTGAAGTATGAGATCGGTTTCTGGTTTCGTCATGCAATGGCAAATGCATCGAATGCTTATAAACATCGTTACAAACTTGTTTCGTTTCTCGTTAGTTTGGTGCTTGTGATTGCAGTAAACATTGATTCGCTTTATATTATCCGCAGAATCAGCGAAAACACAGCTACACGAGCAGTAATTCTGCAAAATGTAACCCAAGTTCAGGGGTGCCGAGACAATCTCAATTCACCGAAATGTGTAGAACGCTTATCTTTGTTGATGGAAAGTACAACAATTCCCATTGGGTGGCAGCCCTCAAATCGACGGAGACAGTTTGCTCAATTCAATGGCATCATTCTCTTAAGAACGATCGGGGGCTGGTTACTTACCAGTCTTGCTGTTGCAATGGGATCTCGCTTCTGGTTGCAACTCTTCAATCGGTTCGTTACGTTGTTGGGCAAATAAAGCAAACCCAACGGTCTACTCAGTCCGGTTCACTTTACAGCGATCGTAGATACAACAGTTCTCAGTCGATTGAGATAGAGAACAATAATGAGTAAACCAAATTAACCCTTCTCAACCGCGCCCAGCGATTGCAATGTTGCTTTTTGCGCCTTGCTCAAACCCGTAGCACCAGCAATATTCATACCTTCATAAGGGCGGTCAATCCTGAGAATTTTCAAACACTTAGCGGTGTCAACCTCCCAAATTCGGATCGTGTCATCCTCTCCAGAACTGGCAAGAAGCCGTCCTGCGGGTTGCCAAGCCACTGACCACAGTGCGTTGGTATGACCCTCAAGCCGTTTCAAACACTGACCTGTATTGATATCCCATATCTGTACGGTAGAGTCACTGCCAGCACAGGCAATCCTCTGACCATCTGGACTCCAAACGACTGAGAAGATTCGCATTTGACTGGCTTGAAGCACATTCAAACATTCGCCTGTTTGAGCATCCCACAGTCGAATTGTCCCGTCCTCACTTCCTGTAGCCAACAGTTGCCCATCGGGACTCCATGCCACTGACCAAATCCAGCCATCATGCCCCTGCAATTTTTTAAGAGACTCTCCAGTATCCAGGTTGACTAGCCAAACTGCGCGATCCACACCTCCACTGGCAAGGGTTTTGCCATCGGGACTAGGCGCGATCGCCATGACCCATGCATCACTCTGCAAACTCTGCAAACATTGCCCGGTTTTGCCATCCCACACTCGGATGGATTGGTCGTTACTGCCACTGATAATCTTATGCCCATCAGGACTCCACGCCACTGACCAAATCCAGTTTGTGTGACCCCTTAAGGTTTGCAAGCATTGACCCGTGCGTGAATTCCACAGTTGTATGGTTTGGTTATCGCTGCCGCTCGCGATCGTCTGACCGTCTGGACTCCAGGCCACCGACCAGATGCAGTTGCAATGCCCCCGTAACTTTTTCAGACATTCGCCAGTGTTGATATTCCATAACCGGATTGTGCGATCATCGGAGCCAGTGGCAAGGGTCTGATTATCAGCATTCCACGCAAGTGCTCTGACGCAAGCACTGTATCCCTGAAGGGTTTTTAACCAATCCCCTGTTTGAGCATCCCAAAACCGTGTCGTGAGGTCAGCACTAGTGCTGGCAAGAAGCGGTTCTACAGGACTCCAGTCCATTGACCACACTGAATTCTGATGCCCCTGTAATATTCGCAAGCAATGTCCGGTCTGCCCATCCCAAAGCCGAATGGTGTTGTCGTCGCTGCTGCTGGCAAGCGTGTGACCGTCTCGACTCCATGCCACCTTCAAAACAGTATTCATATGCCCCTGCAAGGTATGCAGGCACTCTCCTGTATTTGGGTTCCAGAGCCGAATAGTATGGTCAGCACTGCTGCTGGCAAGGATCGGGCGACTGTATGACTGTATGCGATCGCCTTTTTCACTCCACGCTAAGCACAAAACAGTACTGGTGTGACCTGACAACGTTTGAACACATTGTCCAGTCTGGGGGTGCCAAAATTGAATGGTGCCGTCATCACTGCCACTCACAACAAATTGTCCATCAGGACTCTATACAACCGCTTTTCCCAAATGTTTCTGAGTGTCTAAAGCCTTCACGCATTGACCCGTATCAACATCCCATAGTTGCAGGGTGTCTTCAGTACCCACGCTCGCCAGAATTTTGCCATCAGCACTCCATGCCACTGTCCAGACTATACTAGCTCCTTGAATAGCTTGCAAACATCCGCCAGTATGAGGGTTCCAGATGCGAACCGTACCATCGCTGCTACCTGTTGCAAATTTTTCTCCATTGGGACTCCATGTTAATGCCCATATCGTGTTGCAGTGCCCCTGCCACGACAAGAGTAACTGACCATCGCTTATCCGTCGAACAAAAATATTGCCACTACCGTCTCCATGCGCCAGCAGCTTCCCATCTGGGCTGAAGGCAAGCGAGAAAGAAACTTTGGCAATTTGGGTAAACAAGGATGTTTCAAACTGACTGTCCTGAAAATTGACAGGCTGTAGCCAATGCCCCTGAAGGTCGGCGTATCGCATGGTAAGTCGCGAGAAGTCATAGCCAGTCAAATCAATTTGCAGATAGCAGCAAAGATTAATCAAATTACCCGCCGCATAGGCTGGTGAAGCAGATCGACTTTGCAGAAGCTTGAGGATTTTCTGCAATCGCGCTTCAATTCGCGCTGAGGTTTTATCTACGGTTTGTACCCTATTGGCAACTTCTGCCAAAATCAATCGCTGCTGAGTTTCTCTAATGTATTCCTTGACATTGGTTTTGAGCAACGCATAGTTACTAAATAAATCAATATCTTGGTTAACTAGCTCATTTCCCACCCGCTCTACCAACCTATCAGTGACATATTCCATCACCACGGGCTGCTGCGTATAGCTACCCTGTCGTCGTTCAATCAAATTTCGCCAGCTCAATGACTCCAGCGCTTCCAGCAATCTAGTTTGGGGTACGATCGGCACAATATCAGCGGCTAACTCTGCGATTGTTGTCCATTCCCGATTGATTGCCAGCCAATACATGATGCTTTGTTCTAAGGGTGAGAGCCGCCTTAACTGTTGCTCTAGCAGTCGTCGAATCCCATTGAATAAAACAACATCTTGCTTGAGAAATGCCACAATGTCGCCATCTAGTAGATCCTGAATTGAACTAGCAGCAATTTTCAAAGCGAATGGGTTACAGCCATATTGCTCTGCTAGCTGTTGTTTCTGCGCTTGAGAACCTAACAGCCCCCTCGTCTCAAGCAATGCTTGTGCGATTGTTGATGAGCCAGTTACCAAGAGTGTCTGCACTGCTGAGTAGCCTTCTAGTGCCGCCACTTCAGTTGGTTTTTCTCGACTGGTGAGCAAGACGCAGCTTTGGTGGTGTACTTCTCCGACGACCTTAAATAGTTCGCCGTAGCCCTCATAGCCTAAACGGTACTGCCCAACACGGCTGCCTTCCTGAAAGATCGTTTCGACGTTATCGAGAATGACCAAACATCGATGCAATCGCAGCCAGTGAATGAACCGTCCGATTTGGGCTTTGCTATCCTGTTGGTCAGACAGAAACGGCACCAGATCGGCGACTAGTGATTCGAGAGTAGGTGCATTCCGCAGCGATCGCCAAATCACATACTCAAACTCAGCCTGAACGGTTTGTGCCAGTTTGACCGACAGTGCAGTCTTGCCGATACCCCCCATACCCAGCAGCAAAATCAGTCGATGGTGGTCTTGAATGACCCATTGCTGTAAGGTGGCTAGTTCCTCTTCCCGACCATAGAAGATGGAGATATCGATGGCTTCACCCCAGTCGCCGTGGAAATTAGGGGGATGGGGCAGTCCTGGGTCGAAAGGCGGGGAGTGGGAAGCAATCAATGGGGAGTTTTCATGGGTCGCCTCTAACCTGCCGACATCACCAACGCGAATTCGCTCATATAATTCGATGGTGCCTGACATTGGCTCGGCATTAAATTCATCTGCCAAAATTTGATGGCAGGTCTCATATTGAGCCAGCGCTGCACGACGCTGCCCCATGCAGGCCAAAAAAAACATCTGTTGATAATGGGCTGTCTCGCGCCAGGGATCGAGCGTTAGTAATTTGTGGGTCATCGTCAATCCGGCTGCGTAATTTCGCTGCTCAAGATACCGCTCGGCTAGGGTGTGTAAAGTTTCGATCGCCAATTCCCGTAATCGTTCCCGCTCCATCAATGCCCAATTTTCAAATTCTGGCGCATCCGGCACATGAAACCCTTCCAAAAAGTCTCCCTGGTATTGAGTCACCGCTTCAGATAAGGGCTGGAGGTTATCAGTGTTGAGGTGGTTTGAGATCGCTTGAATGGCTTCAACATCTAAGCGGTAGAGGCATTCCCGGTTAAACGCAATAGTCTGTCGGGTAATAATCAAATGCGACCCTACCAATTGCCGCAAGTTGGGCAGCACTGTCCGTAGGTTCTTCAACGCCTGACTGGACGGCATATTCTGCCAGAACAACTCTGCGAGCATTTCGCGGCTGTGCAATTTGCCAGTAACGGCAATATAAATTAATAGTGCTTGCGCCTTGCGGCTAATAAAACGTGTGAGCAGTTGTTCATCCAAGCTGATTTGAGGGGAACCCAGTAGCTTCAAGGTTAATTTTTTATACACGAACAGTACTGCCTTTTGTTAAGGGGGTCTGATAGATGCAGTCCGGAAATTATCCGTGAGTACAGGGGTGAAAGACTCTAACTGATACAGGGATAACTCCCTACACCGAGTTACGACCTAACGGGATCATCGCAGAATGCAATCTTACGAACAGTGCTCACTTAAATTAGTCTCTATCCAGATAGAGAGATTTGGGTAAAATGAAACAAAAAATTTATTTTTTAGCCGGACTTCGGCATTTATATTGATGGCAACGATCTCAGAGGACGTTTGAGAAGTAGCGGATGATACTGTGCGCTAGAATAGCAGCATGAGCCGAAAATACTATCCTACTGATATCACCAATAGACCTGTTGTGAAGTAAGGAGACTTCTGTTAAAGAAGATACCCAGAAGCTAGAATATTCCTAGTTCTATGTAGGAGTCCTGTACTTAGGCTAGTGCAACCGAGACGGAACCACTGTTCAGTCCGGCACTTTTTCCTTTCTGAATATCACTGTTCTTGATGCGAACCTTGAAGACGGTATATCCCGTTCCTTGAACTTGATCGCCAATAATCTCGCCAGCTTTGAGTTGTTCGATGAGCGGCTGAATATCTAATTTAATTTTGCGGTATCGCTTGGCAAGAGTGCTGTTGCTGAAAATCATCTGTTAGTCGAACTTGGATAATAGGCTGATCATTCGACATCAATGCCTTCCCATAGCTCAGAGACAGGACGAGTTCTACCCGCTTTTGCATCCCGCAAAGACTGACGTAGGTTCTCTAAAATCTGCTTTTTTGGCTGGTCGTCTTCGTCACTCGATTCTAGGGTAGAGTAAGCTCTACGCGACTTTGCAAACAGCAGAAAATCTAGGACTTCTTCAACGAGTTCGTCAGAAACTTGAGCGAGTTCTTGAATTAGGTGTTCCCTAGCTGTCATAGCTTTAACTCTTTTAGATAGCTTTCTATTTCAGCTGATGTCAGGGTGGTCATTCTAAACGATCGCGGAATCAAATTAGAGAGTGATCGCTCCTCTCAAAATTACCTCTAAGATTTCTCTTGCAATCGTTTGGCTAATAAGCAATCTTCAAAACTGAAGGCTTCTTCATCTAGGAAACTCGCGTTGCCTTTGGCACAGCAAAGCTGCCCGCCATCTCTATAGTGGCTTCGATCGGGCAATCTAGTTCAGGTTCAGTTGGCTCCTCTCTAGTGATTTACTGTCTTCCAAGTGATCAGTCGGATGTGCCAGATTTTAGGCAAGAAATGGAAGACAGCAAAGATGTAGAGGGTTCTGAACTGAGCTATCGCATTCTTCATGGTGAAGCTTTAGATCTAATTACGACCTCGCAAATTCTTGACCACGCATTCGTCTTTGGGCACACGGATGGTGGAGAGTCACTAATTTGGGACTTACAAAGCTATAGCTCTACAGATGACAGTTATGACATTTATATGACAAGAGTCGAAGATTTTCCTGGAGTTTTTAAGGTGGGCAGAAACTTTTTTGAGTTTGTGCAGCTATATGGATTGGGAATCGGTGACTCTAGTCACCTACCAGATTGGACTCAACACAATCCCGATGGAGTTGGAAAAACATTTAAGCCCTTAAAAAAGCCTTACTGAGTATTAATCCTCAGAGATGGAATGATGACTTTACCCCAAGGAGAAGCCGCAATGATGAGCAATGAGCCAGAAACACTCGTTGAAAAACAAGTCACTTACACCCTTCAACTCAATGGACAATTGTTCGTGATTGAGAATGTACCTGCTCGTGTGAATGAAGAGACAGGAGAACAGTTTTTTTCTCCATCAATTGTAGAACATTTGCAGCAAATCATTCTGACTGGACAAGAACCCGATCGCTTTGCTGAAGTTCCTGTGTATCACTATGTGGCATGACACTATGAGTTATTCGTAACGTCGTGGCGTGTAAACCCAAACGTCCCCGTGTGGACGAGAAATCGATCGAGTCTGACTCGACCCAACTAGCACCACAGTTCGCATATCTACATCTTCTGGCGAGAACTGCTCAAGCGTGCAGACGCGCACAGATTCGCCAGGTCTGCCCAAATTGCGCGCCAACACGATCGGAGTGTTGGGCGATCGCCACTGCAATAAAATCTCACGGGCTTTTCCGAGTTGCCAAGTGCGCTGCTTTGAGATCGGGTTATAGAACGCCATCACCAAATCGGCTTGAGCGGCGGCGGCGATGCGTTGTTCAATCACTGACCAGGGTTTGAGAATATCCGACAAAGAAAGAGCGCAGAAGTCATGCCCCAAAGGTGCCCCAATCTGAGCGGCAGCCGCTTGCATCGCAGAAATGCCCGGAGCCACTCGAATATCTAGTCGTAGCCATTCAGGTTTGGCATCGTGTTCTAGCACTTCAAACACCGCAGCCGCCATCGCAAAAATGCCAGGATCACCCGATGAAACTACGGCAACCGATTTGCCAGTTGCGGCGAGATCTAAAGCAAATCGTGCCCGATCGAGTTCTTCGCGATTGTCGGAGTCGTGGCGCTGTTGTCCCTCGCGCAGAGAACCTGCTAAATCGAGATAGAATTTGTAGCCGACCCAATCAGTTGCCGATCGCAGCACGTCTTTGACTTCGGGAGACATCCATTTTTCCCCGCCCGGCCCAGTGCCGACGATCGTCAACTGCCCGCGAGGCTTTCCGATCAGGTTCACATCAATCGGTTGAGCAGCCCGCGCGATCGCGCAACTCAGTCCTGATGTATGCTGAGACACGATCAGTTGACCCAATTCTCCAGCCGCATTGAGGGCAATTTCTTCAGCACTGGACAAATCGAGAAACCGGATCGGCACCTGCAACGCTTGAGAGAGCGCTTCGAGAGTCGGATGTCCCATCTCAGAGTTTGAAGCAAAAATTCCTGCTATTGACGCGATCGTCAAGTCTGATTCGTCAAGAATTTGCTGCACGAATTCGATCGCTAACTCACTATCAGACAGATGACTAACGGCGATCGCCAAGGTTGCAGGATGGTAGACCAAACGATCGGACGCTGGGCATCCTTTAGACTCTGTGACTTGCAAAGTGAGAGGTGCGTCAGGTGCGATCGGTAGTTTGCTTTCACTCAGCCAAGGTGCATTGCCTTCAAGCCGAACTGTTGACCCTGCCAGCAAATCTGAGATGAATGTTTTCGCATCGTCTGGATTCGCCAAATGATAGCCTGGTGGCGGATTGAGCAACGTTGTGCGAAACCGGATATCGCCCGTCGTCGTGATCGCAGGCTGAACATTGAGGACGGCTGCGATTTGCCGCGCTAAATCATTCACGCCCTGCAATCCTCCTAAAAGTGGAACCACGGCGCTACCATCTTCGGCAACGGCTAAGACGGGCGGCTCATAGCGTTTGTTGGAGAGGAGAGGCGCGATCGTGCGAATCAAAATTCCCGCCGCACACACTCCAATGATCGGCGTTCCGGTGGCAAACAATTCTCGCAGGGTCGCCCCAAAATCAGTGAATGAGACATCCACCTCAGTTGTGCGCCCCGCTAATCCATAAAGTGTTGCATCGGGCAAAACACTCATTAACTGTCGAGCAACTGCAACACTCGCTTGACCCAACACCACCACAGCAGGAGCATTCATGTAACGGAAGTTTGAAGACTAGGAATCATAATCAACGCCCAGTAAGGAACGTCAGCCGCATCGATATCAGCGATCGGAACAATGCGCTGATTAGGCATCGTGGCGCGTTCGATATAGAGCGATCGTGATAGCAGTCCCAACTCAGATAAAACGTCTCGCACTTTGCTGAAATGTCTACCCAACTTAATAATTACCGCCGCATCTGCAACAGCAAGGCGATCACGTAAGATATCAGCTTCGAGAGTGGCTGGCATAATGGATAACACATCATTGCGGTAAGTGAGCGGCACTCCCAATGCAGCCGCACTTGCCATCGTCGAAGAGATTCCTGGCACCACTTCGGTTTGAAACTTTGATGATAAGCGATTGAAGAGATACATAAACGAGCCATACAAAAAGGGTTCGCCCTCACACAACACTGCGACATCTCGTCCAGCACTCAAATGCTCTGCCAATTTTTCGGCAGCGATATCATAGTAGGGTTGAGACGATCGCACCGGACTAAACGGCAACGGCATCGGCACTTCAATTTGCTCAGGACGCAAAAAGTCCGCCACGATCGCCCGTGCCAAAACCTTGCCGTTCTCCATTGTGGGATAGGCGATCACAGGCACCGATCGCAGAATTCGATAGGCTTTCAGCGTCAA
This sequence comes from Phormidesmis priestleyi ULC007, assembly GCF_003003695.1. NCBI lineage: Bacteria > Bacillati > Cyanobacteriota > Cyanophyceae > Leptolyngbyales > Leptolyngbyaceae > Phormidesmis > Phormidesmis priestleyi. The sequence goes on from NZ_PVWG01000004.1 coordinate 234,160, forward strand.
CAATTCTGGGTCGCCTGGCCCAATTCCCAACCCATATAACCGACCCGTTTCGTGTGTCATAATTCATCCTCTTTTGCTAACGCATTCACTGCCGCAGATGCCATCGCACTGCCGCCTCGTCGCCCCTGCAAGGCGATAAACGGCACCCCTCGACTGTTGGCGGCTAACGCTGCTTTTGACTCTGCTGCCCCGATAAACCCGACTGGAAATCCCAAAATTAGTGCGGGTTTCGGCACACCTTCATCCAACAGTTCTAACAGGCGAAACAGAGCCGTTGGCGCATTGCCGATCGCCACGATCGCACCTTCTAAATGGTCACGCCACAGTTCTAACGCGGCTGCCGATCGCGTGGTTGACATCTGTTCTGCTAGCTTTGGCGTATCGGGGTGTTGAAGCGTACAAATCACCGCATTTTCAGCCGGGAGCCGTTTACGAGTTACACCTTCTGCTACCATCCGAGCGTCACAGAGAATTGAAGCTCCCGCAATCAAAGCCTTTCGTCCAGCAGTTGCGGCTCCGGGTGAGGCAGATAAATCTGACACAATATCGGTCATGCCGCAGCTATGAATTAGACGCACAGCGACCCGTTCTAAATCAGGGGGCAAACTTGATAAATTTGCCTCTGAGCGAATCGTGGCGAATGATTGACGATAGATTTCTGTTCCGTCTTGGATGTAGTCAATCATGATCGTCAACCTGTGATCGAATGCGATGTGAGATATTGATTATTTTTTGAGCTGAACCATTGCTGTAACTGATCCATAGAGTGTCGATCTACAAACATCTTAAACGATTCGTCTAGCATTCGCTGCTGTTGATAGATTTGTAACATCTGCTTGATTAAAGATGTCACCTCTAATGCACTCACCGATCGTATCCGCCGACCAAACGACGAATCTCTAGTGCCTACATAAACGTCATAACCCTCGATCGTCGAATTCCCCGCTTTCATCTCAATTCCAACCAGCGCAATATCACTAGGCGTTTGTTGAGCGCAAGACTTTTCACACCCACTGAAGTGAATATTAAGCGGCTGATCTAAATGGGCTGTTAATTCCACCAATCCCAGCGCCTGAGTTTGAGTATCAGTCAGCCCTGACGCGCATCCTTTTCGACCCGAACAAGCGACTAATGCACTCTCAAAATGAGTCGCTGATGTGTGAAATCCTAAATCGGCGATCGCCCCTTCTAAATTACCCAGGCGATCGTCAGCAACATCAGGAAACAAAATCGTTTGCCAAGGAGTAAGACGCAACGTGCCACTGTTCTGGCGTGTTAACTTGGCTAAATTTCTCAACTGCCAAGATTCTAGACGACCTAACGGCACAGCGATTCCTAAGTACGACAAGCCTGTTTGACGTTGGGGATGAATGCCAAGATGATTGTAAGACTGAGGTGACGATCGCAGCAAACTTGCTTCTCGCCGCAGCGAAAATCCTAACAAATGTTCCACTCGTTCTAAACAACTTTCGACATCCCAACTTGCTAGGAGATGACGAAATCGAGGTTTACGACCTTTGCCAGAATAATAGCCTTGAGTGTAGTCAAGATATACCTGAGTTAACGCAGCGATGAATGCCAAGCATTGATTTTCTGAAACGAAAACACCAACATCTCCAGAATTGTGTGCCTCTACATTCAAACACACCCGAAAACCAATCTCTGAAGACGGCAATCTGTGAGCGACTAACCCAATATCATTACGGCGATCGCGCACCGAAACCCATTCTCCTCCGTCAAAGCAAACGCTAAATTTGGGTGACAAAGCCGCCAACTTAGGATGAGTTTGAAGATAATCATCTAACGCTTTCACCAACGGGCGAGTATCGATTAACATCTGCGAATCAATGCCAGCCGTTGGACTCGCCATAATATTCCGAATCGGGTCAAGGCTGATGGTTTGTGCCGCTAACTCTAATGTTTGCAACCGATGAAAAACATCAGGCGTGATCGGCGTGTGAATCTCCCGAATCTGCACATTGGCCCGATTCGTCACCTGCACATAGCCTGCCCCAGACTGATCCGCGAGATCGGCGATCGCGTCACACTGTCGATCGGTGAGAATTCCGCCCGGAATCCGCATTCGAGCCAGCATTCCATCTTGGGCAGACGAACCATAAAACAAACCCGGACAAGTCGGCAACTCAGACAGCAATGGATCAGTCTCCTCCCCGTGCGACGCAGGGAATCCAGGGTAATTTGGTCTTGAAGTGACCTTTCTAGAATCGGCATTCTGACTTTTACAGTTGCGGCACAGCGTCGGAATCACACCGAACTTTCCCAACTCTAGATCTAAGCACACTACCATACACCACTGACCCGATTTTTTGAAGACTCACCTTTCTTAATAGAAGCCTGAAACCTTGTACGATCGTTCAATCACAGTAGGACGAGTTTAGAAATGCAGATGTGGCTCTCAGTGATTGGCATCGGTGAAGACGGAATCGCGGGACTGAGCCAGATCGCTCGTTCTCTACTCGATCGGGCTGAAGTGATCATTGGCGGCGATCGTCACCTCGCGATGCTGCCCAAAGACGATTGGCGAGAAAAACTTGCCTGGAGTTCTCCGCTAGAAGCAACCATTGATGAAATCCTGCGTCGTCGGGGACAGACCGTTTGTGTTTTGGCCAGTGGCGACCCGATGTGTCATGGAGTGGGCGTAACGCTGACTCGTCGCATTCCCATCTCAGAGATGATGATTATCCCTGCGCCTTCTGCGTTTAGTCTTGCCTGTGCCCGCTTGGGATGGTCACTGGCGGAGATTGAAACGTTTAGCCTCACCAATCGTTCGGTTTCTACGATCGCCACTGCCCTCGCTCCTAATGCCCGATTATTAATCCTCAGTGCGAACAAAACTACTCCTAATCACGTTGCAGAACTGCTGAACCAACGCGGGTTTGGTCGTAGCAAAATCACCGTCCTAGAACACCTGGGAGGCACTCAGGAACGCCATATTGACGGGACTGCTAACACTTGGGGCATTCAAGACTTGTCAGATTTAAACACGTTAGCGATCGTGTGCCGCTCCGATCCAGGTACGGTTCCACTTTCTCGCACCGTTGGCTTACCTGATGACGCTTATCACCACGATGGGCAACTGACTAAGCGCGAAGTGCGATCGATTACCTTATCCACTCTCGCGCCTTTGCCCGGAGAATTGCTTTGGGATGTCGGCGCGGGCTGTGGCTCGATCGCCATTGAGTGGTTACGGAGCCATCCTCGCTGTCGTGCGATCGCCATTGAGCGCCATCCAACACGTTTGCAATACATCGCAGATAACGCCTCAGATCTGGGCGTTCCCCATCTTAAAATTGTTGCCGGAGAAGCCCCCGCAGCCCTTCAAGCTTTACCGCAACCCGATGCCATTTTTATCGGCGGAGGCGTGACTGCCGATCGTCTCCTTGACCTTTGCTGGAGTGCGCTATGTCCGGGTGGTCGATTGGTGGTCAATGCAGTAACGATCGAGAGTGAACAGATCGTTTTGCACTATCACCGTTTATATGGGGGTGATTTGATTCGCGTTGGCATTCAGCGGGCAGAAGCGATCGGAGCGTTCTTGGGCTGGAAGCCTCTGATCCCGGTAACTCAATGGAAGGCAGTTAAACCTTTGACGGACTGAAAAGTAACCCCGATTGTTGAAAGGGCTGCTGATTCGGCAGCGATCCTAGCGCGTGGGTGCGCTTGATCGCCCTGATGCTGGACGGGGTGGTTTCGATTTTGACGTTTTTATTTTTGCGGGAATCATCCTTTAGCTAGAGGAAGTGTTATTTCTCTAGGTACAGTGATTGGCTCCTTTCTAGGGAGTAATTTGTATTCAAGAACACCGACAAAGCTTGGTAATTCTGGGGGCATCAATCAGTCGCCATATCTTCGAGGAAGCAGTTTAACGAAGGCTTTCAAATACTCGCTCTATAACCCTTCATTTTTAATATGGCTAATCTAAACGATCGCGAAAACAACCCCAACAACGTTCCTAACCCAGACATCCCTCCTGTTGTGGAACCTACTCCCGTTGAGTATCAGGAGGGCTACACTCAAGGGCGTGCGGTTGAGCAAAATCGCTACGAAGCCAATCAGCAAATCCGTGATAATGACAATGCGGGTCGGGGTTTGCTTATAGGACTCATTCTCGCTGGCACGGCGGCGATCGTCGGCGGCGGTCTCTATCTGCTCAATCAGAGCAACCAAACCCCCGTCCCTGTCAACAGCACGATTGTGGTGCCCAGTGCGGCTCCTTCGCCCAGCGTTAGCCCCTCTCCTCAAGTGCGAGAACGAATCATTGAGCGCGATCGTGTGGTGCCCGTGCCCCAAGCACCTGCTCAAGCCCCTAGAGTCAATATCACGATTCCTCAGCCCCAGCAGTCTGCCCCTGCTCAACAAGCTGCCCCCGCTCAATCTAGTCCTCAGCCGACTAGCCCAGCTAATTCTGTTCAACCAAATTCGTCAACAAATAGCCCGGCGAATAGCGGTAGCAGCCCTAGTCCTGGTTCAACAACCAATCCTACGGGAACGGGTTCTGGTCAATAACGACTGTTTTGTTTGCTCAACCATTGTTCGATTGAAACCATAAAGGAGTTAAGTCAATGAATATTCTTGCTTGGATTGTGTTGGGAATTATTGCAGGTGCGATCGCGAAGGCGATTTACCCTGGTCATCAAGGTGGCAGCATTTTAGGCACCATGGTCTTAGGCATTGTCGGTGCTTTTATCGGCGGCACAGTGTTCATGTTGATCAACACAGGAACATTAGCGATTACGACTGCATCGTTAAGCATTCCTGGGATCATTGTCGCTGTTATTGGTGCGATCATTGCGCTTTTCTTGTATTACCAGTTTAGTCGTCGCGCTTACTAAAGTATTCTGACCCTGCTTTAAGCCTCCAATCCTCAATGAGGATTGGAGGCTTTTTTGGGCTTCTTGCCAGTTCCGTGCCACAATTTTCTCTGAGTGCTCTACGATCGACTTGGCGCTTTTATATCTTCTCTAGCTGGTGTGACTATGATGAAAATTCAAAATTTGGTCAGTCTTAAAGGGCTGCGCCTTCCCGTGGCGCAGATTGTGACTGCAAGTTTAATCGCGATCGCGCTACCAATGGCTCCTGCACAAGCTCTTTTTGGAGGATCGCGCAACCCTTATGAATCCTGTGCGGCTGATTTGACTCGTGCTCAAGTTTCCGCAGCAGACGCTGCTAGTGCTTGCGGACAGGCCCTCAGACCTGACGACTTGGGCACCTGCGTTAATCGCATCGCCGATCAAAAGGTTTCGGGAGCCGATGCGCTGTCAGTATGCCGTCAAGTGCGACGACCCGTCGAGGCAGCAAGCTGTGTCGTGAGCATTCGTCGAGGCGTGTCAGACACGGCGATCGTTGATGTGTTAGATAGCTGTCGTCGCAGCCTGCTGCCCCGAACATTTTCAGATTGTGTGGTGGGTTTAAATAGTCAGACTAAGGTTGGGGGTAAACAAGCGATCGCGTCCTGTCTAGATACGAACGATCGTCCTCGTGATCTGCTGCCTACCTTTATTCCGCTCGGCAACGAAATTCCCATTCCCACGGCTCCTTCAGGGATTCCGACTCCGGTTGTGCCTTCGACCACTCAGCCTCCGACTCAACCCTCAACGCCCAACACAACGCAGCCGTCTGGCTCTCAACCTGTCCCGGCTCTCTATTAATTTGTTCACTCGATCGACTGCACTTCACCTTTGCCCATGTTAAACATCTCTCAACTTCTGGCAGAAGAATTGTCTCTGCATCCTGCTCAAGTTAAAAGCGCGCTGGAATTGTTTGCAGAGGGAGCGACAGTTCCGTTTATTGCGCGATATCGCAAAGAGCGAACTGGGGAAATGGATGAGGTGCAGTTGCGAGAGTTGTCCGATCGCTTCACCTACTTAACTGAGTTAGAAGAGCGTAAAAAAAGCATTCTAGAGTCGATTTTGTCTCAAGATAAACTTACTGACGCTCTCCGAGTTAAGATTGAATCTTGTTTGCAGAAAAACGAGTTAGAAGATCTCTATTTGCCGTTTCGCCCCAAGCGACGAACACGAGCGACGATCGCTAAAGAAAAAGGTTTGGGTGAGTTAGCAGATTTGATTAAATCGTTGAATCAACCTAATACTCCTACAACCTCCTTAGAAGACGAGGCGACGAAGTTTTTATCTGAAGAAAAAGGCGTTAAAACAGTTGAAGATGCGCTGAAAGGTGCGGCAGATATTCTTGCAGAGGAAGTCTCGGAAAAAGCAGAACTACGGGCTTATCTGCGAGAGTTTTTATTAGAGACGGGCATGTTTCGATCGAGCATCAAAGCCGACCACGCTGAAGGCTCGACGAAGTATGAAATGTATCGCAAATTTCAGGCGAAAGTTAGCGCGATCGCACCTCACAATCTACTCGCACTCTATCGAGGTGAGACAGAAGGTGTTCTGAATTTTGGTCTAGATTTTGACGAAGATGCCGTTCTAAGCTATTTAGAAGCAGAAATTCGCAGCAAGGCAAAACCTGTGCGAGAGTTTTATCGATCGATGCTTAAAGATGCGTTTAATCGATTGATGAAAACGTCGCTGATTACAGAAGTTCGGGCTGAGAAAAAGACCGAAGCGGATATCGAATCGATCAAAACATTCGAGTCGAATATGCGAGAGTTGTTGCTCTCTGCGCCTGCCGGAATGAAGCCAACGCTGGCACTTGATCCAGGGTTTCGGACAGGATGCAAAGTGGCGGTTCTCGATCAAACGGGACAGTTTTTGCAATACCAGGCGATTTTTCCACACACGGGGCAACAACAGCGAGTTCAGGCGATTGCAACGCTAAAGCAACTCCTTGAAAAACACAAGATTGAATTAATCGCGATCGGAAACGGCACTGCCGGACGAGAGACGGACGAATTTGTAACTGAAGTATTGGCAACGCTAGATCAAAAGCCAATCAAAGTCATGGTGAATGAGTCAGGAGCCTCGATTTATTCCGCGAGCGATGTGGCGATATCAGAGTTTCCCGATTTAGATATCACCGTCCGAGGCGCGATTAGTATTGGTCGGCGATTACAAGACCCGCTAGCAGAATTAGTCAAAATCGATCCGAAGTCGATCGGAGTCGGACAATATCAGCACGATGTTGATCAAAAACTGCTCAAAAAGAAGCTAGATGAGACAGTTGAGAGTTGCGTTAACTATGTCGGAGTCGATCTCAACATGGCTTCTAAAGAATTGCTGACGTTTGTGTCTGGCATTTCGCCTGCCATTGCCAATAACATTGTCGCTTATCGCAATCAAAATGGAGTATTTCGAGATCGTAAAGCCTTACTCAAAGTTGCCAAACTAGGCCCTAAAACCTTTGAGCAAGCTGCCGGATTTTTGCGAATTCGCGGCGGCAACAATCCTTTAGATAACACTGCCGTTCATCCTGAAAGTTATGGCGTGGTGAACGCGATCGCCAAAGACTTCTCAGTGCCGTTGACGCAAACGAGCCAGATCGCAGATCACCTTAAAGCCAATCTCAAAAAGTATGTGACCGACACGATCGGAGAACCCACCCTCCGCGACATCATCGCAGAATTGGAGAAGCCCGGACGTGACCCTCGCGCTGAGTTCAAATACGCCACATTTAAGGAAGGCGTGAAAGAGATGTCTGACCTAAAAGTGGGAATGGAATTAGAAGGAGTGATTACCAACGTCGCAAACTTTGGCGCGTTTGTCGATGTTGGGGTACATCAAGATGGCTTAGTGCATGTGTCACAACTTGCCGATCGCTTCGTCAGCGACCCTCAACAAATCGTCAAAGTCGGGCAGGTCGTAAAAGTTCGAGTATTGGAAGTGAATCAGGAATTGAAGCGAATTAGTTTGTCGATGAAGTCAGGTGATCAATCGGATAGTCAACCAATTCGTAAACCAGAAACTCAACCGATTCGCAAACCGGAATCTAAGTCGATTCCCAAACAGAATATTCAACCCAAACAAACCCCTTCTGAATCAAAATCGCCAACGCTAGACGATCTAAAATCAAAATTCGGCAAGAAACGCTAGAGCAGTTTGGTGAATCCGGCTTGTTCAAAGTGACAATCGGAGGTGAACGATCGAGTGATTCCCTCGCGAGACATCACGACAAAGCTAATATAATCAGTTAACCCCCAACCCTTATCTGAGCGTTTGCTGTAGAGCGCCCAGCCTTCATTCAATAGTGCCGAACTAACAGGAACGATTTCTAGCCTTTCAAGAGTACGAATTCGATTGAAATATTCAACCATCAATCGTCGTAGTGGAGGCTCACAAAAAGCATCCGCAACTTCTAGCCATACGAACTCCGTTGTTAACAAATATTGGTTCTGCTGCTTCAACTGAGCCATGATTTGCTTGGCTTGCTGATGCATCCCATCAGTCTTACTTAAACAGGGCAATCCAAGCAGCAGTATCTACAAAAACTTTGCTCAAGGATAAGGCTCTCGCTTAGGGGTGCCGTGAATATAGTGATCGTGCTGATGAGCTAAATCGGAAATGCCTGTCTCGATCGCATTTTGATCGATAAACTCCATAAAAGCACTCCAGGATTCATCGCTTGCTGAATTAGAATTATCAGGCTGTATTTCCTCAAAGATGATCACAACCTCCTGTCCCTCCTGGGCTGGAACAGGTTGTTCGAGATGAATGACCCCATTTCGATAAGTGCCCTTTACTGATGGCATCGCAACCTCCTCCTTTTGTATCGTGGCTGATTATTATAGAATACGCTCTCTAGCCGATCGCCGACTTAGCGATCGTGACCTCTACGCGTAGTTCTGATAGTCTTGGAATTCTTCGGGATCTTCGTCAGTCCATTGCGTGAGTTCGCTTCCGATTTGGTAGAAGGAACGCATCCGTTCAGCCGCTTGAACGAGACTGAGGTTTTTCGGTAGAGCGATGTTCTGACGCAGAAGATGAGAAGCAACCTCGATCACTTCTAGTGTTTCCTCTGGAGTGAGGTATTGAAGGGCTTCGAGAACCTCGTTTTTACTCATGACTCAGATGGATTTTCTCAGAGTGAAGTGGATGGGTCTATTATCATTGATTTTTAGGTGATCGATTTTGAGGGCGATCGCACACTTAATCTACACTTCTTTGTGGTTGCGATCGTCAGAATGTTGGGTTTTTCCTCAGTGAGAATTTGCCCAGTATAGAATTGGAAACAGATAGTTTCTCCACGCTGAGAGTCACCATGCCTGACGAACCCCAGAAGTTGCCCGAAGCGAAGTCGAGTGACTCGGCTTCACCTGTTTGGAACCAACAGATCGCGGAAATGATGTTCAAGGCGATCGGGGGCGGAGGATTTGCGACTCTGATCGCGCTGTTCATGAGCAGTGAGTTACCCAAAATTGCGATGGCTGGGGCGCTGGGTTCTGGTGCAGGTCTGGTTTATGCCTTTGTCGATCCGATTGCTCGCCGCGCTAAAAAAGGGGCAGAAAAAGCTGGAGAAGGCACCGCAGACTTTGCCGAAAGTGCCGTTAAGGGGATAGTCGATAAGGTAACGCGCCTAGACGATCGCTACTTGGAGTTGCAAAAGGAAGATTGCCAAACGTCGGTTTGTGATGGCATCAATCAGGTTTTCTCACCATTGCTAGAGGAGATTTTCGTACCGTTGTCGATTTCTTACAACGCGCTGATTCCGGGCTGGAGAACGATCGCGAATGATCATGCAGGAGATGACGACGTAGGGCTGGCAGCAATGCGATCGCCAGAGGCAGACGAGTCACAGATTTGGCAATTGCTCAAGGCGGCAGAGAGTCAGTCTGCTTATCGGCGAATGGCGGTTTTGGCGTGGGGTGGCTATGGCAAGACGACGCTGCTACGACACATTGCTTACATTTACAGCAGCAAGCAACACAAACGCTACAAAGTAGGGGCAAAAGTGCCTGTGTTTTTGTCGCTCAAGACTTATGGCAAATGGGTAGCTGAGAAACCGGAGATGACATTGCCCGATGTGATTATGCAAAAGCACATTCCGCGTTTGTCGTTGGATTTGCACTTGGCGGCAGACTGGGCTAAAGAGAAGCTGAAGTCGGGAGAAATGGTGCTGCTGCTGGATGGTTTAGATGAGGTGTCGGAGTCAATCCGTCCAGTCGTGACAAAATGGCTCAAGCGAGAACTGGCGCTCTATCCCAAGGCGATCGTCATTCTCACGTCTCGCCCTAAAGCCTACACTGAGCAATCTCCAGCATCGCGGTTGGATCTGCGGATGACCATTTGGATCGAGCCATTTACAAAATTGCAGCAGAAAGCCTTTATTGATCGCTGGTATGGCTATCAGGAGGTCTACGCAAATAATGGACGAACTACCTCAGATGTGACGCGACGAGCGGCAGAAAAGGCAGCAGGACTGTTGGCGCAGATTCGGGCACGTCCAGAGATTGAGGATTTGGCGAAGATTCCGCTATTGCTGAATATGATTGCGACGTTTCATCGCTTGAGTCCCAATGTGCAGTTGCCTAAGCGCAAAGTAGATTTGTATCAGGCGATTTGTAAGCTGCAACTGTGCGATCGTCCTGGTGCTAAAGAGCTAGAAACCTTGCTTACAGAAACCGATGCCCAAACAATCTTGCAAAAACTAGCGCTAGAAATGCTGCTCAACAATCGCGAAAAAACCATTGAGCGAGATGCATTGTTAATGCGACTCACAACCTATCTGGAAACTGAGAATGAATCAGTCAAAGCACTTCCATTTTTGGATGAAGTGGTGCGGGTGAGTGAGTTGTTAGTCGAGCGAGACGAGCAAGAATATGAGTTTGCCCATTGGAGTTTTCAGGAGTATCTGGCAGCAAAGGAACTGTTTGATCACAAACGAGAACAGGAAATCATCGATCGCCTAGCGATACCAGAATGGAAACCGATGATTTTGATGTATGTAGGGTTGTTGAAAAATCCGAGTGGCTTGATTCGATCGATGGTCGATCGTGGCTTAACCGATCTCGCTGCCGCCTGTCTGCACGAGACGACCAAGCAGATTGACGCAGATATAGCTGAGGAACTAGAGCGCTTAACGACAGTCGTGCTCGTCTCAACCTATGCAAAGCTAGAAGCTCTGCTGAAAGCCGGAGAATGGCGAGAGGCAGATCGAGAAACCTATCGAGTCATGATTAAAGCAGCTGGAAAGGAATATGGACAGGGGCTTAGTCGGGAAGATTTAGAAAACTTTCCTTGTGAAGATTTGCTGACCATCGATCGCCTCTGGATCGAAGCCAGCAACGGGCACTTTGGCTTCTCGGTGCAAAAGAAGATTTGGCAAGAATGCGGTAGCCCCATGACAGCGGGCGAAAATTGGGATCGCTTTTGCGTTAAGGTAGGGTGGCAAAACTTAGCCACAACGGCGTACATGGAGTACACCCAACTCAAGTTTTCACCAACTATTTCCCCTGAAGGAGAATTACCTAGATTTGGCGTTGTACCTGGTGTGGCGGGGCATTGGGTGTGGTGTGGCGTTTTCTTCTCTCGTGCAATGATTTGTAAACTGTTTCTGCATTCGACTTGAATGTCCGTAACTGTAACAGGCAAGGAGTTAAGTTCTCAAATAAGAAATATGGCTACCAATTTAAGCTGGGACAGTAGATCGCTCAAAGCTTAAAGCTTCGTTCAATCTGTCCCGCTTTATGTCGGTAGCCGAAATATTTATACCTTCAGTTTCTACGACATATCGACCTCCTAGCGATCTGTTACCTGGCACCAGCCTCTTTTTTCTACTCCTGCCTAAAATAGTTGTGGACATCGATTCTATTCGGGGCGAGGTGGAAACTCGTTGGCTTTCACAAACTTTGCTGCCACTGCCCCAATTTGCTCATTGGGCAAATCCTAGTCATCCCAGAGAGACTTTACACCCAGACAAAACGATCGCACGTTTCGCATAGTTGTTTTTACAATACGATCGTAGCGTTCAAAAACTTCAACACCAATCACAACAAAAGACCTCCTGCACAAATCCGGGAACGCCCCCTAAATCCCCCATTCTGGGGGATTTAGGGGGCAAAAGCCGACCTAAACGGAGCGAGACCTGAGAGCAGTTTATATCTGAAATCCTATTCACGCAGGAGGTCTAAAGATTCGAGTTTAAGCGCTAGCGATCGTCACTAAAAACTGATTCAACTCAAATAGAATCTGACAACTGACTCTGCTTCAAATACTTAAGCGAAAGGTTCCGACCGCTTTGAGCGTTAGGAAAATCAGGAGTCAGCGCTAGAGCATTGTCATAGCTGACGATCGCCGCCTCGTGCTGCTCTAATCGACTTAGCGCCACCCCCCGACTATACCAGGCTTTATCGAAGGGGTTTAGACTCAACGCTTTGTCATAACTCGCCACGGCTGCCTGACTCTGCCCAATATGATCGAGCGCTCGACCCCTGCGATACCAGCATTCGTCACAATTGGGATTGATGGCTAACGCCCGATCGAAGCTCTCGATCGCGTCTTCATAGCGCCCCAATTTACGCAAGGCCATGCCGCGACCACTCCAAGCCTCATAAAAATCGGGTTTGCAAGCCACGGCACGATCGTAATATTCGACCGCCTGAGCAGAATCTCCTAGCCTCTGAAGGGCGCATCCCTGATTATAGAGAGCCTCCGGGAAATCGGGCTTTAATTGCAGGGCGCGATGATAACTCTCGATCGCGTCTTCATATCGCCAAAGAGCCTCTAGCGTGTTGCCCCGGTTATACCAAGCTTCGTGAGCAGCCGGATTTAACTGCAAGGCAGTATCATAGCTTTGCAGCGCTTGTTCATGAAAACCTAACTTATGCAACACGTGGGCTTGACTAACCCACACACCAGGCACATTTGATTTAATCTGCAAGACCCGATCGTAGCTGTTGAGCGCATCTTGAAAGTGTCCCAATCGGCTGAAGAGATTCCCTTGATTGTAGTGAGCATCAGAAAAGTGAGGACGCACCTCTAGCGCTTTGTCATAACTGACGATCGCAGTATCATACTGCCGCAGATAGGTTAAGACAATGCCCCGGTTATACCAAGCTCGTGCATAATCGGGCTTGAGTTTGAGCGTCTCTTCATAGCTGTGAAGGGCTTCTTGACTAGAGTTGAGCTTCATCATCGCGTTGCCCCGGTTATACCAGGCTTTATAGTTTCTGGGATCTAGCTCAATGGCGCGATCGTAACTAGCAACCGCTTCGTTATGGCGGTCTAGCTTTGCCAGTGCCATGCCTTGATTGTTCCAGGCAGGGGCATAGTCAGATCTGAGCAGAATGACTTCTTTAAAGCTGACGATCGCCGCTTGATAATCTCCCAAATCGTAAAGGGCTTTGCCACGCTCATACCACCCGGCATACCAATCGGGCTGGTTTTCTAGCGCTTTATCAAACTGAGCGATCGCGGCTGCATAAGCTTTGGCTTTGCTCAACTGCTGCCCCTGCCGAAAAAAATAGGTGGCTTCTGAATTAAGAGGCTGACTCATAACCCCAATAATGAAGTAAGAACAAGCATTTCTTCACTAGTATCAACCCTATTGGCTGGGTAGCAAAGTGATTATCTCTGGAGGGGGAGCGATCGCATCGAAAATCGAGCGCAGTAATCAGAAAACAGGCAATGCTGGGGCGCTCTCTGCCAACCGGACTCAATCTAAAAATATACGAAATCTTTCCGTATATCCATTCACACGAGCGTATTATATATACGGAAAGATCCAACCTATCCACCTGATGTGGGGTGATATGCGGGAACTTTCTCTCTAGTAATCGTTGTATGCACCAAACAAAAATGGCGGTGATTGTTTAGCTTCGGTTCAGCCATCCCACTGCGTTGCTGACCAGGATTGTGATCGAAATCGTGATTGTTCAGCACAAATGAACAATATATTAATTAGAGTAATTTAGGAAGAGAATGAGCATCCCATCTGTCATACAAACTCTGATTGGACTATTAGTGGTATACATAGGTCTTAGCTTGATAGTGACTCAAATCAAGGATCTGATCATTCGGAATTTAGATAGAAGCAAACATTTAACAAGTGTAATTAAAAGAAGCATATCTAACTCTCTGGAGGAAGCGCAGGTTGAACACCTTCTAAGTGGAATTTGCGCTCATCCTCTTATCTATTCTCCTAAGAGAGACTACCAGGAGACTATTAAAGTAGTTCGTTCTATGCCTGAGCGAATTACTTTCTTACTGGCAGGCAGAAAATATCGTAATTACAGTAGAGATCGTGCTAAGTTACCTCAGTCTCTGTCTTCGGATCTTTTTTCGATCGCTTTTATACAAACAGTCGGACTAGATTTTTTAACTCATGAATTAACGCGAATAAGATTAGAAAGCTTAATTAATAGAATGAATAAAGCTATAGAAGATTTAGCTTCAAAGATAAAACTCAATTTATTAAAGCATGAATACTTTGATGTCTTTAAGCAAGATTGCTCAATCATTCTTAATCTTTATTTATTAGAGGGAAACATCGATCTATCTTTAGCAGTCGATCAAATTTCAGAAAGCTTTGATAGTTTAATTTTATCCTACTCTGAAGATGAATTAATTAAAGATGAATTAACAAGAAAATTCATTCACAGAGTTACTTTACTGAAACGAAACATCTTAGGTCAGGAAAATGGGAGAGCTTTTCTTTTAGGCAGGTTATCGCCTAAGCCATTTGAGATTGCTAAACTTTTAGATCAAAAGAGCGATATTTACAAAGAAGTTCAAAAGTATTTTGATTCACTTCAAGGGACTCTTTCTCAAATCAACTCAAAATTGGATCGCTACTTTGAGGAACAACTAGTAGAGCATAACTATATTGACGATACTAACTTTAAACAATCAGATCTTTCTTATGAGCAGAGACACATTTTATATGATATAGCTTTACAATGTTTGACGGACGAAGAGAGAATAATCTTTGTAAATACCAATCCTATCGAGAATTTGAAAAGATAATAGGAAGGCTTCCCCGTTCTTTAATAGACAGCATAAGTATTATTATACGAAGAGCCGAGCAAAAAATAGAGAAGAGTCAAATCAGTTTTCAAGGAGAACTAGATGGTTTGAATGAATTTCGTGAACAAGTCGGTACTTGGTTCAGTCGTATTTTGAAACGTGAAGAGTTGCTTTTTGAAAACAAAACTTCAATAATTTCATTCCTAACTGGGATTTCGATCGTTTTAGTTTTGAACATCGATACTTTTAGTATTGTCAACTGGTTGTCTACAACATCAACTCAGACACAAAATGGAAAACAGATAGAAATGGCTTTTCCTATAGCTTGGCAACCTAGAACTGTCAGTCGTCAGTTTAATTGTCCTTTGCTATCTAATCAAAAGTCTGTTACGCTGCCGGACTTACAACATTGTTTTTCTACTTCTCCAAACTCTTCTGTAAGTGTGATTCTAGGTTGGTTAGTAAGTAGTATGGCTATTTCTTTGGGTGCACCATTTTGGCTCAGTTTAATTTCTCAGTTAAAAAACATTGCTAAGTGAAAAACTAGAGTGTGAGCACTTTCCCTCAAGTAGGAGGAGTTAGCTTCTATGTGCTGCATGCTACTTGAGGGACGATCACGCTGTTTCTGGACTACAAAAGCGTCACATAATTTTGCTCATGCAGACGACCACCAAGAGGCTATGGGCAACGTTAGATCATCAGACCCAATTGCCAAAGTTAAGTTTTAGATGCTGTCGCCATGCTCTAGAGGGGAGAGCCTTTTACTTTCGCTTAGGTTTTATTGCGATTGCAGTCTTGCTTCTAGTGCCTTGCCGATGCGATCGTGCGCCTCTTCTAAATGCGCCTTGGTGTAGAGATCTTTATCATCGACTTTTCGCATAGCGCGATCGAGCCTGCCGTGAAGCTGCTTGAGTTCATAACGGGCGATCGTGCGAGCATCTTCAGGGGCATCGCTTTGCCGCAGCACCATTGCAATCAGCGTGTTCATATATTCACGTTGCAGAGCGCGACGCAGACCCGATAATTTAATGCGATCGCCTGCTGGTTGCATCACATCGCCCCAGATGCTAGTTTGCAGCGTGTCAAACAATTCGGGAATCATCATGGCTTGTCCCGGCTCGGTTTTGAGTTCGGCATCTCTGAGACGGGCGAGGCGATCGTAACTCAGCAAGTCAGCCAAAACCATCGATTGCAAAAACAAAATATTGTCGTGAATGGGATAGTCTAAATTGCTCGATGGCTCGGTGCCCCAATGACTCCAGCGAGAAGGCGCGAGTTTGTTGAGAAACTCTGGTGAAAATCGGAAGGTTTCTTCGTTAAAAACATTTTTTTGCAGCACGGCTAATGCTTGACGCTGTTGGGCTAAAGGCACTGACTCAAATGGCAAACGTCCTTTTGCGTCACCATAGCGATAGCGATTAAAGAATTGTCCGCCAATATAATCGGTTAAGAACAGTGAGTATTGAAAGTAGTAATCAAACACCGCATCAAAAGCAACGCGAACCTCATTAAAGCTTTCACCTTGACTGGGATAGCGGCGATCGACTTTCTTCCACATTTCGCGCGCATTGTCCATTTGCCATTGCGTGTAGGTGAGCAAATCGCCGCTTAAATCAAATACATTCACCTTGGGGTCAAGAAAAGAGGAGACATCTTCATCGGTGGCATAGGCGAGGGCTGGCTCTGGTGCCCGTTGCGCGATTTTGTCGAGAATGCGCGTTTCGGCTTGGGGCACGATCGCGTCAATCGGCGTGTAGCCATACTCGATCGCCCATTCGTCATAAGGCCCGATCACTGAGGTGAAGAAGTCACCTTGCTTGGTGCCTTGCGGAGCCAAATTGACCGGATTGTAGTCCATCACGGAGGCAACAAGTCCGTTCTTTTGAGTAATCGCGGTGTTGTTTAATTCTTCTGGCTTTAGCATTGCGCTGCCGTGAAAATTATGTCGCAGTCCCAAGGTGTGTCCGATTTCATGGGCGATTAATTCGCGCACAAATTCATGCACATAGTTTTTCATTTCAGGACTGCTCGGCAAGACGTTTTGAAACATCGATAACGCCATATTGCCGACTGCAAATTGTTTGGCTGCGTCTAGCCCATAGCAAAGGTCTTGATAGTTTCCTAAGTGAGAACCAAACCTCAGTTTTGGCACGGCAGGTTGCTGAGTTTTTGCTGAGTGGCGCTTGAGCGATCGCGCCGCCATGCCATAGTTGCAGAGGTTAGAGTTTCCGGTCAGATGGGCGGCAAAGGGCGCGGTTGACATCTGATTTTGCTCAACGAGGCTGCGATAGTCTTGTTTGAGCGATCGCACAAAGTCTGCTGACACCATCACGTCTGCATCTAAAATCTCGCCCGTGAGTGGGTTAACCCGCGACGGCCCCATCGCAAAAATTGCATCCGTTGAGTTAAACCAGCGAATCGTGTTGTAGCGCACGTCTGCGGGGTCCCAATCCGCCTTGTCGGGCATTTGCCGCACTTCGATCGCGTCTTTAAACCCAATCTTTTCAAAGGCCCGATTCCAGAGCAAAACGCCTTCTCTCACGGCATCACGATGTTCGACAGGAATGGTATTTTCGAGCCAAAACACGATCGGCTTTTTGGGTGCAGAGATCGCGGCGGTGGGGTCTTTTTTCTCTAGATTCCAGCGATTGATGTAGCGAACAAATGCTTGTCGCGGTGTATCGTCGTCTAAATCCTTAAAAGCGCTGATGAAGTAGCCGATACGATCGTCGGCTAACCGGGGATGATAACCATTATTTTCGGGCAGTTTAGAGAAACTATAGCGAACGCGCAAATTAAACGATCGGCTGTCGGGCAGTGCGGCAATGTAGCTGGGCATCGCACCCTCGCCTTCGCCACCCGAAAAACCAAAAATCGACTCAATCTCAACGTTAAGCGGAAAGGCTTTTGCTTGGCTCAGATAAGATTTGCTGGCATCGATCGTATAGCTGCTTTTGAGATAGCTGGCTAATACGGGGGTCAGTCCAGGTAGGTCACTCAATAATAGAGGGGTCAGATCGACCAGAATGCTTTTTCGCTGAGGGTGAATGCTGCGAATGGGCAAGACTTCTAGCACCGAGTCACTGAAGGAGCGATCGACCGATCGCGCCATCGGAGTCCCAGCTTGGGCTCGGAAAAACGTGTTAGGAATTACAAACTGAATGCCATTATTGACGCGGCAAAAGGTGAAGAGAAAGTCGCCGAGCGGCAATCCACTATAAATTCCTCGCTCTCCCAGACCCGATTCGAGCGTCATGGCGGCGAGATAATTGCGCTCTAACTGGTCGGGCTGAATTTCGGCAAACAGCTTTCCTGTCTTTTTGTTTTGGTAGAGAGCAAACAGCCCCGGCGATCGAGTCGCTCCATGCACCACTTCGTCAAAGGGTTTGAACTGAGGCTTTTCTGGTTCACTGTCTTCTTCCTCTGCTGGAGTCTTTTTAGGTGCCTCTGCTGGGGGAGTTTGAGCGCTTATTTGATCCGGCAACCATTGGCGGAAGCCCAGAGGCACCATCACCAGAAGCAGCCCAAGTAAAAATGCTAGAAAAATCGATCGTGGTTTCATTCTGATTGCCGTTTACCAAAGCAAGAGTTTTTTAGTCGCAGATCACCCACACTTCTTGATGATCAACGCTACCTCCCAATGGTAGAGGATGACATCGGAGTTTAGCTTTTCTTATGAATCGAGTTTTAGAGTACTCTTTTCGTAAAGTTGAGTGATATAGTCAGGACGCTTTCTATCTCAGTGCTAAAATGAGCGATCCCAAAGCTGCGCTAATTGTCGGAGCGGGTCAGGGAATTGGCTTAGAGTTTGTGCGGCAGTTTCTCAAGGGAGATCGGGTCGATCACGTCTACGCCACTTATCGCACACCATCTTCAGAATTGGTTGGCGTTGCCGATCGTCGGTTACACTGCCTGCAAATGGACATCACTGAAGAATTGCAAATTGCATCCGTGATTCAAAAGATTCAAACTGAGACGACAACGCTGGATGCAGTGATCAATTGTGTCGGTCTGCTGCACGATGAGACGATGCAGCCCGAAAAGAGTTTACGGCACCTCAATGCCGATCAGCTACTGCACTACTTTAAAGTCAATAGTGTCGGGGCAGCGATGTTAGCCAAGCATGTGCAGCCTTTGTTGAAACATCGAAACCGGGCCATTTTTGCAACGATTTCCGCTAAGGTTGGCAGCATTGGCGATAACGAGTTAGGCGGCTGGTATGGTTATCGCGCTTCTAAAGCCGCGTTGAATATGTTTATGCGAACTGTCGCGATCGAATATCGGCGCACTTGCCCCAGCACGATCGTAGTCACGCTCCATCCTGGCACGACTGATACTCAGTTATCTCGTCCGTTTCAGCGCAATGTTGCCCCTGAGAAGTTGTTTTCGGTCGATCGCACCGTGCAGCAGTTGTTAACTGTTCTCGATCAGCTAAAACAAGCCGATAGCGGTGAATTCTTTTCTTGGGATGGCAGCCGATTGCCTTGGTAGGCAGGGCTATTTCACGCGATGTGCGACTAAGAACCCTCACCCCAAACCCCTCTCCCGCAGGAGAGGGGCTTTCAAACGATCTCTGGTTCCCTCTCCTGTGGGAGAGGGCTAGGGTGAGGGCTGCTTTTGGGCGGTTTTAGGAAAGTCGCACATCGCGTTATTTCACATTGGCGCTCATTCCGATCTGAGCGGCGTAGGCGATCGCTAATCCATCCGCCGCGTCATCGGGTTTGGGAATCTCTGACAGACTAAAAATCATCATCACGGCTCGCTGAATCTCTGATTTATCGGCTCCATATTTTGATACGGCTGATTTAACTTGCGATTGGTGCAAAAAAATTGGCGACCCTAATCCACATTCTCCAAGCGCTAACTCAATCACTCCTAACGCCCGCAGCACCTTTCCCGCGTTTGTGTTTTCTCGCGTAAAAAATGGCATTTCTAGCGCTGCCACGTCTGGTTTAAGCGACTGACAAAGTTCACAAATATCGTCGTGAATCTGCTTCAGCCGCTCAAAAATTGGCCTATCTTTTGACGTTTTGATGACTCCATAATCAAGCACCACACTATCTCGAATCGCCCCATATCCGATCGTGGCGATCGCTGGATCAATTCCTAAGATTGTTTTCCCTGTGAAATCGAGCATGAAGCGAGTAAATCAAAGTCCTTATATAATACACCCGAACTACAGTTGATGTCAGAATAAATACGATAGAAACAAGCGAGACACCCCAAATAACTACTAACTTCAACCCTGAAAACACAAGGCTAAAGTCAAACTTAAAATTCAAATTACATGTCCGAAGAGCTACAACTATCGGTAGAGGTTAAGCCTGTTGTAGTCATTCAAGATAAAACCAGCTTTTTTGTTTGCGAGGATTACCTGCATTCACAAAGAGATTGCTTAAGTTTTTAACAGAGATTCACTGGAGGAGTTATGAAGAAGCTGCTTAAATTTTCGATTGGCACGATCGGACTAATGCTCTTATTAAGCGCTTGTGGAACGGGTAACACAGGGACGGGAGGAACAGGCACTACAGGTACAGACGGAACTACTACCAGCCCACTAGTCACTCCAACTGCTCCGACTACTACGATCTCTCCCACTGTTCGCCCGACGGTGACCCCAACCTCTCCAGCCACAGCCTATCCAACGAGCAGTCCAACCACATCTCCTTAAAATGCCCTGGAGGGCATAGCGCTGCTGTGCCCTCTAAATGAGACTAAAACTGGTTTAAGAACCGCAAATCGCTGCTATAAAGCCGCCGAATGTCGTCGATTTGGTGCATCACCATCGCCAATCGCTCCACTCCAAACCCTGCCGCAAATCCGGTATAGATTTCTGGGTCATAGCCAACGGCTTTTAGCACGTTAGGATCAACCATGCCGCAGCCTAAAATCTCTAGCCAGCGACCTTTCCACTTCACATCAACCTCCGCAGATGGCTCGGTGAATGGGAAGAAACTCGGACGAAAGCGAATCGGCAAATCGCCAAACATTTCTTGCAAAAACACTTTGATTGTGCCTTTAAGATCAGTGAAAGTCAGACCCTCATCGATCGCCAAAATTTCGATCTGATTAAACACTGCTGAGTGGGTTGCATCCACTGTGTCGCGACGATAAACCCGCCCTGGCACCGCAATCCGAATCGGCGGATCGTTGTTCTCCATATAGCGAATCTGCACGGTTGAGGTATGGGTTCTCAGCAGATTGCCATCGGGTAGATAAAGCGTGTCTTGCATATCTCGCGCTGGGTGATCAGGCAAGAAATTCAACGCCTCAAAGTTATAGTAATCAGTCTCCATTTCAGGGCCTTCGGCGACGGTGTAACCCATACCGACGAAGATATCGAGCACCTGATCGATCGTGCCATTGAGCGGATGCACTCGACCTTGAGGACGGAAGACTCCGGGCATGGTTACGTCGATCGCTTCTGACTCTAATCGCGCTTGAATCTGGGCAGATTGCAAGGCAGTGCGCTTACGATCGAGATCTCCCTGAATGGCTTCTTTGACCTCATTGGCACGGGCCCCAATGCGCGGACGATCGGCTGGGTCAAGTTTGCCCATGCCGCCCAGCACTTGCGGAATCGGCCCTTTCTTGCCGAGATATTTGACGCGCAGTTGCTCTAGTTGGTCAAGCGTCTCGGTGTCCGCGATCGCGGCTTGGGCTTCTTGCCGGATTGCATCTAATTGGGATTCAAGTTCGATTGTCTGAGCAGTCATACTAAGAATGGATAGAGGTGCTGGACGCAATAGCGCGTAAAGTCGATTTGTTTTACTAGTTTAGTTGATTCGATGAAACTCCTGATCAGCAACGACGATGGTGTTTATGCCTTGGGCATTCGGACTTTGGCAAACACCCTGGCAAAAGCGGGGCACGATGTGACGGTGGTCTGCCCCGATCGTGAGCGCTCTGCCACCGGGCACGGACTCACCCTTCATCAACCGATTCGAGCCGACATTATAGAGTCGATTTTCCACCCGTCCATCAAAGCCTGGGCCTGTTCGGGCACACCGTCAGACTGTGTAAAGCTGGCACTCTGGGCGTTATTGGATAGCCCACCTGATTTTGTGCTGTCTGGCATTAATCATGGCGCAAATCTGGGCACCGATGTGCTTTATTCGGGCACTGTTTCAGCCGCGATGGAAGGCGTGATCGAAGGATTTCCCAGTGTTGCGTTTAGTTTGACGAGTTCTAAATCTGACGAGTTTCAACCAGCGGCTGACTTTGCCTGTTCTTTAGTTCAACAGTTAAAAGAGAAGCCTTTGCCAGAGTTGACGTTGCTGAATGTGAATGTCCCGGCGATCGCACCCTCTGAAATTAAGGGCGCGATCGTCACTCGTCAAGGCGTTCGTCGCTATATCGATGTGTTTGAAAAGCGGGCTGATCCTAGAGGCAAAACCTATTATTGGCTGGCAGGAGAACTGCTTGAAGACGTGGAAGATCCGCATGTGCCAGATCGGGTTCCGACTGATGTGCAGGCAAATCGAGACCACTACATTACGATTACCCCGCTTCACTATAATCTCACGTCGCCGTCTGGGCTAGAGACAATGCAGAAATGGGCACAGGGGTTTTCTTAAATCGGTTGAGAGTTGCTTAAATAAAGCTAAATCAGAAGTCTTAACTGTCTGGGTTTAGGATGTACTTTGTTACTAGTTCTTACATCTTAATTAATTAAGCAGGACTTACGCATTCACCAAAACCTCGGAGGTTTAAGCCACTCTGTCGGTCACGATGCTTGATTCTTGGTTAAAACCTCGGAGGTTTGCGTAAGTCCTATTAACGTGAATTCGACGGCTTCGTTACAGTTTGTCGTGCCCCCTAAATCCCCCAAGTTTGGGGGACTTCAAGCCAAAATTTCCGGTTCAAAGTCCCCCAGAATGGGGGATTTAGGGGACAGAAGCCGCTGACAACGCAGCGAAAAAACTCGTCGAACTGACGGCCTATTAAGAAGTGACAAGTCCTTTAATCTGAGCATCATTGCTTCTTTCTCTTCGCCCTTTTATAACCCGCCATGTTTTCTAGAATTCGTCGTATTGTCAATCGGTTTTTTAATCGAGCAAGCACCCTTAATAATGAGCCGCTCAACAAAGTGAGCTTAATTGTGCTTATTTTGATTGATCTTTTTATCTTATTTAATGTCTTTTCAGGACTCAATGACATTAGTGGATGGCACATTTCGCCATCACAAGCTTATCCCTGTTATTCAGATTGGCAAACTCATCAAACTCAAACCAATCAAAATAAAAACTACGAGACAATTCGTAACACGTTTACGTCTTCATACCCTGGATCACCTAGTTTTCGGCAAACCTATCAGCAAGCTGCAACAGGACATCTAGGCGAAGTTTCTGAAACTTGCCTGAAGTTTGCAGACTATAAAGACAAGATTAAAACCCCCGAAAATCAAAAGATCGTAGGACTCATTGACCAGAAGCAAAATAGAGTTAGCACGATCGAGCAATCTAATCGCAAAATTCGCGAACAATATGACTCAACGCTGTTAGAAAAAATTGCAGGTCAGGGTCGTGAGCAATCGATTAACGCAGTCGGTGCTGAAAAAGCAAAGCAAGAGCTAGATCAAAACAATCGCACGATTTCTACGCTGAAAACAGAGATTTCTGATCTTAAAAATCAACTGATTGCCAAGCCAGAAAGTGCTAGTTTTATCGCATTTCTGAACGACAAAAACAGCTTTGAAAAAGTCGAAAAAGGCTATAAGCAAGCCTCTTTTTGGTATCCCAGTATTCAGCTTGCTTTTCAGGCTCTCTTTCTGTTGCCGCTGATTTTCGTTGCCTTATCAGTCTATAAATTTGCTCAACGCAAAGGCTATGGACTGATCTCGCTGATTAGCTGGCACTTGCTGGTGATCTTCTTTATTCCCCTGATTTTCAAAGTTTTTGAATTCCTGCAAGTTGGGGCACTGTTTGAATTTTTTGTCAGCATTATCAGCACCTTGTTTGGTGGGCTGCTGTTCCTGATCAATTACGTCTATATTCTGCTGATTCCACTCGTCGGTTTTGGGATCATCAAATTTTTTCAAAAGTTCGCATTTAATCCTAAGATTCAAGCAGCAAATAGAGTTCAAAAATCAGAATGCCTGCAATGCGCGAGAAAAATTCGCCACCATGATTCTCACTGTCCACACTGCGGTTATTTTCAATATGCCGAGTGTCCAAACTGTCATGAATCGACTTACAAAAATTTACCTTATTGCAAGCAGTGCGGGTATCCTCAACCGTCTAATCAGGGCTAGTTAGTGTTTAAGTAGGTGGGTGTGGAAAGAGTAAGCTACATAAAGGAAAGTTAAGCGTTTTAGCAGAATCAGGTTAAAAGCAATAT